>DASWWE010000129.1:0-12638 GCA_036406055.1 Flavipsychrobacter sp. | reverse complement strand
CGCCATACATTGCCATAAGGTACCAGTTCACCAAATATCACGCGGTTTCTTTTAGAAGGCTGACCGTACGAAATGTCCATGTACTTTGTGTTTACATATGCACGCGGACTGAGGATGGGTTTTTGCTGTTCTTGCGCCAATAAATGAAAAGATGTACAAAGAACCATCAGCGCTAAAAAGAAGTGCTTCATTCCAGAATGATTTTACTGAAAATTAGGCATAAAATAAAAAAGGCACTGCTACTGCAATGCCCAATTTTATGTGAAAATTTTAAAGAACAGCATTAATCTGCCAATTCGTACTTGCGCATATAAAGCTCTAATCCAGGCTTGTCAACAGTAATATAAGAGGTACGTTCACCAAACAGATTGATGATCTGGTCATCATTCATACGTTGAGATAATGTAGCCCGGGCAATATAGATACCCGGTTTCACAGCCGAGGCTATGAAGATGGAGCCATCGCCCGATTTGCGCGCAGGAATGATATCCCTACCGTTTACATTATGCAGCGTTACAATTGCTTTATTGAAACCTTTGCGCAGCAACTGATCTTTTTCATCATCAAACATCGTGGAGTCATCGAGCTTTATTTCCACTTCTACATCTATCAGGCCATCTTCCGATGGTTTAGGTTTCAGTTTGCCATTTATATTAAAGTTGCCGGTGCTATCTACTGCTAATGCTTCTTCTTCATGCGGTTCGTCTGCGGTTTGGCGGCCAGTAGGTACTTCACCAGGCATTATAGGTGCTACGGACATTTGCTGCTGCATAGCCATAGCAGGAGTCATTGCTGCTGCTATATAGGTGTCGTCATTACCAGGTAGTACCAAGTGTTTCAGGTTGTTGAGGAAATTCATAAACCTACCTGAATAAAGACCTGCGATGAAGCCAAATACCAACACTCCCTGGCCAAGGTTGGCGTTAAGCGTAGTGTTCTCTTTAAAGTAGTTATATGTTAATACTAATATAAGGGTGATGAATGGCGCGTAGAATATTTTAGCTACCTGGTATAAAATATCCTTATGCTCATACCCTGTTCGTTGTGAGCGCCTGAATGAAAGGCCCACCGAAAATATAAGGCTGCACAGTACACCGGCTATCACCCAAAAGATGATTTCTGCGTATAGCATAGGACCTGATAGCCAAAAGTAAGAACGGACCTTCAGTTTGTAATCGGCCAGGAATACGCCCATTTCCTGCGGGCCAAAAGTGCTGATATATTGCCTGAGAGATTGAAGCTGGGCAGCAGTAATATTATTATCGTATTCACTTGCTATATAAGCCAACGCTTTATCTGTACGGCAGTTAATGTCGCAGCCGGTGGTTTGTATAGAAGAGGTTCCATCATTAACCTCTGCCGGCATAGCCATTGAGGCATCTGTATCTATCAGTGTGGCTGGTTGTATCGTACGTTGTACAGGCGTAGCCGCCACGCTCTCGGTGGTCAGTATCCTGTTTATCTGCCGTACTTCTGCAGTGGTAAAATGGGTGTATTCATAACCCGGTATACCGCTCTGCGCGTGAGAAATGATATAGATACCGAACCATGCCAGCAGCACCATAATAAGCAAAGAGAACCATTTGCCTACTGTCCAGTATTCATTTTGTATATCGTAGCCGCTCTTTTCGGCAACATTAGCGTTCATTTACCATTGTTTAAGAGATTATCAGTTCAATTTTTCCTGATGTTCTCTTATGCGCTCTATATATATGCCGAAAAGTTATTAAAATCCCGGTAGCTCCGAAGCAATGCTTATCGGAAAGTGTTACAAAATTAATGTTTAAAAGCCAGACATACCATCTTCTGCACTTGATAACGAACGCTTAACTACTATTGCGAGAGACTTAAATGAAAAATGTTTATAACATGTGTATTTCATCCTGAAGTAACACATACATAAGATTTCTGTAACATTTATATGGGTAACTTTAGTATAACTAAAAAAATGGCTATGATTTGGCGTACGTTTAGTGGAGAACCTTTGAAGTTACCTGTCAAAAATGCTGTGGAAAACACTATAGTCCGGGAAACACAGGCTGGCTACCACCTGAAAGTGTGTATAGGCACCGATTCGCAGGTCCGGGGCCAGGAAACAGAGTTTGCTACAGTGATCGTTTTTCTGCGGGAGAAGCATGGTGGCTTTATGTTTATCTGCAATGACAAAACACGGCAGAAATACAGCATTAAAGAACGAATGCTGGTAGAAGTGGCAAAAAGCATAGAAATAGCTTATGAGCTGTGCGACCTGTTTAACAAATATGATGTGGATATGGAGGTGCATGCAGACATCAATACCAATCCGCAGTTTAAAAGCAATGAAGCATTGCGTGAAGCCATGGGCTATATCTTAGGCATGGGCTTTGCTTTCAAAGCAAAACCTGAGGCCTTTGCCAGCAGTAGTTGCGCCAACAAAATTGTGAATTAAATAGCTTCGCATCCTTACCTGGTTTTTATAGGACGATGGTATCGTCCCGCCATACTTTCCGCTCTACTTTAACCACGGGTTTATAATAAACCTGTGATAGCCATTACAACCCCTGAATCTCGCGCTTTATCGCCTTGCCCCTGCCCTTTAATAAGTAAAAATCGTTACATTTACTATACCTGTTTAGGTATTAATTGTTAAAACATGGGAAAGGTTTTATCCACTTTATTTATATTTTTTTTAATACCACAGATAGTGCTTGCCGATGCCGGTGGAGGAACTATTGAATTTATTGAGAACAGGGGCCAATGGGAAGAATCTTTTCTGTTTAAAAGCATTACACCATATGGAGATATATACCTGGAAAAAAAAGGCTTTACCTGCGTAGTTGCTGCGCCTGATAATACGGCTAAGATACATGGAGTAAAAGAAGGAAAAATTAAAGAGGCTCAAAAACTTCATTTTCATGCTTACAAAATAAACCTGTTAGGAGCCAATGCATCGGAAGCTATAGGTAGTAAGCCTCAAAACCATTATTACAATTATTTCTTGGGTAACGATCCGAAAAGGTGGAAATCGAATATACACCCATATCATGCTGTCGATTATCAAAACATTTACCAGGGAATTGATTTGCATGTTGCATCAGAAAGCATGCAATTGAAGTATGATTTTATTATCAGCGCAGGTGCTGACGCATCGCTTATCCAATTACAATATGAAGGCGTAGATGGGCTCAGTATTTCCGGTGGAGAGCTGTTGATAAAAACATCGGTTGGAACAGCTACTGAAGCAAAACCGTATGCGTACCAGTATATAAATGATACGCGCGTAGAAGTGCCATGTAACTATAAATTATCAGGTAACACAGTTAGTTATGTCTTTCCGAAAGGATACAATAAATCGTACCCTTTGGTAATTGATCCTACCATGATATTTGCCACTTTTAGCGGATCTACAGCCGATAACTGGGGCTTTACAGCAACCTATGATGCTGCAGGTAATTTATACGCGGGAGGCGCTACACGCGCAGCAGGATATCCAGCTACTATCGGCGGTTATGATTTGTCATTTAATGGTGGTGGTTCTGGAGGTGGAAATGTAGACCCAACTACTGGCACTCCTGCATTCCCCTGCGACATTACAATTACCAAGTTCAACTCAGGCGGCACTGGAATGGTATATGCTACATATATTGGCGGCTCAGATAACGAACAGCCACATAGCCTGGTGGTAGATGCAGGGAACAACCTGATATTGGCGGGGCGGACTTATTCTACTAACTATCCTGTTGATACCTTAACGGCTTATAAAGACACCAATTCCGGTGGTGCTGATATTGTGGTTACGAAATTAAATGCAGCCGGCTCAGCGTTACTTGGTTCTACATATGTGGGAGGCTCAGGAGATGACGGTGTAAACATTTCCTCGTTGTTTGGCACGTTTAATACTAGCCTGAAACACAGCTACGGCGATGATGCGCGTAGTGAGGTATTGGTAGATAATGCAGGAAATATATATGTTGCAAGTTGTACCAGGTCTACAAATTTTCTAACAGTAAATGCTCATCAGGCTACATTGGGAGGCGCACAAGATGCTGTTGTTTTTAAATTGAATGGAGCGCTTACCAGCATGTTATGGAGCACTTATTTAGGTGGAGCAGGCATGGATGCTGCCTATGTACTTGCTTTTAGTAAAACACAGGATGCCATATATGTTTCGGGGGGCACGGGTAGTTCTACTTTCCCTTCTACAGCAGGCACATACAAAAGCACGCATTCAGGAGACATAGATGGGTATATATTAAAGTTCCAGAACGGAGGTACTTATCCGCTATTGCGTGGAACCTTTATAGGAGGGAGTAGTTACGATCAATGCTATGGCATACAATTAGACGGTGACGGAGATGTGTATGTGACAGGGCAAAGTCTTAATAATGGCGTTCCGGTATTTAATGCTACTGCTTTCCCTGCCAATTCGAGCCAGTTCATCATTAAGATGGACCAGAATCTTACTAGTGCTTATTATTCTACTGTATTTGGTTCAGGAGATCCAACAACAGTAAACATAACCCCAACATCGTTCTTGGTAGATACTTGTGAAAATGTGTACGTATCAGGTTGGGGAGGTTCTCTCTCCGGAAGCGGTGGCACTACGGCCGGTATGCCTGTTAATCTGGGAACACCATCACCTTCATTGATAACCAGCACTACAGATGGCAATGATTTTTATTTCTTTGTGATGGATAAGAATGCATCATTAGTATTGTTCGGTGGTTATTATGGTTCTCCCAATAATGAAGAGCATGTAGATGGAGGAACCAGCCGTTTTGACCGGGATGGCGTTATATATCAGGCCATTTGTGGTGGATGTGCAGGTCCTGACCCTTCAACTACAACGGGTGCCTATAGCCCCACGTCTTTGAATAGTAATTGTAACTTGCTGGCAGTAAAAATGGCCATGAACTTTGGGGCTGTAAATGCAGGTTTTACAATATCTCCCAACAAAACGCTTTGTCCCGGTGAGGCGGTAACGTTTACCAACTCTTCTGCAAATGCAACCAACTACCTGTGGGATTTTGGGGATGGCACAAACAGTACTGCGCAAATACCTCCACCAAAATCTTATTCCAATCCCGGTACTTATACCGTGCGCCTTACAATATATAATCCAACCACATGCGTAGAAAGAGACACTGCATACCTCACAATAACTGTAGATACTAATAGCATCGATAACAGTTTTACTGCAACTATACTGGATACGTGCTCTCCGTTCAGGGCTTCATTTACCAATACTTCAAAGTTTGGTAAGAATCCTGCCAATGCATCTTTCTTCTGGGATTTTGGCGACGGTACCACATTCACAGGCAATACACCGCCTAATAAAAACTTTCCCGGTGCCGGAACTTATACTGTGAAGCTGGTAATGACAGACCCTACTGCATGTAATTCTCCCGATAGCAGTAGCGTGATACTAACCTTCAGGGATGATAATGTGAAGGCGGGGCTTGAAGTACCGGCATTGATATGTGTGTCAGATTCCTTCCGTCCTACTAATACATCAAAAAACGCTTCGGCCTATAAGTGGGATTTTGGCGATGGCAATACCTCTACGGCACTGGGGCCGGCTCATAAGTATGATACGGCAGGTACCTATATAGTAAGTCTTTGGGCATATAACCCAACTACCTGCAATAAAGTAGATTCCGTATCTATGACCATAACGGTAAAAGAATCGCCTACGGCAGACTTTACATATGTACCGTTAGTACCCATTACCAATGAACCACATGTGTTTACAAACAAGTCTGTAAATGCGATTAGATTCAACTGGAATTTTGGCGATGGTACAGGAACGGAAGAGAACAATCCAACGCATTTGTATAAAAAATCGGGCACCTATAATGTATGCCTGGTAGCATATAACCAGGAAGGCTGCACAGATACGGTGTGCAAACCCGTAACAGCAGATATATATCCCGTGGCCGATTTGCCAACCGCATTCAGCCCGAATGGTGATGGTAAAAATGATATCCTGTTTGTTCGCGGTGCAGGTGTGCAACGCATGAACCTGAAGATATATAACCGCTGGGGCCAGATGGTATTTGAATCGAACAGCCTGGATGTAGGTTGGGACGGTACTTATAAAGGAAAGAAACAAGGGATGGAAGCATATGCCTATGTGCTGAATGTAACTTTTACAGATGAAACGACGCTCTATAAGCGTGGTAACGTGACATTGCTGAGATAATACGGACTACCTTTTTTAAACGAAAGTCATGAAATTGAACAAGCTGAAAATATATAAAGCAGGTATAAAGGCTGTAGCAGCAATGGCGCTAACAGTAGCGGCCGTCAATGTGCAGGCGCAAGGCATTCACTTTTCGCAATACTACAATGCGCCTTTGCTCGTAAACCCTGCCAATACGGCCCTGATGAGTGAGAATGATTACAGGCTGGGCCTCAACTACCGCAACCAGTGGAATAAAGTGCCGGTGCCTTTTAAAACGGTATCTGCATTTGCCGATATGCAAGCTTTTCGTGCGGCTAATGAAACTAACTGGATGGGCATTGGTTTTGCCTTCTTCAATGATGTGGCCGGTGATGGCAACCTGACATTGAACCGTGGTGATGTGTTTCTTGCCTACCATGTGCAGACCAATGATAACTTTATGATATCGGCAGGCCTTTCTGCAGGTTATGCCAGCAGGAATGTGAATTATGATAAACTCACCTTTGATGAGCAATGGAATGCCGGCCAGTTTAAATTTGACAGAAGCCTGCCGAATGGCGAGATGATAAACGGTACGGAGATGAATAATATCATTAAGACCAACTACCTGGATATAGGTGCAGGGGTAAACTTCGCTTATTTTCCTAACGAACTGATATATGTGAAGCTGGGTGCCGGTGTAGCGCATGTAAATACGCCAACTGAAACATTTTACAATATGACCAACGAGATAGGCATCCGCCCTTCTGTGAACCTGGATGGCCAGTTTGTAATAGCTAAGAGTGTTACGCTTAATCCATCTGTTTATTATACTACCCAACAAGGGGCTTACCAGATAGTAGGTGGCACATTGGTGTATATATATATAGGTGATGGCGGTAGTAGCAATGGTAACAGCAGCAAGGCACTTGGTGTAATAGCCGGTGGTCACTATCGTTATAAAGAAGCTTTTATAGGCAGCTTGGGCCTTGAATATGTTGGCCTGAAATTTATGACAAGTTATGATTACACAACATCTACTTTGAGCCCTGAAAACAATGGGAACGGAGCATTTGAGTTTTCAATTATATATACCGGTAAATATGGCGAAAGAAGACGATCGGCCAGTAATATGAATTGTCCGCGCTTTTAACAAAATATTACTTTTTAAAATACAATGCCCATTATTACTTTTATACCAATTACTTAGCGCATGGAAAAAGAAAAATATAAAGTACTGCTTGTAGAAGATGATACCAACTTCGGGCAAGTGCTTAAGAATTACCTGGAATTGAATGATTTTGTAGTGGAACTGGCACGTGATGGTATTTTAGGATTGGCCGCCTTTCGTCGGGAAAAATTTGACATATGCCTGCTGGATGTGATGATGCCTAACATGGATGGATTTACACTGGCAGAAGAAATAAGGAATGTAGACCCGGATATTCCTTTGTTCTTCCTTTCGGCCAAAAGCATGAAGGAAGATATACTGAACGGCTATAAGCTGGGCGCAGACGATTACATCACTAAGCCATTTGATAGCGAAGTGTTGCTGCACAAAATAAAAGCCATCATGAAGCGCAACCAGGAGTTGCAGGAAAAACAGCATGCCCAGGTTGAATTCAATATTGGCCGTTATCACTTCAATAGTAAACTGCGTACGCTGCAGTTTGAAAGTGCTGACCCTCAAACACTGTCTCCTAAAGAGAACGAGCTGTTACTGATGCTGTGCGAATATAAAAACGACCTGCTGCCACGTGAGGCTGCCTTGAAACGTATATGGGGCAGTGATACCTACTTTAATGGACGCAGTATGGATGTGTATATAGCCAAGCTGCGCAAATACCTGAAAGAGGACAGCGCCGTAGAGATCGTGAATATCCACGGCAATGGCTTCCGACTGGTAGTGCCGGAATAAATAATAAAGCCAACTTAGAAGATAACGGTAGCTGTTTTACTTACTTGTAAAACAGCTACTTTCATTTTGGTTTTTGCCTTACATTTACGCCCTCATGAGGCATTTACCCAATCTGCTGACATTAACCAACCTTTTTTGCGGTTGCATAGCAATTGCATTTATACTCAACTCACAGCCCTACCTGGCCAATGTGAATGGTATGGAATATTGGGTATTGGGCACAGAGCAGGCTTACCTGGGCAGTATATTTATAGTGGTAGCAGCGTTTTGCGACCTGCTGGATGGTTTTGCTGCGCGCTCTCTGAAAATATTTTCGCCTATAGGGAAAGACCTGGATTCATTGGCCGACCTTGTTTCTTTTGGTGTAGCACCCTCTATGATACTCTTCAAAATGCTTTGGGCAAGCTATATGGCACAGCAGGATGCGCTGAATGCTGACATGATAGTAATGGCACCGGCATTTCTTATAGCCTGTTTTGGTGCTTTACGTTTAGCACGTTTCAATACCAATGCGGCTGCACAGAAAAATTATTTCAACGGAATGCCGATACCGGCTGTGGGCCTGTTCATAGCATCATTGCCGTTGGTTAATTTGTACAATCCCCTTAATCTAGGTGCTGTTTTGCAGAACAAATGGGTTATTTATCTCATCATTGCCCTGTTTAGCTGGCTGATGGTATCGAAAGTAAGATTTATAAAACTGCTGCCTGCACAATGGAAGCCGGCTGAAATGTGGCCACAAGCTGTTATAATTGCAGGCGGTTTGGCAGCTATTCCATTCTTGCAGATAGCGGCATGGCCTTTTGCATTTATTCTCTACGTACTTTTGTCGCTGATTTACAAACCTAAGGAAGCGTAAAAATTTATTTTAAGATGAAATACACTGCTCATATTAATGTGATGCCTTTGAAAGAATTGCTGGACCCTCAAGGTAAAGCTGTGAATAATAGCCTGCACAACCTGGGTCTTGGCCAGGTACAGGATGTACGTATAGGCAAGCATATCACGCTTTCTATCGATGCGGCATCTAAAGACGAAGCGCAAAAGCTGGCTGAAGATGCCTGCAAAAAACTACTGGCCAATCCTGTAATGGAATCTTTCGAGTTTACAGTTACCGAAGGGTAATCACTCATATTCAAATAATGCGTTTATACCTGGTTCCATCCCCGATAGGAAACCTCGGCGATATATCCTACCGCGCGGTAGAGGTATTGAAGGCTGCCGATGTTATTCTGTGTGAGGACACACGTACCAGTTCAGTATTGTTAAGGCACTACCAGATACAAAAGCCACTTACGCCATATCACCAGCACAATGAGCACAAAGTGCTGTCGCATATCATTAGCCAGTTGCAGGAAGGGAAAACCTTTGCGCTGATAACAGATGCCGGCACACCGGGCATTTCAGACCCAGGTTTTTTGCTGGTGCGGGAATGTGTGCGGAATGAGATACCCGTGGAATGTCTGCCTGGGGCTACCGCTTTTGTACCGGCACTGGTACAGTCGGGTATCCCGGCCAACAGGTTTGTATTTGAGGGTTTTCTGCCGCTGAAAAAGGGGAGGCATACCCTGCTGACACAGCTGGCCGCAGAAGAACGCACGATCATCCTCTACGAATCGCCCCACCGGTTGGTTAAGACATTGAAAGAATTGGCTAGCTACTTTGGCGAAGAACGCTACGCAGCGGTGTGCAGGGAGCTTACCAAAATGTTTGAAGAAACAAGAAAGGGTACGCTCGGTGAACTGGCTGCACATTATGAGGTGCATGCCCCGAAAGGAGAAATAGTACTGGTAATAGCCGGTAAAGAATAAAAAACTAAAGCCCTGCATTTGCAGGGCTTTAAAGTTATGTGTACTGACTAAAGATTAGTGTTTAGTAGTATCAACAGCAGTGCTATCAACAACAACTGCAGGAGCAGCAACTGTATCAACTGGAGCTGGAGCAGCTTCAACTGGAGCAGCCATTGTAGTATCTTCAGCAGGAGCTTCAGATTCGCTGTTACCGCAAGAAGCTACGAACAGACCCATAGTCAGGGCGAAAATGCTTAATTTAACGAATTTCATGACTTAATTTTTTTAAGATGTTTCCAATTTATACCGCAAACAGAAAAAGGTAACCCGATGAAACAGAAGTTTTTTTAAAAAATTTAGAAATAATTAGAAAAATCGAATTTATTTGCTTGATTATCAATTAATTAATCCATTTAAAATAGTTTTTATCATACAGCCTTTAGAGTGTCTTATCTTTATATCGCCAAAATGCCCCACCTGAAAACGGAATAAATATTACAAAAAGAGGGTTACTTTTTTTTAAAAACAGGATTAATAAGTGCAAGGTCATTTGGATACAGAGCAATTGTTGTTGACGAGCCTGGCGATGGGCGACCGGGTAGCTACCGCGCAGATATACAACCAGCATTATCCTGTTGTTACAAAATGGATACAGAATAATGGGGGGGCTGAGCCGGATGCTGCAGATATTTACCAGGAAGCCATGGTGGTGCTGTACGAAAAATCGCAGGACGAGTCTTTCAGGCTCAGCTGCAAAATAGGTACCTACCTTTTTGCTGTAAGCAAACACTTATGGTATAAAAAGATAGCCCGCCAGCAGAAATCACCGGGATTATTGCCGGATAATGCAGGATTCGACGACAACCGGGACTGGGCTTACGAAGACGACATTAATGCGCACAAAGAGCGGGAGTTGTATTATAGTCAGTTGAATACTGCTTTAGAACAGTTAGGAGAGCCTTGCAGGTCTTTATTAAAGGCCTTTTATCATGAGGAAAAGAGCATGCAGGATATTGCTACCAGTTTTGGGTATACAAATCCTGAGAATGCAAAAACTCAAAAGTATAAATGCCTCGGCCGCTTACGTAAGATTTTTTATAACGCCGGGGTGAAATAAGGAGCACGAATTATGTTGACGGAGCATAACATATGGCAAATGGCAGAAAGATATGCTGACGGTACCTTACCGCAGCAGGAACTGGCTGCTTTAGAGCTAAGGAAGGCTAGCGATAGTGCATTTGCTACAGAATTTAATGAATGCCTGAATGTCATCCGCTCTATGAACGATGCAGGCAAGCAGGCTCGCTTTCGTAGTACCCTGAAAGAAATACAAGCTGCTAATACGGCCACTACCAAGCCGCAACGCACTATACCATTGCACCAGCATTACTGGCGCACAGCTGCTGTGGCTGCAGGTATCGCACTGCTTACCTCGCTGAGCACACTGTGGGTAACGCAGCATAATAATAACAAAATGGCATCGCAATATAGCCTGCTGAAACGCGACCTTGAAACATACAAGCGCTCTCAAAGCAGGTTGATTAACAACATTCAGCAGCAACAACAAAATACGCCTGCCGCTGAGGTGCGTTATACCGGTACCGGTTTTGCCCTTACAAATGACGGTTACTTAGTTACCAATTATCACGTGACAGAAGGAGCTGATTCTGTATACATACAAAGCCGCAACGGTAATTATCATAAAGCCTACACTGTAGGTTACGACCAAAAGGCAGATATAGCAATATTGAAAATAGAAGATAAAGACTTCCGTTTTGGTAAAGGGGAGCTTCCTTATTCTTTCGCACCCAACAAACGGAAACTGGGTACCAAAGTTTACAGCCTGGGTTTCCCTCAGGATGAGATTGTATATAACGAAGGATATATAAGTGCGAAGAATGGCTTTGATGGAGATTCTTCTCAATACAGGCTGCAAATGCCGGCATATCCCGGCCAGAGCGGTGCGCCTATTATAGATCCGAACGGTAACGTAGTAGCTATGATAACCGGTAAAGATGCAACCAGCGAAGGAACTACCTATGCTGTAAGCTCTAAAGCACTGATGACCCTGGTGCAGTCGCTGCCAAAGTCAAACAATATCAAACTGTCAAAAAGTAACAGGCTGAATAACCTGACCCTGGAGCAACAAATAGAAAAATTGGAATACTATACTTGTTCCATCAAAGTATATAAGAAATAGTTTGTACATATACATTTAGTTAGAAGGCAGCGGATAACCCGCTGCTTTTTATTATCGTATATGAGTCGCGTACTGCAAAACGGGTTTATTGCATAACTTAGCGCCCTAATATAAAATGCTGCTGTGAGCGTAGTAGATAAGTTTTTAAATAGCAGGCAGAAGAATACAAAGGCCGAGATGGCTTTTGTAGATCATATAGAAGAATTGCGGTGGCATATCATACGCGCTCTGGCGGTTGTTATCATTGCATCTATCGTTGTTTTCTTCAACATAGAACGAGTTTGGGATAGCATCATTATGGGGCCGGCGCATCCTGATTTTATATCCTATAGAGTGCTTTGCAAATTGGGCCAGAAGATAGGTACGGATGTACTATGTCTGCAGGATTTTAATATCGAGTTTCAAAATACGCAGCTATCGGGCCAATTTATGATGAGCTTTTCTACCTCTTTTATGGTAGGGTTCATTGTCGCTTTCCCATACGTTTTTTGGGAATTCTGGAGGTTCATTAAACCGGCACTGAAACCCAGCGAACTGAAATATGCACGTGGTATCGTTTTCTGGAGCTCTTTACTGTTCTTTACGGGA
>DASWWE010000128.1:0-14631 GCA_036406055.1 Flavipsychrobacter sp. | reverse complement strand
ATATTCTCGCCATTCTCGCATTATTGGCATGTCTGCATAGTTCCGCTCAAGACACCGCACTTGCCGGCCGCCTGCATCGTATGTACACTACCGACCAGCAGGCCCGGGTAGCCCTCAATAATATGCGCACCAACAACAATGGCGATAGCCCCGAAGTAAAAGCGCTAATAGCTAATATTACAGCTATAGATAAGGAAAATAATGCTGTACTGAAAGGTATACTGAAGCAATATGGCTTCCCGGGCTACAAAGTAGTAGGCATAGAGGGTTCTGATAATTTCTGGCTATTGGCACAGCACCAGGACGAGGATACTGCTTTTCAGAATGAAGTGCTGGCGCTGATGAAAAAAGCAGTGGATGCCAAAGATGCTACCCCATCTAAATATGCCATGCTGGTAGACCGTGTGTTGGTCAATACCGGCAAAAAACAATTGTACGGCACCCAATTCATCCTGAATAAGGAACAAAACATTTTTCAGCCACATCCGGTAGAAGACTCGCTCAACGTAAATGTGCGCCGCGCAACCATGGGTTTGCCCACATTGGAAGAAAATCTGAAACAAATGAACGAGGTCTATAAAAACTACCTGGAACAGAAAAAATGACTTCCGCAAAAACGGAACAATTCGGAACAATTATAATTAAGCAGATATATAGAAGCGCGAAAAATCAGTATTTCACAACAAAACACAACAAACAGTTATCTTTGCCCGCAAAATCATATACACAACCAACTGTTAATGAAAAATACACCATTCACACAGAAGCATATAGCGCTGGGCGCTAAAATGGCCGAGTTCGCAGGCTACAACATGCCTATCTCTTACAGCGGTATCAATGAAGAGCACCACACGGTGCGCAGCAATGCCGGTGTATTTGATGTAAGCCACATGGGCGAATTCATCGTGAAGGGCCCGGGTGCGCTCGACCTGATACAGCGTGTTACCAGCAACGATGCCAGCAAACTGACGGATGGTAAAGCTCAATACTCTTGCCTGCCCAATGAGAATGGTGGTATTGTAGATGACCTGCTGGTATACTGCCTGAAACAGAACGAAAGCTATATGCTGGTGGTAAATGCATCGAACATAGAAAAAGACTGGAACTGGATAAGCAAGCACAATACAGAAGGTGTGGAAATGCACAACATATCTGACAAAACAGGCCTGCTGGCCGTACAGGGCCCTAAAGCGGTGCAGTACCTGCAAACGCTTACGGATATGGATATCACCAACCTGAAATATTACACTTTTGCCAAAGGCACATTTGCAGGCATCGAAAACGTAATAGTAAGCGCTACAGGCTATACCGGCGCCGGTGGTGTGGAAATATACTTTGAAGATAAAGACAACAATGCCGAAACAATCTGGAACAAAATATTTGAAGCCGGTGCAGCAGGCGGAATGAAGCCGATAGGCCTGGCAGCCCGCGATACCCTGCGCCTGGAAATGGGCTTTGCATTGTATGGCAATGACATAGATGATACCACCAGCCCGCTGGAAGCAGGCCTCGGCTGGATCACTAAGTTCACTAAAGATTTTACGGCCAGAGAGATACTGGAAAAACAAAAAGCAGAAGGCGTTACCCGCAAGCTGGTAGGCCTTGAAATGATAGACAAAGGCATACCCCGCCACGGCTATAAAATACAGAATGCTACCGGCGAAGAGATAGGCTACATCACATCGGGCACGCAGGCACCAAGCCTGGGCAAGGCTATAGGTATGGCCTATGTGCGCAAAGACTTTGCGGCCGAAGGTTCTGATGTGTTTGTGATCGTGCGCGACAAAGCCCTGAAGGCTCAGGTAGTAAAAATGCCTTTCGCATAAAAATGACATTGCACAGACAGTAAATGAATAGCCATTCAAAATTGAATGGCTATTTTCATGTTGCCTAACCTATCTATCTATATGCTATCGAAAATAGCTTACTTGCTCTGTGCCACTGTAATGCTGTATTGCTGTTTCGTCTTTTACCCCAAATGGGATAAGCGGCAGGGCGAAGCAGCTATAGGCTGGGATGTAAGCGGTTATTACTGGTACCTGCCTTCTATCTTTATTTATAAAGACCTCAAATACCAATCCTTTGCAGATAGCATCCTGAAGAAATACGAACCCACACCGGAAGTCATGCAGTTTACCCGCGCAGCAGATGGTAGTTGCGTTATGACATATTCCGGTGGTATGGCAATAATGTACAGCCCCCTATTTGCTATTGCCCATATGGCCGCCAAATCTTTAGGCTATCCGGCAGACGGTTTTTCCAGGCCCTACCAGTTTGCCATACAGGTAGGCAGTTTGCTCATCTCGCTGCTGGGCCTGTGGCTATATCGCAAGGTATTGCTCTATTACTTTTCCGATAAAGTAACTGCCATATTGCTGCTCATACTGGCCATAGGTAGCAACTACCTGAACTACGCAGCCATAGATGGGCCTCAAACACATTCCTGGCTGTTTACCTTGTATGCATTGTTATTACTGAGTGTCATCCGCTTTCATAAGAAACCCGATTATAAATACGCGGTAGCCATAGGCGTATTATGCGGTTTCGCTATCCTCATCCGCCCGTCTGAAATGATATGTGTATTGATACCATTGTTATGGGGTATGGACTCTGTGTCGATGGCAGCTATCCTGGAAAAGCTGCAGTTCCTGAAAACACATCGATATAAATTGGCCGTAGCAATAGTATGCGTGCTGCTCATAGGCAGCATACAGCTTATTTACTGGAAATATGCCAGTGGCCAGTGGCTGGTATACAGCTACGGCACCGATAAGACCTTTTCATGGCTACACCCCCACCTGTTCGATTATACATTGAGCGCACGCAGTGGCTGGCTTACTTACACACCTGTCATGATATTTTCGCTGATAGGCATTATCCCCTTCCTGAAAAGGGGCCGGAACAAAGTGGCCATCCTGTCCTTCTGCCTGCTGAACCTGTATATTGTATCTGCATGGGATATATGGTGGTATGGTGGCACCGGTGGCCGAGCTATGATACAGAGCTACCCTTTCATGTTTTTACCCCTTGGCTACCTGGTGCAGCTGCTTACGGAGCGCAAAGTGCTGAGATGGGCGCTTACACCTTTCATCCTGCTGTTCTGCTACGTGAATATATGGTTTACGGTGAATGCCCATGCAGCACCCGGCCTGTACGATTCGGACGGCATGAGCCGTGCTTACTACTGGCGTGTGGTTGGCCGCTGGCACATTGAAAACAGAGGTGAGGTAGAAAAGCTGAAAGATACCGACGAACTTTTTTCAGGCACTCCTCAAAACCTGAAACTAATCTACCAGAACGAATTCAATACTAATAGCAATTCCGCAGACCCATTCTATATCCGGGGCGGCATGGAGTACAGTAATAAGTTCAGCATGCCTGTAAATAAGAAAACTGCCAACTGGATACGGATAAAAGCTACCATCACCGGCGGCCCTAAAGAATGGTCGCAGTGGAAGATGCCGCAGTTCACCGCCCAGTTTTTAGATAAAGACAATAATGTGCTGCGTACACGGATGCTGCGCATACACCGCTTCCTCAATGATAATGAGACTAAAGATTTTTGCTTTGATGTAAGCATTGCCAGGGATGAGGCCGAAAAAGTGGATATCTACCTGAAGAACCCCGGCAGCGACAAGTGGCTGCTGGTGAAACACATGGAAGTCTGGTCATTTAACGATTAAAGCTATGTGCCCGTTTTTAGGAATTATTTTCTTTCTTTGCAGCAAATTATAGCCTTCCAAAATGCTTCCTAAATACAATAGAGTACTGCTGAAATTATCGGGTGAATCTTTAATGGGTGACCGCAGCTACGGCCTCGACCCGAAAATGCTGGAGCAGTATGCTATTGATATAAAGGCGATAAGCGACCTGGGTGTGCAGGTAGCCGTAGTAATAGGCGGTGGCAATATATACCGCGGCATGAACGAGGCCGAAACCGGCATTGAGCGTGCACAGGGCGACTATATGGGCATGCTGGCCACCGTTATCAACGGCATGGCACTACAGGCATCTCTGGAAAAGATAGGCGTTAAAACACGCCTGCAAAGCGCTATAAAAATGGAGCAGGTAGCAGAGCCTTACATCCGCCGCCGTGCCATCCGCCACCTGGAAAAAGGCCGCGTAGTTATCTTCGGCGCAGGCACCGGTAATCCCTACTTTACCACAGATACAGCCGGCTCACTGAGGGCTATAGAAATAAATGCCGATGTGATACTGAAAGGTACACGTGTAGATGGCATCTATACTGCCGACCCTGAAAAAGACCCGACCGCTAAACGCTTTGAAAAACTAACCTTTTCAGAGGTTATCAGTAAAGGACTGAAAGTGATGGATATGACCGCCTTCACACTATGCGAGGAAAATAACCTGCCCATCATCGTGTTCGACATGAACACACCGGGCAACCTGCAAAGTGTGATAGAGGGCAAATCGCTGGGTACATTGGTAAGCTAATAGCTACCTTACGCGCTTGCGCTTATTGCGCTCGTAATCTTCAAATATAAACTGGCCTAAGCCATCGAGCGAGGAATAGAATGCCTTGCCGTTGTTTACCTCTGTAAAGTTGCGTACAAACGATTGCAGGTAAGGGTCGTTGGCAATCATAAAGGTAATGACTGGTATCTTGAGCCTGCGCATCTGCCCGGCAAGGTTCAGCGTGCGGTTCAGTATCTTGCTATCTATACCAAAGCTGTTCTTGTAGTACTTGTTCCCGATCTTCAGGCAGGTAGGCTTGCCATCTGTTATCATAAACACCTGCTTATTGGGGTTCTTGCGACGGCGCAATATATCCATTGCCAGTTCCAACCCGGCGACGGTATTGGTATGGTAGGGGCCCACTTGCAGGTAAGGCAGGTCTTTCATTTCTATTTGCCAGGCATCGTTGCCAAATACTACAATATCCAGCGTGTCTTTAGGGTAGCGCGTAGTTATCAGTTCGCTCAACGCCATGGCTACCCGCTTGGCGGGTGTGATGCGGTCTTCACCGTATAGTATCATGGAGTGAGAAATGTCTATCATCAGCACGGTAGAGGTCTGCGTCTTGAAATCCATCTCGTGTATCTCCAGGTCGTCCTGCTTCATGGTGAAGCCATCTATACCATGGTTTACAAATGAATTCTTGAGACTGCCTGTATAATCTATAGCTTCCAGCGCATCGCCAAATTCATACGGGCGTGTTTCGGGATTCAGCTCATCACCCTGCCCGCTTTTAAAAGTATGATGGTTGCCTTGCTTGGTTTTCTTCAGCTTACCGAATATTTCATCGAGCGAACGCTTGCGGATGCTTTGTTCCGACTTGGCGGTTATCTTATAGGCACCTGTTTCTTCTGTTTCTTTCAGGTATCCGTTTTGTTTCAGGTCTTCTATGAAATCGCCGATGCCGTAATCATCACCTGTAAGATGATACTGCGCATCCAGCTGCGTCAACCAGTCGAGTGCTTCGGTAGGGTCGCCATTGGTATATTGCAGCAACTCCATGAAAATATCCAGCAACTTCTGGAATGGCGTACGCTTATCCCCTTCCTGAAACTTCGTAAATAATATCCCTTTCATAAAACCTCTTACCGAAGTTACGGTGTTTTGCAGGCATCATGTTTATTAGATATCTCTATGGCAGCATTAAACATTATGGTGCTTTAATTGTTTAATTATCATGGCCGTATATAAAATAGAGCGGAAACAACTGATACATAGCACGGTGGATGAATTATGGGCTTTCTTTTCCAGCCCCGATAACCTGGCTGCCATTACCCCACCTTATATGAACTTCCGCATCACATCCGAGTCTTCAAAACATGGCATCTATGCCGGGCAGATCATCACCTACAAAGTATCGCCCATATTAGGCATTCCACTGTACTGGATGACAGAGATAACCCATGTGGAACACCATAAGAGATTTGTGGATGAGCAACGCATAGGGCCTTACAGCATGTGGCACCATCAGCATTATTTTGAAGCAACGGCAGAAGGCGTATGGATGACCGACCTGGTGCATTATCGCCTGCCATTCTATTTTATTGGCAACCTGGCCCACCACCTTTTCCTGAAACGCCAATTAGAAGGTATATTTGACTACCGGTACCGGCAGATCGAATCGCTTTTCACTAAAGCGCCAAACAATTCAGCTTCATTGAATGTTTAACTTTGAAATGCTACTACCGTGGGTATTACAGCAGATATGAACCGTTTCAGTATCAGGGACATAGAAAACCTGACAGGCATCAGGGCCCATACCATACGGATATGGGAGCAACGCTATGGTATCTTGCAACCTAAGCGCACCCCGACGAATATCCGGTACTATGATGCTACCGACCTGAAGTATGCGCTGCGTATAGCCCTGCTTAACAACTACGGCTACAAGATATCGCGCATACAGGAAATGAGCGAAGGGGAGATAAATAATGTAATCAATAAGATAAACGACCAGGAATTCCAGTTGCAGGCACAGGTAAATAGGATGCTGGAAACGATGCTCACCCTGGATACCGACCTCTTTGAAGCGCTGATAACCAGCTACATTAAAAAGAACGGCATAGAAATGGCCGTGGAACGCTTGCTGTTTTCCTTCCTGGAAAAGGTAGGCATCATGTGGATGACCGACCGCATATTTCCGGCGCAGGAGCATATTATGAGTAATATCGTATATCGCAAATTGGCTCTTGCTATAGAACAATTGCCAAAGAACCCTGATGCCAGCCCGTCGGTACTATTATTTCTGCCCGAAGGGGAAATACATGATATAGGGCTGATGTATGTGCACTATCTGTTGCTGAAGCATGGGAAGAAACCCATCTATCTAGGCCCTAATTCGCCGGTGAAAGACGTGCAGCTAGCCGCCGAAATGAAAAAGCCGGACTATGCTTTCATACACCTCACATCTGTAGCTTCCGAATTTGACTGCAATAAGTACCTTAAGAAATTAACAGAAATCTTACCTGGTATTACCATCCTTGTATCGGGCAGTATGCTGAAGCATACCAAGCTGCATAGCCACCCGCGTGTAGTGCCTTTCCACTCTTTGCAACAGGTTAAGAATTATATCCTGACCCTGAGTTAATCTTTTTTCAATTAGCTACCGTATATACACTAACGGCCAATGGCCTCGCAGCTACATGCTTGTATATCTTGTTTAACAAAAACCATTGTATCTATAAACAAAAACTATTTTGGCCGATGGCATGAGTGTTTAACTTTACATCATAAACAGTTAAACAAAAATGTATGACTGCTACTGACTTTAATAACATGGTAGTGCGCCACGGCGACTTTCTGAAGCCTTATGCAATAACGCTTACACGCGATCACGAGGACGCACAGGACCTTTTCCAGGAAACGATGATGCGTGCCCTGATGAACAAGGAAAAATACCAGTTTGGTACCAACCTGAAGGCGTGGCTCTACACCATAATGCGGAATATTTTCATCAATAATTACAGGCGCAGCAAAAAATTCTTCAAAGTATCGGGAGATGTGCCGAGTGATGCCATGATGTATAGCACCCAAAAAGCAGTATATAATGAAGGGTGGAACAATGCACGCCTGAGCGAGGTGAAGAAAGCTATTGATGAACTGCCACAGATATTCCGCCTGTCTTTCGAGCTGCACTATACCGGTTATAAATACCAGGAGATAGCCGACCTGCTGCAAGAACCACTAGGCACCGTAAAAAGCCGGATACACTTTGCCAGGAAAACATTAATGTCGCAACTGGACCGTTAATCAAATAACTTCAATAAGGTTGAAAAAAGCTATCGTCATAGGGAGTGGATTTGCGGGGATGTCGGCCGCATGCTTTCTTGCAAAAGAAGGTGTACAAGTGACGGTGGTGGAAAAGCATAACACACCGGGTGGCAGGGCAAGGGCATTTGCAGCAAATGGGTTCACCTTCGATATGGGCCCCAGTTGGTACTGGATGCCCGATGTATTTGAACGGTTCTTTGCACAGTTTGGCAAAACACCTGCCGACTATTACCGGCTGGAAAGACTATCACCATCATACCGCGTATTTTGGGAAGATGGGATGACAGACATCCCCAGCAATTATCAAGAACTGCGGAGCCTCTTTGAACAACATGAGCCCGGTGCAGGTGGCAGGCTGGATGCCTTTCTGAAAGAGGCTGCGTATAAATACGATGCAGCCTTCAATCATTTTATATACCAACCAGGGTTATCGGTTACAGAATTTATGCGTACAGATGTGGTGCGTTCGCTGTTGCGCATAGATATGCTGACATCGATGCATAAGCATGTACGCCGGTATTTCAAACACCCTAAGCTGCAGCAATTGGTAGAGTTCCCCATACTGTTCCTTGGCGCTTTGCCACGCAATACACCTGCATTATACAGCATGATGAACTATGCCGACATGAAGCTGGGCACGTGGTACCCCATGGGTGGCATGGTGCAGGTGGCGAATGCCATGCATCAACTGGCAATAGAACTAGGTGTACAGTTTCACTTTAATGAAACAGTCACCGGCATCAAAGCATGGGGCAATGAAGCGGGCATTGTATCTACCGACAGGCAAGACCTGAATGCGGATAACATCATCCTTGCCTGCGATTATCATCATGCAGAAACAGAATTACTGCCCGATGCGTATAAGAATTACAGTGATGGCTATTGGGATACACGCGAGATGGCACCATCGTGCCTATTGTATTATGTAGGCATCGACAGAAAAATAGATGCCTTGCAGCATCACAACCTTTTTTTTGATGCACCTTTCGATGCACACGCAGCAGCACTCTATATAAAGCCTGAATGGCCTAGTAATCCATTGATGTATGTATGCTGCCCATCTAAAACAGATGCAAACGTAGCGCCTGAAGGATGTGAGAACCTTTTTATACTGATACCTGTAGCGCCCGGCATGCAGGATACGGAAGCGATACGCAATCAGTATTTTGACACAGCTATACAACGCATAGCGCAGCGTACAGGCATTGACATAAAGCCGCACATTAACTACATGCGCAGTTATGCGCACAACGATTTTGTAACCGACTATAATGCCTTTAAGGGCAATGCCTACGGACTGGCCAATACACTACGGCAAACTGCATTGCTCAAACCATCTATACGCAATAAAAAACTGCACAACCTGTATTATGCCGGGCAACTGACTGTACCCGGGCCAGGTGTGCCACCCGCATTGATATCGGGAGAGATAGTAGCCAAACAGCTCCTTAAAAAGAAAACACTCAAAACTGCCTGAGCTTATGATGTCAATATTTCATAGTGTGAGCCATGCCTGCAGCAAGATAATAACGCAGCAATACAGCACATCTTTTTCAAGTGCCATTCAACTGTTGCATAAAGATTTGCGAGGCCCGATACATGATATCTACGGCTTTGTAAGACTGGCAGATGAAATAGTAGACACCTTTCATGAACATGATAAAGCTGTGCTGCTGGAAGAGTTTGAACGTGACACCTGGCTGGCCATATCACGTTGCATCAGCATGAACCCTGTGCTGCATAGCTTTCAGCATGTGGTGCATACATATAATATACCCAATGAACTTATCGCAGCCTTCCTGCACAGTATGAAACTGGACCTGCACAAAACCGACTATAATACGGTGCATGAACTGGATGAATACGTATATGGTTCTGCAGAAGTGGTAGGGCTGATGTGCCTGTGTGTATTTTGTGAAGGTGACATGAAAAAGTATGAAGAACTGAAACAAGGCGCAAGAAAACTGGGAGCTGCATTTCAAAAGATAAACTTCCTGCGGGATATACAGTCGGACTACAACAACCTGAACCGTACTTATTTCCCGGAGCTGGATTTTTACAGCTTCGATATACAAACAAAGAAGAAAATAGAACAGGATATAGAAGCAGACTTTAAAGCTGCGCTTACCGGTATACGCAAGCTGCCCTGGAAAGCACGTTTAGGGGTTTATACCGCATACCGATACTATTATGCACTATTCAAAAAGATACAACGTATGCAACCACAGTCGGTACTGGAGCAGCGCGTGCGTGTGCCCGATTATGAAAAAATGTTCATCGTATTTACAGCAGGTGTCAATAACAGGCTGAACCTTATATAACTTTGCAGCATGGCGGCGAAAGACAATCATGTGATACTGGTGAATGAACAGGATGAGTGGCTGGGCACAATGGAAAAACTACAGGCACACCAAAAAGGGGCATTGCACCGGGCATTGTCTGTATTTATATTGAACAGTAAGAACGAGATACTACTTCAACAACGGGCATTCAGCAAATACCATTCAGGCGGTTTGTGGAGCAATACCTGCTGCTCGCACCCTGCACCGCGCGAAAGCACGCTGCATGCTGCACACAGGCGCCTGCAGGAAGAAATGGGATTTGACTGTGAGCTGGCACCTATCTTCACCCTGCGCTATAAAGCGGATGTAAGCAACGAACTGATAGAGAACGAATACGACCATATATACATTGGCACATACGATGGCGAGATAAAACCCAATGCTGAAGAAGCGAACGACTATAAGTTTATATCAGCTGCCGATCTGCAGCGTTGGATGCAGGAAAAGCCGGAAGACTTTACGCCCTGGTTTCACATGGCGATGCCGCGCTTTATAGCATATGTGCAACAACACTATGCTGCCTGATTATGGCTGCTACGCATAAAGACATCATCATCATTGGGGCCGGTATTGCCGGCCTTGCTTGTGCTGCCAGGCTTGCGGCAAAGGGGCATCGCGTTACGGTGTTTGAAAAGAATAGCTACGCGGGTGGCAAACTGGGACTACTGCAACAGGATGGCTATACTTTCGATACGGGGCCATCCTTATTTACCCAACCTTATGTGCTGGAAGCATTGTTTAAAGATTGCGGTGCGCAACTAAACGAGTATCTCACTTATACAAAGCCGGCTATCACCACGCAATACTTTTATGCAGATGGCACACTACTAACTGCCTATGCAGATGCAGACAAGCTGAAGCAAGAATTGCAAACCGTATTAGGTATTGAGATTGCAACGTTTAATGCCTTCCTGCGCGATGCAGAAAAGCTCTATCAAAATATAGGCACAATATTCCTAGATGAGCCGATACATAAGTTGCGCACATGGTTTTCGCCTAAAATATTGAAGGCGTTTGCGGCACTCAAGCCGGCTTATCTTTTAAAAAGCATGCATACGCATCACAGGCAGATATTGCAGCATGATAAGCTGGTGCAGCTTTTTGACAGGTTTGCTACCTACAATGGCTCTAATCCATTTGAAGCGCCTGCCATGCTTAGTATGATCGCACATCTTGAACTCAATGAAGGCGTATATTACCCTATAGGTGGCATGCGTGCCATAGGCGAGGCGGTATATACACTGTGTAAGAAGCTGGGTGTACAGTTTCATTTTCACACTGCTGTTACAGAGATAACTACACAGCAGCATGTAGTAACCGGCATCGTTGCTAACGGCGCTCCATACAAAGCCAACGTGGTGATAAGCAATAGCGATGTGTACTTCACTTATCAAAAACTACTAAGTGACGCACAAATGGCCAACAAACTACAAAGGCAGGAGCGTAGCAGCAGTGCTATCATATTTTACTGGGGCATGCAAAAGCAATTCCCGCAATTGGACCTGCATAACATTTTCTTTACCACCGATTACCGCGCAGAGTTCCAATCAATATTTAAAGACAAGCAACCTTATCACGATCCTACTGTGTATGTAAACATCACAGCCAAGCAGGACAGCACACATGCGCCCGATGGCTGCGAGAACTGGTTTGTATTAGTGAATACACCGGCAGGAAATGAAACAAGTGATGCCATTGCATTTACAAAGGCACATGTGATTGATAAACTTAGTAAGCTGCTTGATACAAACATCGAAAGATATATAGCCACAGAAAAAACACTGACACCTTCGCTTATTGAAAAACAAACCGGCAGCTACATGGGCGCACTGTACGGTACAGCATCCAACAACAGGATGGCCGCATTTATGCGGCATAGCAATACATCAGGCAAATACAAAGGTCTTTATTTCGCAGGTGGTACGGTACACCCGGGCGGAGGCATACCTTTGTGCCTGCGCTCGGCAAAGTTGGTGGCAGATGCCATTGATTAGTATTCGTAGCAGCCAATATCAGGCACGCCCGTTCTTGGCTTGTCATCCAGGTCTCTATCCAGCCCGCTAATGCTGATACCTTTATCTTTCAAAGGTGAATTCTCATTCAACCTGAAATCACCACCATTTGCATCTTTGAAAGATGGGTCTGTATTGATGATGTTATTGGTGCTGGTAACGTAAGATGGTATCTGCTCACTGCTTCTAATGGCGCAGTTTATCAGCTTCACATCTACAGTGCTGTTTCCTTTTTTATTGATGAAGCACTCCGTTTCCAGAGAACCCCAGATAACGCAGTTACGCAATTGTGCATCTAACGGACCTGCTACATAGTTATAATCATCAATATCCCTATAGTTGATAAGTGCTACAGTTGGATTATCAATATGGCTAATTTTCTTGTTTCCGTACGTAACAAAATTACAATTATCGAAATAATATTGTCCACCTTCAAAAGTAGCCAGCCCCTGTGCGCCACAGTTATGCACCAGGCAATTCTGCCCGTATATGGTACTGCCGAAACCTACGATACCATAACCTATCGAGTTTTCGATAATGGTGCTATACATACGCAGCTGAAAATCGTTGTCATTTACGCTATCGGGCGTAGCCCAAATGGCAGCGGCCAGTCCTATGCCGGTAGTGCTACCGCAGTTCCTTAGTATAGCATAGTTCAAGACACTTTTACGGCTTTTGGGCGAGAAGTATAAACCACCCCATTCGCCGGGGTATCCTTCGTTTCCAAAGTATTTCCGGTCCAGCCTATCACCCTGGAAGATAACGCTGTCTTTTTTCGTACCATTTACCACCAGTGTACCATCCACATACAAGCGCGAATCGGCATGCATATATATGCGGCAACCTGCCGGTATGGTGAGCGTTGTATTCTCTTTTACCTGCGCGCTATGGATGATAACATATGGCTTATCAGTTTTCCATGTCTGCGATGTTTCCAGCAGGCTATCAGTTATGTAGTAGGCATTCTGTCCGTAGGCCAATAATGGCAGTTCGTAGTCTTTACCATTCAACGTAGCTATTATTTTATCCTCCACAACAAATGGAATATCAATATTACCAGGTGTTATATTTACCGTAGCAAAGATGTACGTGCTATCATTGGCCGCCAGCTCTATATTAGTAACATTGTTACCGCTAATACCGTTTACATTCAGATGAAACTGTGACTGATTACCCTGCTCCAACCTGATGGCGCTGATATTTACTTTTTGATTTTGAGGGTTGTAAAGTTTTACCTGTGTGGTGAAACTACCCTGCGCAGTAAATACAGTATCGAAAGTAAGGGTATCAGTAGAATAACGCAGTTCGCCACCACTGGTCAGCAGTTTTTCCTTCTTACAGCCTGTACACAGTACAGTTATCAGCATTACAATCAGGGTGGCAACTATAAAACCTTTATTACGCATCGTGTATCTTATATACTTCTCAGTAAAGTTAGTAGTAGAATTAATAACGCAAATATGGCCTAAATATTTTCTATTATGTCTCTATAATGGCAATCCGGCTTTGCATTGCCGTTTTAGCGGTTTACTTTTGCTATCTACTTTATGGCTTGTATCACTCTGCTGTCAGATTTCGGTTTGCAGGATGCCTCTGTGGCGGCTGCAAAGGGCATCCTGATGCAGCATGCAAGCCGGTTGCCCATCGTGGATGTTTCGCACCAGGTAGAGCCGTACCATTTGCAACAAGCCGCCTACCTGCTCAATTCAGCCTATAGAAATTTTCCTGCCGGCAGCTTTCACATAGTGCTGTGCAATGTATTTTACGATGCAGCACCTAAGCTGTTATTATGCCAGAAAGACGGGCACTATTTCCTGGCGCCCGACAATGGTGTGCTTTCACTGGCTTTCAGTGGTGCTTATTACTCCACATGGTTATGCCCCGCATTGCCGGCCAATTATACCATGAGGGACTGGATGAAAGCGGCGGCAGATATGATAAACAAGCTGGGCAATGGTCACAATGCCAAAGATATGGAGCTGGTGCCCTGTGATATGAGCAATGCACTGGTACACTGGCAGCCACGCCTTACAGGTAATACTGTTGAATGCCATGTGATACATATTGACAGGTATGAGAATGTGGTCATCAACATTACACGTGAGCAGTTTGAGGCTTATAGCCATGGCAGGCCATTCCGGATGTTGTTCCTGCGGGAATCTATCAGCAAGATAAGCAACCACTACAGCGATGTACCGCGAGACGAAATGCTATGCCGCTTTAATAGCACGGGTTATCTTGAAATAGCCATCAACCAGGGCAAGGCTGCCAGCCTGCTGGGCCTGAGGCTCAGCAAAGAGCAGCACCTGATGTATAATGCCATTAAAATAATTTTTGAATGATCGTACGCATCGTAAGAATGACATTTGAGCCGCAGCATGTGGAGGCATTCCAGGCCTTGTTTGAAGAACGCAAGCACCTGATACGCCATTTTGAAGGCTGCACCCATTTAGAGCTGTGGCAGGATGCGCACGATGCCAATGTGTTTCTTACTTACAGCCATTGGCAAAGCGAGCAGCATTTAAACCATT
>DASWWE010000127.1:0-12043 GCA_036406055.1 Flavipsychrobacter sp. | reverse complement strand
AACCAAACCATCTATTGCGATGGCAAAGACAAGCGCCAGTTCAAAGTGATAAAATGTGAGAACAATGAACTGATACTAAGCGAAGCCGGTGTTACGTACTACTTCAAGCAATTCAAATAGATAGCTATATAAAATGGAAAGCCCCGCAGTGCGGGGCTTTTATTATTTCAATCGTACCATGTAATATTTCATCACCGCTTTATCTCTAGTCTTAGGGTTTAGAAATTCAGGCGTCAATTCACTGGCTTTAAAGTAGTCACCCTGCTGCACAATGTCATATTTGTACTTGCCTTCCAATACCGCTATACCTTCCGGTGATGTAATCAGATATTTACCGGAAACAAAGGCGGTAGAGTCGCCCGGTATCTGCTGGTTAGCATAGTAGTGTATGGAGTTCATAGGGTGTGTAAAACGGTAGAATATCACATCTTTGCCGTTGATGTTATGCTCGCGTATATACTTACCCGTTACCGTACCTAGTTGATATTTTAGTAGCTGGTAATAAAAATGGTGGGTGATAAAAATATTGGCCAGCATAATAGCCGCAGCACTCACCCAAAACATTTTTGCCGTTATTTTCTTGTGCAGCGCCACTACCATCCATATACCCAATGCGGCTACCCACAGTGCTATGCCCGTTACACCGGCAGGGAATACGATAATGAGTGTAAGCAATGCGGCTATCATCACCAGTACAGATACCACCCACTGAAAAGGCTTCATCACTTTGTACAATCCTGCGTATTTACCATCGGCCATATCGGCTATCAGCTTAGCTACCATAATAGCCGCGAGTGGAAACACGACGAATATATAATGCGGCAGTTGATATTTAGAAGAGCCTAAGGCGATATAAGCCAGTACAAAACCGCCTGTAGTAATAAACTCCTGCCCCGGCTCCAGTTTAAATTTTTGTTTCACTACCTGCACAAGTCGCATTACAAGGGCCGGCACAAACAGGAACATCCACGGCAGGAAAGCCCAGAACATACCTACAAACAGGAACTCGAAAGGGGCACCGTTATCCCATGGGCTTTCCCCCGTTATCCTGCCAAAGCTCTGCGACCAGTAAAAGAAACGCAGGCCGCTCACACCCGTCAGGCCATTCACGGTCTTTTCAGGGTGCATATCAAACTGCTGGTACAGCCCTATGCTCATCGGTACCAGGAAGATGGCTATCAGCAATACATCTACCAAATGGTAGGGATTAAATATCTTTTTCCATTCACGCTTCAGCACCCAGTCGCTACCAAAGCAAAACATGGGCACCAGCAGGGCTATCGGCCCTTTGGTCATCATACCCGCTGCTATGGCTGCTGTGCCGCCCAGCACATAATACCACCGCCTTTTAATGTCACATTCCTTTATCATCCACAGCGATGTTATCACACAGCTCATCAGTATCGTATCCGTACGCACATCGTTCGTCATCAGGAACATGCCCTGGCAGGTGCCCAATATCAGTGCAGCCATGCGTGCGGTCTTATCATCATACAGCAGCCTTGCAAGGCGGTACACGGCATACAAGGCCCACAGCGCAAATAGCACCGATGGAAACTTATAAGCGAAATTGTTCACGCCAAATGCTTTGATGCTCAATGCCGTTACCCAGAACAGAAAGGGGGGTTTATCTAAGTAGTCATGCCCGCGGTCGTACAATTGCAGGTAGCTGCCGCTTTCGGCCATCTCGCGGCTTATTTCCGCATATTGTGTAGCATCAATATCCATCATATCTACCCTAAAGGCAGAGAGGTGCAATATGGCCAGCAGTATAAATACCCAGTTAGGAATCTTTGGCATGAGTGTGGTTTTCGCAATCGCAAAATTAATCGCAATTTTAACGAATGTTGCACCTGCGTTATTATCCGTTCGATCTGGCTTTTGAATACCCGTTTACCATAGCTAAGGGCACCAAAACACACCAGCCTGTTTTAGTGGTTTCCTTAGGCTTAGGCCAGCTGCGCGGGCATGGCGAGGCGCCGGCCATTCATTATTATAATGTTTCGGTCACCGATATGATAGCTACGCTGCAGGAAAAGAAAAATATGATAGAACGCTATGCGCTTACAGATCCGCAACGCTTCTGGCATTTCCTGCACCATCTGATACCCGGGCAAAACTTCCTGATAGCAGCACTGGATATTGCCGGGTGGGACTTATTCGCGCAAATGCGCCGCATGCCGCTATACCGCATACTGGGTATCAATTGGCGCCCGCCTGTCAGCGACTATACACTGGGTAGCGATGTGGCCGATGTGATGATAGAAAAAATGAAAGCACACCCATCACCGGTATATAAAGTAAAATTTACAAAGTCGGCCGATATAGACCTCCTCCGAACATTAAGGCAGCATACCACTGCACCCTTCCGTATAGATGCCAATGAAAGCCTGTTGTTCGATGATGTAAAAGCATTACTTCCAGAACTGCAAGCACTAGGGGTAGATATGATAGAACAGCCCTTGCCTAAGACGGAATGGGAGGCGATGAAAGAATTGAAAGCCATCAGCACCATACCGCTCTTTGCCGATGAAAGCTGTGTGGAAGAGGAAGATGTAGCCCTTTGTGCCGATAGTTTTCACGGCATTAATATAAAGCTGACCAAATGCGGTGGCATCACACCCGCCCTGCGTATGATACAGGATGCCCGCAAGCGGGGATTGAAAGTAATGCTGGGCACTATGAATGAAAGCACGATAGGCTCTGCGGCACTGGCACATATAGCGCCCGTAGTAGATGCGCTGGACGCCGATGGTCCGCTGCTGCTGAAAGAAGATGTGGCCGATGGCCTGCGTTATGATAATGGCAACATCCAGATAAGCGGTGCACCCGGCCTGGGTATCCGTTTCCGCGGAGAGAAATTTGCAACTAAGTAATTCCTGCACTTCGGTTTATCTTTGCCACCCATGCAATTGCTACAAAACGTTTCGCTCCAACCATATAACACTTTTGGTATCGATATACCCGCCGAACATTTTATAGAAGTGTCTTCGGTAGATATGCTGCCTGCTGTTACAGATGCTACCGCCGGTATGCACAGGCGTATATTGGGCGGCGGCAGCAATGTATTACTTACCCAACCCGTAACGGGCGCGGTGATATATAACAGCATCAAGGGCATTCATAAGGATAAGGAAGATGACGCGCATGTATGGCTTACCGTAAATGCAGGCGAGGTATGGCACAGCTTTGTGATGTATGCCATAGCCAATGGATGGGCAGGCGTAGAAAACCTGGCGCTGATACCCGGCACGGTAGGTGCTGCGCCGATACAGAATATAGGTGCCTACGGCATAGAAGCAAAGGAAACTATAGAAAGCGTAACGGCATGGCACTGGGAAGACAAATGTTTTTATACCTACTCCAATTTCGAATGTACCTTTGGTTACCGTGATAGCATCTTCAAGCACCAGCTGAAAGACAAAGTTTTTATTACTGCTGTTACATTCAAACTCAGCAAAACTCCTTCGTTCAATACCACTTATGGTGCCATAGAGCAGGAGCTGCAAAAGATGGGCGTTGCAGAGCTATCCATCAAAGCCATTGCCGATGCAGTGATAGCCATCCGTACCAGCAAGCTCCCCGACCCGAAGCAGATAGGCAATGCCGGCAGCTTCTTTAAAAATCCTACCATACCCGTAGCGCAGTTTGAAACACTGAAGCAGCAACACCCCAACATACCTTCTTACCCCGTAGATGCACAAACCATAAAAGTACCTGCGGGCTGGCTTATAGAACAGTGCGGCTGGAAAGGCTATCGCCGTGGCGATACCGGTGTGCATGAAAAGCAGGCGCTGGTATTGGTAAACTATGGCCATGCCATCGGCAGCGAAGTATGGCAGCTATCGAGCGATGTATTGCAATCGGTAGCAGATAAGTTCGGCATCAGCCTGGAGCGCGAAGTACAGGTGTGGTAACTATACAAGCGGCATCTTTATAAAGAAGGTCGTTCCCTTTCCTTTCATTGTTTCAAACCATATCTGGCCTTTCCAGAACTCTATGATCTTTTTGGTCATGGCAAGTCCCAAACCCGTACCCGATGTTTTGGTAGTAAAATAAGGCTGGAATATTTTATCAATTACGTCTGCGTCTATCCCCGACCCGTTATCTGCAAATGCTACAATCACACTCTTATGTTCTTTGGTAATGCTTACGGTGATATGTCCTGCTACACCTTCGGGTATCGCCTGCACGGCGTTTTGCAATAGGTTGGTATATACGCGTAGCAATTGGTTTCGGTCTGCATTTATCACCATAGGTTCGGCATATTTGCTTACTTCTACTTTCACATTCTCATCGTTCAGGTACAGTTCCGTAGCAGCTGCCACCAGTTCGTTTACATCTATATTTTCCGGCCTTGCTTCCGGCATCTTTGCAAAGTTGGAAAACTCCGATGCGATATACGACAGGTTATCTATCTGCTCTATCAGCGAGTCCGATACTTTTATGGTCAGTTCCCTCAGGTTGGGATAATTGTTCTTCAATGCCTGCTGCAGGTATTGAATGTTCAGTTTCATCGGTGTCAATGGGTTCTTTATTTCATGCGCCACCTGTTTGGCCATTTCACGCCATGCACCTTCCCGCTCGCTTTGCGCCAGCATAATGGCGTTCTCTTCCACCTTCTTCACCATCTTGTTATACTCTTGCACCAGCAACCCTATCTCATCATCATAGGGCCATTCTATCGGTTCATTGGCTGTCAGGCTCAGTTTCTCAAAGCGTTCTATTACCACGTTGAAGCTGCGGGTTATCCAGCGTGTTATCAATACGGTTATCAGTCCGGATAACAAGAATATAAAAGCATACAGGTTTATCAATGCCACCAGGATATTCGATATCTGGTAGCTTAGTTCTTTTTGCGATGAGAAATAGGGCACATTGATATAGCCCAGTGCATTACCGGCTTCATCGCGTATGGGTATGTAGCACGACAGGTAGTTCAGCCTGCCTATCGTTTCTTCCTGCATCAGCAGCGATGTATTCTTTACCGATAGCTCGTAATATGCATCCTGCCGCATGATGCGTGCCAGCAACGCGCGGTCATAAATATTATCCTGCGATGTTACGTTCAGTATACCACTGGCATTGAAGACATTGATGTCTATCTTCTGTGCATTGGCCAGGTTGGTGATGTAATATTTAAAGTCGGCTGTATTAGTAGCCTTATTAAAAGCTATGGGTGTAGAAAAAGCGTTTTGCCGATTCAGGTATTGCATTACAGAACGTTCGGCCACCTGCATTACTACCAATAGTTTCTTGCGTGTGTTCTGCTCATACTGTATGGTAAAATACACAATGGTCACCATACCTATAATGAGGAACGATACCAATACAATTCCCAGCATCGAAAAGTGTATGCGCCTGCGCAGTGTGAAGCCCACTATGCGCCCGCGATGCTTAGGCTTTGCTAAGTAAGATAATGTAGACCTATACAATATGATAAGTATCACCACTACCACTTGTATGCCGAAAAGATAAGAGAACAGTGTGATGGCCTCCAGCCATGTATGTTGTACATGCACCACCACTACTGTTTTCGATTTATCGTAGCGATACCACAGTTGCGATGCGCCATCTACATCATAATAAGTATACTGCTTCGGCTGGTTTTTATTGATGAATATGGGGAATGCATAATCATTGGTTTGCGTCAGCAGTTTTTTATTGGCATAGATGGCATATGAATATTCAGCCGTATTCTGGCTGCCGCGTACATTGCCCGGTTGTAATAGCTCAGGGTACACCGTTTCCCCTGTCGATTCTTTTACCGCAAGGTCTATGAATACATACCCCAGTTTATGGGTATTATCATTATCCCTGTACACGGGTATTTGTGCCAGGTAATAGTGCCCATCTTGTGCATATTCTTTATAGTAAAGCGTACTGTCGGATGTTGGTATCGCCGAACGCATTTGCTTTACAAGTGCCAGGTAGCTCGATGTATCGCCATTATACAGGCTTCTGCCTGCAGCATCAAACAGGTATATGCGCGACTGGTATTTGTTCAGTTGCCCACCCAGGTACAGCACTTCAAAGCGTTCGTTAATGCTGCGCCTGCTGTCTTTATCCGGTGCCTGCATAAAGCTTTTAATAGCCCTGTCCCCACCGATGCTTTGCGACACATTCCGGAACGATACATCTTCCATCAGGTAGTCGCGCTGCTGTATGATCTCTTCTGCAAAGCGTTCGCGTATGTTGTGCTCTTTTATATTGTTGAAGTATTGCAGGATGGCGGTGCAAAAGGCACATACAAAGAAGGCCCAGAACAGCATGTGCGGTGCCAGTATATCATTGGTATAGGCCAGTCGCTTCACATCCAGCAGCATTATAAATACCACCAGCCATAGCAGCAGGTAGTAAGAAAGGTTGCCCGTACGGCTCGTATCGCTTAGCGTTATCAGTATGATGCCCACTATCACCAGTAGTGCATACTTCATCCAGCGCCGCGGCACCACCGCAGTGAGTTGTGTATTCAGCAGGTATATTACCAGGCAGCAGCTCAGCGTGATGATGCCTATGGTAAACAATCCATAAATGGTGTATTTATTAATAGTATAAAAATGAATAACATCGAAAGAGATATTAGAGTCGAGCACCAAACTGCTGATAACATTAATGAACCCGAAAGAGCAAATGAGTATAGCAATGCTGATACCCACAGCCAGTACATTGCGCAGCCACTTGGGCAGCTTGTCATATATCGGTTTAGTGAAGGGAATATTACCCAGCAGGAAGGCGATGATCCACAACAGGCATAAAGCATTTAACAGCAGGTCGCCCAATGATTTTAAAAATGCGCTGCTGGCATACAGCCGGGAATCGAACACCGGCATGCTTTCCAGGTTGAAGGGCAGGCTCGTTGTATATGAAAGCAAACGCAGCCCCACTACTATGGCTATGGTCATGGCGAGGCCCAGTATATGCGATCGCCTGCGCGACAGCCCGATGCTGATGAGTTGCAACCATATTATGGAACTGAGCATAGCTGCCAGCATCAACCCCAGCATCGGGGTATCGGGCATCCATACAGATAGGTCGGCACTGTTGAACTTCAGGTAAAAAACATCTGCACCGCTCACATCTTTTACGGCATAACCACCCTTCACCGGATTCGATAATATGCGTGTGCTCATAGGCACATGGTTGCCCGCCTCAAAGTGCGATACCAGGTATTTATTTTCGAATGGAAAGTTTTTTACCACGGGGAACAATACCGTCAGCATCATGTTTTTGTCCTTCCCTTCGGGAATGATGCATTGCTTTATATACACCCCGCGCTCATTAAAGAGCACCTGGCTTTTGGTGGTGTAAGAGCCGTTATTACAGCTCTCCAGTGTCTTGTTATTGTTCCAGAAAATGAGTGTGCCGTATCGGTAGGCATATACATGATAGGGTAATGCTGTCAGCTGCTTAATATCATTATTGGTCAGCTTCTCTGCAAAGATGCGTTGCACCAGTTCTTTATCCGATAGCAACCTGCCAAAGCCTTTTTGCTTGTTTTGCAGTTCTTTCTCTATGGCCGCCGCCATTTGCGCCGGCCCCATATTCCTGTCATGGGTATAAAAGCGAAAAGCCGCCGAGCACCATAGTATGATGCTGAGCAGCAACCAGCCTTTATATGGATATTGGCGAAACACTTATGTTACGATTCCTGTTCTTTTGCCTGGTTCCACAATGCATCCATTTCAGCAAGGGTCATATCGTGCAGGTCTTTGCCCATCTCCTTTGCTTTGGCTTCTATATGCTGAAACCTGCGAATGAATTTTTTATTCGTTTTTTCCAGTGCCAGCTCCGGGTCTACATTGGCATAGCGTGCATAGTTTACCAGTGCAAACAGTACATCGCCAAACTCTTCTTCTATTTTATCTGGTTGCCCTGCATCTACAGCTTCATATAGTTCTGTTATTTCTTCATCCACTTTTTCTTTCACCTGCCCTATATTATCCCATTCAAAACCTACTTGCTTGGTTTTCTCCTGCAGGCGCAGTGCTTTTATAATAGCAGGCAGTGATGGCGGCACACCGCTCAGTACCGATTTTTTGCCCTCCTTCAGCTTTATCTGCTCCCAGTTCTGCTTCACCTGTTCTTCATCTTCTGCCTTTACAAAGGCATATATATGCGGGTGGCGCGCTACCAGTTTATTACAAACGGTTTCTATCACATCTTCCAGTGTAAATTGGTTTTGCTCCTTACCTATCCTGCTGTAGAAAACAATATGCAGTAGCAGGTCGCCCAGCTCTTCTTTTATTCCTTTCCAATCTTCATCAGTAATGGCATCTGCCAGTTCATAGGTTTCTTCTATGGTTTGCTTGCGCAGGGTTTGTATGGTTTGCTTCTTATCCCACGGACAGTTCTCGCGTAGCTCATCCATTATTACCCGCAGCCTTTCCAACGATTTCGAATATTCTGCCATTATTATGTAATTACTAAAAGTCTATAATACCTAATCAACCTTTCAACTAACTCCCCCATTTATATCCGCTTGCATGCAGCCCCGCCAGTTGCAGCACCCGGTGTATCACCGTATAGGCCACTTCTTCTATGGTTTGGGGCTTGCTGTAGAAGGATGGTGTGGCGGGGCAGATGATGCCCCCTGCTTCCGTCACGGTTGTCATATTGCGCAGGTGCACCAGGTTATAAGGTGTTTCTCTTACCACGCATATCAGCTTTTTGCGTTCCTTCAGCATCACATCGGCAGCACGGGTTATCAGGTCGTTGCTGATGCCCCCGGCTATGCGCCCTACTGTACCCATGCTGCATGGGCATATGATCAGCGCATCGTACCCGGCACTGCCCGATGCAAAAGGCGCCATAAAATCATTCTTACCCCACACCTTGAAAGGGAAAGTTTCATACATCGTATTGTTCAGCTCATGCTGCCACACGGTATGTGCATTATCGCTCCATACCAGTCCTACTTCCGTCACTTGTTCGCCCAGTTGCTGCAATGTTTCCAGCAATACCTTTGCATATACCGATCCGCTTGCACCTGTTACCGCTACTGCTATTTTCATCCGTTGCTCTTTATATTATCACAAGATATTAACAAAGCTACATGTAAATAATCGTAAATTAGCTTACGTAAAAACAGGAGGAAAATGAAACCTGCGCTACTCCTTGCAGTAGCTTTTATCAGTCTTACAACCATGGCACGCGCCGATGATAGGAAGGCAAATAAAACTACTGCAACCAATACTAAGAAAGAGGTGGAATGGATCAGCTTTGAAGAGGCTGAAAAGCGTATGCAAAAGCAGCCCCGCAAAGTATGGATAGACATCTATACCGGTTGGTGTGGCTGGTGCAAGGTGCTGGATAAAAAAGTATTTGCCAATCCTGAGGTGGCGAAGTACATGAACGAGAAATTCTACTCCATCAAGTTTGATGCAGAACGACAGGATAGCTTTGTTTTCACGGGTAAGAAGTGGGGCTTTATGCCCGAATACCGTGCCAATGGTTTGGCCGTACAGCTGATGGGTAGCCAGATGTCTTACCCCACCAGCATCATGATGACCGAGGGCTTTGAAAACCCCACACCTATAGATGGCTACAAGCCGGTAGAGCAAATGGAAATGTTCATGAAATATGTGGGCGATGATATTTACAAAACAGTGAAGTTTGAAGACTACATGAAAGACTTCAAACCCACGTGGAAAGAAATACCCGAGCCGGTAATGCCGTACGCAAATCCTCATCAGGGCAATTAAGCCTTCTCTACGATATATTTCATATCACTCTGGTAATATTTACATACACTCGTTAGCCCGCAGCGTTCGCACTTTGGCCTGCGGGCTACGCATATATAGCGGCCATGTAGTATCAGCCAGTGGTGGGCTATGTGCACCAGTTCTTCGGGTATGTTGGCTATCAGTTGCTTTTCTGCCTGCAGCACATTTTTGGCATTGGTGGTAAGCCCTATCCGCGCACTCACGCGAAACACATGCGTATCTACTGCCATATTCGGCTGTTCGTATATTACAGAGGTGATCACATTGGCCGTCTTCCGGCCCACACCGGGCAGCTTCACCAGCTCTTCTACCGTATCCGGCACTTCGCCACCATAGTCATTCACCAGCATTTTGGCCATGCCCAGCAGGTGGCGGCTTTTATTATTGGCAAAGCTGATGCTGCGTATCAGTGGTTCTATATCTTCAAATTCAGCCTTGGCTAAGGTTTCAGCCGTAGGAAATTTCTTGAACACTTCAGGCGTTACCATGTTCACACGCTTATCCGTACACTGTGCCGAAAGGATGACAGCTACCAGCAATTGGTACGGGTTGTCATAATGCAGTTCCGTTTCCGCCTCCGGCATGTGTTTTTGGAAATAGTCTATAACATAAGCATAACGTTCCTTCTTCGTCATGCATCGAAATTAGAGAAACAGTAGAATATATAACGCCATCTACTTTAAAAGAAGCACTCAATCCATCAGGGAACAAAAGGTTGGCACAACAGTAGTACTGTAGTTGTATCGGAGGCACACGACGAATTACGCAGTAATTAATTCGTCGGCTCTTTTTTTTGGTTCTTTTTTTGGAGAAGCAAAAAAAGAACAACTACTCTTTATCCGGTTCAAACTCCAGTACCACAGAGTTCATACAAAAACGCTTATACGTAGGCGGCGGTCCGTCATCAAATATATGTCCCAGGTGCGAATCGCAACGACCACAGTTCACCTCTATACGGTTCATACCATGGCTATGGTCAGGCTTGTACACTACGCTGTTTTCACGTATCGGCTCATAAAAGCTGGGCCAGCCGCAACTGCTCGCAAATTTCGCATCCGACCGGAACAGTGGGTTGCCACAAACGGCACAGTAATACATACCCTTGGCCGATGTGTTCCAGTACTTACCCGTAAAGGCATATTCCGTTTCCGCATTGCGGCCTACTTCATACACCTCCTTCGGTAGTAGCTTCTTCCACTCTTCATTGCTTACATTCAATTTCGCGGTGTCGGTACGCGAATAATACGGGTTGTTCTTATGTCCTTCATTCATAGTCTCTTTCTTTTGAGCATTGCTGCACTGGCTGAAAAGCAGCAATACACTTAAACATATGGCATTAAATATCCGCATGGTCAATAATCCTTTAAGTTAACGCATTTATAAACGAATGGTTCAGTACTGCGGATTTACATGCACCTGTTAATCTTCTGCAAATATCACCTTGTATTCCGGTGACGATTATCATCATTTTCTATAATGCTACTCAATATGCACTATACGTCAACGCCTTATTTTTACGTTATGAATAACAGGTACATTACTGCTGCCGAAGCTGTGAAGCATGTGCAAAGCGGCCACAGGGTTTTTATACACGGCAGTGCAGCCACACCCACACCACTCGTCGATGCGCTACTGCAAAGGGCAGGCGAAATCGAAAATGTAGAATTGGTGGCCATCAGCACCTTCGGCGATATCAACTGGAAAACGGATGCCATCAAAAAAAGTTTTTATCTCAATTCGCTTTTTGTTTCTGCCAATGTACGCGAATGGGTCAATAGCCCCTATGGCGATTATATCCCCATATTCCTCAGCGAAATACCTCGCTTGTTCGAAAATAATATTCTGCCGATAGATGTGGCTATCATACAGGTATCACCGCCCGATGAGCATGGTTACTGCACGCTGGGCACTTCTATTGATGCGGCCCTATCTGCCGCCCGTAATGCCCGTATCGTGATAGCACAGGTAAATCCATTTATGCCACGCACACATGGCGATGGCCATATACATGTATCGGCTATCAACGAGTTTGTGTACCAGGAAATGCAATTGCCCCTGGTAAACTATAGTGATGGGGCAGATGCCGCCGTACAAAAAATAGGTGAGCATATAGCGGGCCTGGTGGAAGATGGTGCTACCCTGCAAATGGGCATCGGTGGAATACCGGATGCAGTACTGCGTTCACTTACCAATCACAAGGGCTTAGGCATTCACACCGAAATGTTTTCCGATGGCGTGGTGCCGCTGATAGAAAAAGGGATCATCACCAATGAATACAAAAAGGTACGTCCCGGCAAAACAGTCACCACTTTTGTGCT
>DASWWE010000126.1:0-21988 GCA_036406055.1 Flavipsychrobacter sp. | reverse complement strand
TATGAATGATAAAATAGGTAACATATCATTCTACGATCCTCAAAGCGAAGGCAACTTCTCTAAGCCTTATTCTGAAGAAACAGGCAGGATAATAGATGATGAAGTACGCAAACTGGTAGATATGGCTTATCGCAGAACTAAACAACTGCTAACAGACAAAATAGATGCCGTACGCGCGATAGCAGAAGAGCTACTGAAGAAAGAAGTATTATACAAAGATGATCTGGATCGCATGATAGGCAAGCGCCCTTTTGAAGATAGCGAAACTATTTATTCAGAAGGCACACCACCTGTTGGCAGCAGCCTGCCGGGCAATACACTGGCATCATAATTTTTCAATACATCATTACAAAAAGCGGCTCTTCACAGAGCCGCTTTTTCTTTTATATCAGCCGCTGTATTGGCTCTTTTACTAAGAGCATCAAAGTGGTAATTGGCTTTTCCACACCTGTGCATATCATTAATTCTTCAGGAAAAATAAGCGCTCTACATTTGAAGTGTTATCGGGTTCGAATACAGGCATCGCTTGTCAAGATTAATAGGGAAACCGGTGTGAAACCGGTGCTATCCCCGTAGCTGTGATCCTGCTGTAGTAATACACCAATGTTTCCGGTAACTGCAAACCACTGTTCGTTTTTTCCGAATGGGAAGGTTGACCGGAAATGCAGGAAAGCCAGAAGACCTGCCGGATAATATCAATGCTGTTTGCTTTCGGAGGAAAAGCAAGGGTTAAACGACTCGTCTTTACGATGTAAGTCTTGGCCAACTTGTCTCCGAAAGATTTAAAAAGAAGAAACTATTTAAGTCATATGCAGGAAGAATTGTTACTGAAGGAAAATAAGGACAGGTTTGTAATACTGCCTATCAATTACCCGCAGGTGTGGGAGATGTATAAAAAGCATGAAGCCAGCTTCTGGACTGCTGAAGAAATAGACTTGGGTAGCGACCTGAAAGACTGGGCCAACCTGAATGATGGTGAGCGTCATTTCATATCGCATGTACTGGCCTTCTTTGCTGCAAGCGATGGTATAGTGAATGAGAACCTGGCCGTGAACTTTATGAGTGAGGTACAATTGCCCGAAGCACGTTGTTTTTATGGCTTCCAGATAATGATGGAAAACATCCACTCCGAAACTTATGCCCTGCTAATAGATACTTACATAAAAGATGCACAGGAAAAAGACAAGCTTTTCCACGCTATAGATACCGTACCTGCCGTAAAGAAAAAAGCAGAATGGGCACTGCGCTGGATAGAGAACGGTTCGTTTGCAGAACGCTTGGTAGCATTTGCAGCGGTAGAAGGTATCTTCTTCAGCGGTAGCTTCTGCTCTATCTTCTGGCTGAAGAAACGTGGCCTGATGCCCGGCCTTACATTCAGTAACGAACTCATCAGCCGCGATGAGGGCCTGCACTGCGAATTTGCCTGCCTGCTATACAGCATGCTGAGCAATAAGCTTTCACAGGAAGCAGTATACAGCATCATAAGCGATGCAGTAACCATTGAAAAAGAATTCATCACAGAAGCATTGCCTGTAGACCTGATAGGCATGAATGCCAAACTGATGCAGCAATACATAGAATTTGTAGCAGATCGCTGGTTGGCAGAACTGGGTTATCCTAAAATGTTCAACGCCGCAAATCCTTTCGATTTTATGGAAATGATATCGCTGCAGGGCAAAACCAATTTCTTTGAGAAACGTGTAGGCGATTACCAGAAAGCAGGTGTATTGGCTAACAAAGACGCACAGTCTTTTTCACTGGATGAAGATTTCTAATTATCAATTTTTTGATTTTATCTAACCCATAATATTTATATCATGAGAGTTATTAAAAGAAACGGAAAACACGAGAGTGTAAAGTTTGACAAGATAACAGCGCGTATTGAAAAGCTGTCTTACAGCCTGAGCCCATTGGTGAATGTAATAGATGTAGCGAAAAAGGTAATTGAAGGTATCTACGACTGTGTAAGCACTACAGAGCTTGATAACCTGGCTGCTGAAACGGCGGCATCACTTACCACCAAGCACCCAGACTATGCGCTGCTGGCCAGTCGCATAGCGGTGAGCAACCTGCATAAGAATACTACCAAATCATTCTCAGAAACGATGCGCCGCCTGCATCAGTATGTAGATGCTGCCAGCGGCAAGCACCTGCCTATGATAGCAGACGATGTAATGCAGATAATAGATGACAATGCAGAATTGCTGGATAGTTCTATCATCTACGATCGCGATTTTGGTTTCGATTATTTCGGCTTTAAAACACTGGAAAAATCTTACCTGCTACGCATAGATGGTAAAGTAGTGGAGCGTCCGCAGCATATGTACATGCGTGTGGCTATAGGCATTCACAAGAATGATATAGAGAACGCCATCAAAACCTACAACCTGATGAGCGAGCGCTGGTTTACACATGCCACACCTACCCTCTTCAATGCAGGTACACCAAAGCCGCAAATGTCTTCATGCTTCCTGCTGACGATGAAAGATGACAGCATAGATGGCATATACGATACACTGAAACAAACAGCCAAAATATCGCAGAGTGCCGGCGGTATAGGGCTGGCCATACACAATGTACGGGCTACAGGCAGCTACATAGGTGGAACTAATGGCACCAGCAATGGCCTGGTACCTATGCTGCGCGTATTTAACGATACAGCCCGTTATGTAGACCAGGGTGGTGGCAAGCGTAAAGGCGCATTTGCTATATACCTGGAGCCTTGGCATGCTGATGTCTTCGAGTTCCTGGACTTGCGTAAGAACCACGGTAAAGAAGAGCTGCGCGCCCGCGATTTGTTTTATGCCCTATGGATATGCGACCTGTTTATGAAGCGCGTAGAAGCAGATGGCGAGTGGAGCCTCTTCTGCCCTAACGAAGCACCGGGCCTGCAGGATTGCTTTGGCGAAGAATTTGAAGCGTTGTACGAGCGCTATGAAGCAGAAGGACGTGCACGTAAAACTATCAAAGCACAAGAGCTATGGTTCGCCATACTGGAATCGCAGATAGAAACCGGTACGCCATACATGCTGTATAAAGACGCGGCCAACTCTAAAAGCAACCAGCAAAACCTAGGCACTATAAAAAGCAGTAACCTGTGTACGGAGATAATGGAATATACAAGCCCTGATGAAGTAGCGGTTTGTAACCTGGCATCGCTGGCACTGCCACGCTTTGTAAATGATGGTAAGTTTGACTTTGAGAAACTGTACGAGGTAACTTACCATGTTACTAAAAATCTGAACCGCATAATAGATAACAACTACTACCCGGTAGAAGAAGCACGCACTTCAAACATGCGTCACCGCCCGATAGGGTTGGGTGTACAAGGCCTGGCAGATGTATTCATCTTGCTGCGCCTGCCGTTTGAAAGCGATATGGCAAAGATGCTGAACAAGAACATCTTTGAAACCCTGTACTTCGCTGCTATGACGGCCAGTAAAGACCTGGCTAAAACAGAAGGTGCGTATGAAACATTTGCAGGTTCGCCATTATCAAAAGGACAATTCCAATTTGATATGTGGGGTGTGCAACCTACCGACAGGCACGACTGGGAAGGCCTGCGCAAAGAGGTAATGGAGCACGGCGTTCGCAACTCGCTACTGGTAGCACCTATGCCCACGGCTTCTACATCGCAGATACTGGGAAATAACGAATGTTTTGAACCATACACTTCAAACATCTACACAAGGCGTGTATTGAGCGGTGAGTTTATCATTGTAAACAAACATCTGCTGAAGGACCTGGTGCAACTGGGCCTTTGGAACAATACGATGAAGAATAACATCATTGCCAACAATGGTTCTGTGCAACACATCAATGAAATACCTGCGGATATTAAAGAGCTGTACAAAACAGTATGGGAAATAAAGCAACGCAATATAATAGACATGGCTGCTGACCGTGGTGCATATATCTGCCAATCACAATCGCTGAACCTGTTTGTTGATAACCCTACAACGGCTAAGCTTACCTCAATGCATTTCTACGCATGGAAGAAGGGCTTGAAAACAGGTATGTATTACCTGCGTACACAGGCAGCGGCACAGGCCGTACAGTTCACTATAGAAAAGCAAGCCAGTAACGATATAGCGCCGGTTATACCAACCATAGAACAAAACGCTGCTCAAAATGACCTGGATGATATTACTACAGACTTCACTGCTCCTTCTTGCAGGATGGAAGAAGGTTGCGTTACCTGCAGTTCATAGTATCTATTTATAAACGAAGCCTGCAGTGTTGCAGGCTTCGCTATTTTATTATCAAAACCCGGAACCAGATGACTAAAGAACAAAGACTGGAACAATCGGAAACAAGAATATTCAAAGCTGTATTCCCCAATACAACTAACCACTACGATACATTATTTGGTGGCACCGCCATGCACCTGATGGACGAAGTAGCTTTTATAACAGCTACACGCTATAGCCGCAAAAGAATGGTAACTGTATCATCAGATAAGATAGACTTTACTAAACCGATACCCGCCGGCACTATTATAGAACTGGTAGGCCGTGTAATACATGTAGGAAATACCAGCCTGAAAGTATTGGTAGAGATATACATTGAAGAGATGTATTCATTCGACAGACAAAAAGCCATCACCGGCACCTTTACTTTTGTTGCTATCGATGAGCTTAAGAATCCGGTCAAAATTGACAATTAATTTACCGAATTTGTAAACCTGCTTTACAAGTTTTGAGGATATTTATACCATACGGAGCTATTGCCCTAAGTCCGGCTTGCCGCCATACCCCTAATGAAAGAGAGAAACCATTACAAACAAACCATCAATGGCCTACAAACGTAAAACCTGGGCGGAAAAAATGAATCCGCACATTGCCCACAAAATTGAAATTACCGATAAAACATTTGCCGATGTACCCGAAGGGGTAAAAATGCTGATAGCCACACCTACCATTGTAGATGATTATGTACGGCACATACCTAAAGGCACAGCTACCAACCTGCAGCAAATGCGAAAAGACCTTGCTGCTGAATACCATGCAGCCTATGCCTGCCCCATTACATCAGGCTTATTCCTTCGCATTGTGGCTGAAAAAGCATATGAAGAATACCAACAAGGTAAACCGCTGAATGAAATAACACCTTTTTGGCGTATTATAGATTTAAAAAGCAATACGGCCAAACGCCTCAGTTTTGGTACCGATTTCCTGGTAGCACAACGCGAAAAAGAAGGCTTACCGGTATAAAACATAAAGGCTTGCAAGTTTGCAAGCCTTTATCATTAGTTTATGCCAGGTTGCGGTGTACATCGCAAATAAGGCTTTACTTTTTTAAACCCTTTCGGGAATGTCTTCTCTGCATTTTCGGTAGATACCACTTAGTACTACTATCAGACCTTAACCGAATTTAATCATTCATGGCACTGCTATTGTTAAAGTTTGTTTATATGTACATTTGCTACCCAGTTGTTTAACTGGATACATACTGTATCTTCGTATTCAGCGTTATGTTTTTTAAGTAAGGATAGCATGCTCAATCGCTTTATAATAACTATATTAATTTCAATACTATGTTTTAATGCTCACGCACAACGTAAAGTATTGAATATGGCAGAGCATGATGACAAAGCCTATTATTTCGGTATCACCTTTGGGCTCAACTATTCTTCATACCGCCTGCGCTATACGGAATCTTTCACAGAACAGGATACTTTTAAGATCATAGAGAGCCGCTTTGGCCCAGGGTTTAACCTTGGCTTGATGGGTAACCTCAGGCTTTCAAAGTTCATAGATCTCCGTTTTGTACCATCGCTCGCTTTTGCAGAAAAACGCCTGAAGGTAAACACACGTAGCGCAGTAGGCACAGATAGCATCTATAATCGTTCGATAGAGTCTATATACATGCACATGCCACTACAGTTGAAGTTTAAAAGCGACCGTATTGGCAATTTCCGCTTTTATGGCTTGGCAGGTGGTAAGTTTGATATTGACCTGGCAGCAAATGCACGTTCGCGCCGCAGGGATGAATTTCTGAAAGTTCGCCCTTTTGATGCCGGTTATGAAATAGGTGTAGGTTTCGAGTTCTACTACCCCAACTTTATTTTCTCTCCAGAGATAAAACTGAGCCAAGGGCTTATGAATCAGCAGTATAAAGATTCCCGTATTCCTTTAAGTAATGCGATAGAGCAGATAAACACACGCATGATCGTTATTTCCATTCACCTGGAAGGCTAGTCTATTTCCCGTTTTTGCAAATCGATTTCCTGTTTATTGAAATGCCAATTGTATGGCAAGGGTAGCTTTGTGTCATAAAATTGTAAGAATGGACAAAAAATTCGTTGCCGTAAACTATATCGATTGCACACCGGAATACAGAGAACGTTTTGAAGAATTATTTGGCACCCGTGCCAAGGCTATAGACCTGATGCCCGGCTTCCTGGAAATGCATGTATTGAAGCCTGCGAAAGAAGGTGATGCATACCTGATAGTGAGCTATTGGGAAACTGAAACGGCATTTAAGGACTGGACAAAATCTGAAGCTTTCCTGGAGGGCCATAAAAGGGGCTTTGCAGACCTGGCACAAGCAAAAGCGGAAGGCAGGCCAATGCCTATGACCAGCAATTTTAAAACCTACGAAATAATAGCCAACTAATGGAAATGACGGCTAAACAAAACAAAGCCATAAAATGGCTGCGCAAAATAGGTTTCTGGGGATTTATGTTCTTTTTACTTAAAGGCCTGGTATGGTTGGCAGTGGGGTACTTTGTAATAAAGTAAATAATCGGGGGGCATAAAAAAGGAAGCATTACATGCTTCCTTTTTTATTTACTAAACCTGTAACCAATGCCTACCCGTATGTAAGATTGTTTGTAAATATCTCTTACATTCTTGTTAGGTATATTGTTCAGGTTCGATACATTTTGTTGCAGCAGAAGATCAAAGAACAAACGGTCTGTTACATGATAATTCACACCAAACATCAGATTGACACGAATAGGATTTGTTGCGGTATTGGGGTACTGGTTGCCGGTATATTCGTTGAAAGGCTTACCATTATACTGTACTTTACCCTCACCTGTTGGCACTATAGGCCTTGGACTCGGATCGGGTGCAGCGGGGTAAATGGTACTATCGCTCCAGGTAAAGCCATTGGTTTCCGATAGTTCATCTTTTATCTGTACCACTTTACTAAAGTTTACAGAACCTCCAAAGAAGAAACTAAGCTGTTTGCTTAATTTATACTGCAGCAGTACAGGCAATTCAATTTCCCAATACTTTTTTTGTCCTATAGCGCTTTTTACAGATATAGAGTCATAAGTACCCGAATGGTAATACCTGCGTATTATACTGTCAACAACAAATGTATCTGTACTGGGTATATATATGTGATTGGAGTCCAACCGGGTTGCTCCTTTCCTGTAATAGGCCTGTGCGTCACCAATATCTGTCTTGTTGATAGTTGCATATTTAACAGTGGGCTGCAGCAGTATGGAAATATTTCGCGCAATGGAGTACTGCACATACGGTGTTACTACTATTTTATTGGCTTTATAAGAACCGAAGCCTGCTTCATACCCCATCTTGGCTCCAAAATCAAATTTGCCTTTCCTGTTTTGCTTTTCTTTCTTTTCTTCTTCTTGTGCTGAAGTACCACCACCACCTTTAGCTTGTGGCTTTTCTTCTTTTTGCACAACATCCCCGGTCGCACCAATACTTTTCCCACCATCTTTCTCAGTATCCATATAATCGCTCACTTTAATACCTCCTTCACGGTTTTTATCTGCTATAAAAGCGCTCTCATACTTTATGTCTTCTTTTGCTTGCGTTACAAGCCCTTGCGGTACTTTGCTACCGGATGTACTGCCGGTATTATCCCTGGGAACGGAACTATTAGCACTACTTGTTTGGCTATCTGTAGTATTTTCATTCTTAGCTGTGCTGTTATCAGGGGTTTCTTCTTTGCTGCGGTCCGGTTGGGTTCTATCATTTTCACCCTTCCTATTTTTATTATTGGCAGTTGATGATTTGCCTGCATCATTGCTGCCCTTTGTGGCATCACTTGTTCTTGAATTCGCATGCTTCGTTCCACCGCCGGTTGTCGGTTTATTCCGCACCTCACCCGTGCTATTGTTCGTTTTAGCCTGAAGGGTTTTCATACTACCATCATTGCTCGCAGTGTTATTCGTATTATTTTCAAGCTCTTGGTTAGTGTCGCCTGCACTCTGTTGTGTTCTTTGCGGATTGTTCGGCTTCGACTTTCCGGGCTTATTATTTGCAGCAGTTGTTTCCTGTATATTATCCGTATTCCGTGTTTTACCTCCCTGCTGTTTATTGGTTTTTTGAGATGCTCTGCTTTGGGTATTATTATTTGCTGTTCTGCTATCGGTGGTTTTACTATTGCCGCTTGCCCGTTCGCTATTTACATCTTTCTCCTTTTCAGCTTGTTCGTCTCTATTGGTATTAGCCGATGTAGCTCCTTTAGCATCACTGCTATTACCAGTGGCGCCACCAGCTCTATCCTTGTTATTTACGTCCGTATTTCTATTTTGGGCTGTATTACCGTTGCTATTCGCTCCTGTCGCCTTACCCGTATTTACAGGCTTTTTACTGTTCCCAGCTCCAGTACCAGTATTGGCATGCTCACCATTTGTGCTGCCTATATTACCGCCAGTATGTGGAGCATCCTTATCTTTATTATTGGTGGCTTTTTCTATCCTTTCTTCAACATCTCCTGTATTGTTGGTGTTTATTTTGTTTCTTTTTGTTTCTTCTTTTTCCGGCAGAGCGTTTTTGTTTCCACCATTTACCATTGCTTCGGTATCTGAAACTTCAGGGTTAAAAGTGTTGGCATTATTATCCGGCTCGTTTCCTACTGCTGATGGCGCTATTTCTTCCACCCTTGTGTGTTTCGTAGCCTTTTCAGAAGCAGCATTTTTTATTACATAAAATAGCAAAGTACCCACCACCACAGCAGCAATAAGATACCACAGCCATTTATACGATGGCTTCGGAGTGTGTGTACCTGTTAAACGACTGTCAAGGGCAGCCCATACTTCAGCCGGTGGCTGCTCGGTATAGTCAACTAATCCCTGTTTAAACAGTTCGTCAATATTTTTCCTGCTTTCTTCCATTAATGTTTGTTACTACATATTTCTTGTTATCTTTTCTTTTAGCCTTCTTCTGGCATCATTCAGATGCCATCTGCTGTTTATTTCTGTTATTCCTATATGTTCCGCTATCTCTTTGTGCGAAAAATCTTCAAACACATATAAGTTGAAAACGGCCCGCTGCGTATCCGGCAATGCGTGTATTAGTGCCAACAACTCTTTGTAAGACAGTTTATTGAACCCTGAATCTTCAATAAGTGGGTTGAAGTCTTCCACGCTATTTGCCACTATCACTTCGTGCTTCACATTTTGTCTTATATGGTCTGTTATCACATTCAATGCAATCCTGCGCATCCAGCCTTCAAACGATCCTTTAAAAGAATATTGGTCAAGCTTCGTCAATATTTTATAAAAAGCATCATTCAATACTTCCCCTGCCAACTGCTGGTTGTATAAGTATCTTCTTACCACTCCGTATAAAAATGGAGCATAGGCATCATAAAGTTGTTTCTGGGCGATCCTGCTACCCTTCAGGCAATTGTTTATTAGTCCGGGAAGGAAATCCCCGGTTGGCATAGGCTTATCATGCTGACCTTGTATGTTATGGTGATCAGTCAAAATAACATGTAGAAATAGTCAAATAGCGTAGGTTTTCTCTCTTTGACGTAAATAACACAATAAATGTTAGTACCACAACAGTAAACATTTGAATTTATTTTTCCATAACATGTTTACATCCAATACCCGCATAACATTTAATTGACCTTTAGTTAACACCTCAGACACGTTGGCATAACACACTAAGAGCACTTTTGCGGTTACAAACCACTTTGACGTATATGAAAAAAGGATTACTCACTGGTAGCTGCCTGGCGCTGGCAGCTATGGCCAATGCGCAGCTCGTTACCGGGCCCAGCTCATCGCAAACCCCATTTTTAACTAACTCACTGCCTGATGTTAAGATAACTTCTATACTATCCGTAGGCGATGTGGTAAATGGTTACCGGATGGTAGGCTTACCGGATGGTTCCGGCGCTTTCGACAATGGCGACGGTACGTTCACATTCGTTCTGAACCATGAAATAGGCGATGCATCAGGCGTTGTAAGGGCACATGGTTCAAAAGGTGCATTTGTTTCTAAATGGATCATCAACAAATCTGACTTGCGCGTTATCAGCGGCGGAGACCTCACACAGCGCGTTCACCTTTGGGATGTTGCTAGTTCCTCTTATGTAGCGTATTCTGTAGCCAACCCAATGACAAAAGGTATGAGCCGTTTCTGTTCTGGCGACCTGGCTGCACCTACTGCCTATTATAATGCAGTAACAGGTAAAGGTACCCAGGCACGCATCATGATGAATGGTGAAGAAACAGGTAGCGAAGGCCGTGCTTTCGCACACGTTGTTAGCGGTGCTACCGCAGGTAATACATATGAACTGCCATACCTTGGTAAATTCTCTTGGGAAAACTCTGTAGCTAATCCAAGGCAAAGCGATACTACTATTGTCATGGGTATGGATGATGCTTCTCCTACCGGACAGGTTTATCTTTATGTAGGTACTAAGAAAAATACCGGCCTGGACATCGAGAAAGCAGGTTTGACAGGCGGTAAGCTATATGGCATAGCTATAACAGGCCTGGCGCTGGAAACAACGGCAAGTATACCTACCCCTGGTACAGCATTTACATGTATCGATATGGGTACCGTTTTCAATGCTACTGGTGCTACATTGAATACCAACAGCAACAACCTGGGTGTTACAGGTTTCCTGCGTCCTGAAGATGGTGCCTGGGACCCTCAAAACCCTTCGGACTTCTACTTACTTACAACGAATACAATGACTGCTTCAGGTGGCAAAAGCCGTCTGTGGAGGTTACGATTTAACGACATCAGCAACCCTGCAGCAGGTGGAACGGCTACCGTATTGCTGGAAGGTACAGAAGGTGCTGAGATGATGGATAACATGACGATTGACAACTGGGGCCACATCCTTATACAAGAGGACGTAGGTAACAACGCACGCCTGGGAAGGATATGGCAGTACACTATAGCTACGGATGCACTTGTAGAAATTGCCTCTCATGACGCTACACGCTTCGTAACCGGTGGTGCTAACTTTCTGACACAGGATGAAGAAGCCTCAGGTATCATCGATGCACAAGAGATATTAGGTCCTGGCATGTTTATCGGTGTTGATCAGGTACACTCTTCAAATGGCGTTACTTCAATAGCAAGTGAAGTAGTAGAGAACGGCCAGATATTTACGTTGTTCAATCCTGATAGCTACAAAGCTAACCCAGAAGTAAGTATCAGCGGCAACAGCAATACTATCAACAAAGGCGATAACACACCAAGCACTGGGGATAATACAGACTTCGGCAATATCACCGTAAACGCTACTGCTACAAAAACTTTCAGCATTCAGAATGCCGGACCGGGTAAACTGACCGTAAAGGGTATCAACATTAGTGGTGTAAATGCAAGTGAGTTTACATTGATAACACCTCCAACATTCCCACTGACTCTTGATTCAGGAAAAGCTCAAACAATCACTATACAGTTTGCACCTACAGCAGTAGGTCTGCGCACTGCTACTGTCAACGTTAGCAACAACGACTTCAACGAAGGCAGCTATGACTTCGCAGTACAAGGTGTTGCGCTGAATTCAGTTGGTATCAACACAGTAGATGGTTCATCTTTCGTGAAACTGTATCCTAACCCAACAGGTGATGCAACCACTGTTTCTTTAACACTGAAGAAAGAAGAAAAAGTGATCATCAACCTGATAGACCTGAACGGGAAAGCTGTGGTTCCTGCTATAGCTAATCAATACAGGGCTGGTGAGCAAAACATCGTTCTGAATACATCAACTGTTCCAAGCGGTATCTACTTCGTTCAGATAGAAGCCGGTTCAGTAGTAACAAGAACAAGACTGGTAGTAGCACACTAATTACTTTCAATCATAAAGGTTTACCCAGGGGTGCGCTGCATAGGTAGCGCACCCTATTTGAATTTTAAGCAACATCTAACATTTTATCATTTATCATGAATAAGAAGCACATACTCATCCTTTTCCTTGCAGGTATTGCTATCTTCTCATACTCGTTCCGCAATAGCGCTACACAGCCTGATGCATATACCAAGCATTATTTGCAGCGTTTAGCCACTTTTAAGCAGCGAGAGCAGCAGCTATTAGCTGTTATCGATAACAGTGACCTGAGCAAACCTGTCGATGTGGAACGTATTAAACAGGAAATAGCCAACGCGAGGCTTTCCATGAAATCGATGGACTATTGGCTACGCTACCTGGAACCACTGGCTTATAAAAAGATAAACAGCCCGCTGCCCGTAGAATGGGAAACAGAGGTGTTTGAAAAATTTGAGAAGCCATATAAGCGTGAAGGCGCAGGTTTGACCCTTGCAGAACTGTACCTTGACGAAGAGAACATCACAAAGGATTCCCTCAAATCACTGATAACACAGTCTATTGGTGTTTTTGAGACCTATGGAGCAGATTCGATTACAAGCCAACTGAATACTTATCATCACTTCTATCTTTGCAACCGCCTGTTTCTTTTGAACCTGGCAGCAATCTATACCACCGGTTTTGAATGTCCTAATACCGATCGAGTAATACCGGAACTGAAGCAAATGCTGGCAGATGTTGGCAATACATACAATACATTCAATGAAGGCTTTCCGGCTACACCGCTAACCGCCGAATATACACAGCTGTATGCCAAAACAGTAGCCTTTATAGAAACACAGCCGGAAGACTACACAAAGTTCGACCACTTTACTTTCTTAAAAGAATATGTAAACCCACTGTTCACCATCAACCAGCAATTGATACGTGACTATAAAGTGATATCCAAAAACCTGCTGGATTATTCGCTGAACAAAAGTGCTACCGCTATATTCAGCAAAACACTTTACAATGGTCAAAACCCTAAAGGTATTTTCCTGCGTGTGAATGATGAAGAGGGCCTTGCTGAAATAGACCGCATTGGCAAGCTACTTTTCTACGACCCTATTCTATCTGGCAATAATATGCGTAGCTGCGCATCTTGCCACAACCCTACTGCATATTTTACAGATACCGTACTGACCACTTCACAACACTTCGACCATAGCAATTTCCTACCCAGGAATGCGCCATCGCTAATTAATGTAGAGTATAATCACCTCACCATGCTGGATGGCAAACATATATCCCTCCAAAACCAAACCAAAGATGTGATATGCAACCCAACAGAGATGGGTAGCAACGAAAAAGAAGTATTGGAAAAAGTGCTTGGTTGTAAGGAATACAGTAGTGCCTTTAACAAGTTGCTGAAATATACTCCGCAAGAAAAAGAAGTAACACTGGACCATATTGCATCTGCCATCACTTTCTACTACAGCAAATTCAGCAAATACTATTCGCCTTTTGATGCTGCGATGAATAATCATGGAACGGTTGATGCCGCTACTAAAGAAGGTTTCAACCTGTTTATGAGCAAGGCACAATGCGCTACCTGCCATTTTGTACCGCAATTCAACGGTGTGAAACCTCCGTATATTGGTTCTGAGTTTGAAGTGCTGGGCGTACCGGCTGATAAGAACTTTAAAGCGCTGAGCAAAGACAAAGGTCGCTATGAAATAAATCCTGCACATGAAACAGCCAATGCCTTCCGTACCGGCAGTATCCGCAATGCAGACTATACCAAACCATACATGCACAATGGTGTGTTCAATACCATGAGTGAGGTTATAGATTTTTATAACGCAGGCGGCGGTGCCGGCAGGGGACTGCATGTAGAGAACCAAACGCTATCATCAGATTCGCTGAAGCTGACAGTGCAGGATAAAAACCTCTTACTGAAATTCATCTCTTCACTAAATGAAAACATCGCATTTGAATCTGCACCTGAAAAGCTTCCCTCTTCCAGAATAAAAACATTAAATAATCGCCGCGTAGGTGGCTCTTATTAAGATATGAAATTGAGAAAATGGCATCTGAGTAGCATAGCCGCAGTATTTATGATTTTCGCAGCATGTGCATCACAAAAACAAACAGCAGTAAGGCATGAATTTCCGGAAGCTATGATAGCGCCGGTTAAAGCACAATATTTGGCGCATTGGGAAAAGGGCAAAGTGATATACGGTATTACCTGTGCTAAGTGCCACAACATAAAAGTAGGTCGCAAAGAAATTATTCCTGATTTTACAGAAGCACAACTAGCAGGTTATAACCTGAGGCAGGGTAATGCCAGGCACGAAGATGCCCTGTCGGAGTCTGTAGTATCTGCCGAAGACCTCGCATTGATATATGTATTTCTAACTTATAAAAACAAAACCGGGATTCCTGTAAAACACAGCGAAGACGATGGCAATGGTACGCATTAAAAAGCATTGCAGGTTAAATGCTTATGCTTATTTTTAGCCCGCAATGCCAATTTCTAACAGCAGTATTCTCAGCATTATTCCGTACAGGGTATTACCGGCTACCACCGGCGGTCACCTTAGTATTGTAGACCTGCACAATTATATAGGCATGCATTGCCAGGACCACCTTGCAGGTACTACTGATAATGGAGATGAAGGTAGATATGCCTTCAAACTTCACCGTGTTTTCCCATCATCGGTACGCAGGTATATCCCGTTGTATAACTATACCAAATTAAAGGGGTTGGCCAAAGCATATGATGTGAAGCACATTTACTGCGACCATCCTTATATGGCTATCACAGCCATAGCCCTGTCGCGCGCGTTGAATATACCCTGGTATATGCGCAGCCACAATATAGAATCAGAGCGGTTCAGAACACTGGGGAAATGGTGGTGGCCTGTTATGCACCGCTTTGAAAAATATACTATGCGTAAAGCCAATGGTGTATTCTTCATTACACCGGAAGATAAAGTATGGGCTGAAAAGCATTATAAGTTACCGGCTGGCAAAGCACATTTTGTTCCATACGGCACTCGTCTGTCTGCGCCACCGGCAGATAGCACAGCTATAAAACAGGCACAAGCAAATGTTACGGGCATACCTGCAGATATACCGTGGCTGTATTTTCTCGGCACATTCAATTATCAGCCTAATATAGATGCAGTGGTGTATTTACTGGATGAACTGATACCAAGATTGGATAAAGTAGGAAAGAAATATCACCTGTTCATAGCAGGTAAAGGGTTAGATGAAAAGATTGTAAGCAGGATAAAGGAAACACCTAATGTTAGCTATACCGGTTTTGTAGATGACCTGGATATATTCATCAGATCATGCGACATAATGGTGAACCCTGTAATGACGGGTGGTGGTATTAAAACAAAGGCAGTAGAAGCATTAGGCCACAACAAAATAGTAGTAAGCAGTGCCGCAGGTGCTGCAGGATTAATGAAAGAAGCATGTGGCAATAACTTGCTGATAACAACAGATTATGATTGGGATGCATTTGCTGAACAGGTAATGGCAGCAGCACAACAGAAAGCTGCAATACCACAAAGCTTTTACGATACCTATTATTGGGATAATGCTGCCAGGAAAATATTAAGCATTATGAACAGCACGCTTACTGCCCCGCTCCGCTAAAAGCATACTGCACCAGGTTAGCGCCCATCTGCAAAGCTTCAATGTGCTTTGCATTATTATCATTATGCACTTCAGGGTCTTCCCAACCATCGCCGAGGTCTGTTTCTACACTATAAAAACACACCAGCCTGCCTTTGTATATCAATCCATATCCCTTTGGCGGCTTGTTATCGTGTTCGTGTATCTTAGGTACGCCATTCGTAAAGTTGAACTTCTGATGATAGATAGGATGAGAGAATGGTAGTTCTACAAGCTCCAGCTCCGGGAATACTTGTTTTAACGCAGGCCGCACATATTGATCCATACCGTAGTTATCATCTATATGCAGGAAACCACCGGCTTCTAAATATTTGCGCAGATTTTGTGCCTCAGCAGGATTCAATACCCAGCGACCATGACCGGTCATGTGAATGAACGGGTAGTTAAATATTTCTGGGCTTCCCACCTCTACCTGTGCTTCCTGCAACGAAAACTTGGTATAAAGTTGCTGGTTACAGTATGCAGCCAGGTTTTTCAATGCTGTTGGGTTTGCATACCAATCGCCACCGCCACCGTATATCAGCAATGCCAGTTTCATTTGTTGCGCTCCAGCCATAGTTGGTGCCAGCAATAATGCTAATAATATATGCCTAAGGTGTTTCATTGTTTATAGTATTAAAATAAGCACAAACCATCATCGCTGCCGTTTCCGTACGTAGACGCTGGCTCACCAGCGATATGCCTAAGAAGCCCACCTGTTCGCACAATGTTACTTCTTCTGCTGTGAAATCGCCTTCCGGGCCTATCAGTATTATAGCATCGCTACCTGCCTGTAATACTTTAGGCAGCGGTATGCGTTCCTTATCTTCTATGCAATGGCCAATGAGTTTTTGCGGCGTGTCCTTATACCGGTCTATCAACGACTTTACAGATTGCGGCTCCGTCAATTCAGGCAAGTGGTATTGCAGCGACTGCAGCATAGCCGATACCAGGATACCTTTCCACCTATCGTGACGTATACGTTCCTTTTCGGTGCGGGTGGTACTGAGCGGTATAATGCTTCGCACACCCAATTCGGTAGCCTTTTCAAGTAGCCACTCGTTGCGGCTGGTATTTTTAGTAAAGCCTACTGCCAGGTGCAACGCGACAGCAGGCTTTTCGTGAAAAACGATATTATCGACAGTTACTTCGCATTTCTTCTTCGCTGTGGCAGAAATAGAAACAGTCGCAACAATGCCTTTCCCGTCCGTCAGCTTTAAACCTTCACCTTCCTGCATTCGCAATACCTGTACCACATGCCGGGCGGTATCTTCGTCCAGCGATACCTTTCCGTGCAAGGGCATAGGTGCATCATGAAAAAACAATGGTAGAGATGCCATGCCGGCAAATTAAACACAAAATGGCGGCTTAACGCAAAACCATCTGCTTGTCCTGTATCATTTTGCGCAAATTTATGAGTCCGTAACGCATACGGCCCAATGCCGTATTGATGCTTACCGCCGTCATATCTGCTATTTCTTTAAAGCTAAGGTCGCCATACATGCGCAGCACGATTACCTCGCGTTGCTCTTCCGGTAACGCCTCTATCAACTGCCGTACACTTTCATTCGTCTGGCGGGTTTCTATCCTGTCCGAAGCATTGTAGTCGGAGGTTCCTATCAGGTCAGAAATATCCTTACCGTCGGGCAATAATACCTGCACCTGCTGCTTCACTTTACGAAAATGGTCCATACATAGATTGTGTGCTACACGTATGGCCCATGGCAAAAACTTGCCTTGCTCCGAATAGCGCCCTTCGCGCATGGTACGTATCATTTTAAGAAAGGCATCCTGGAAGATATCTTCTGCTATATACTTGTCTTTCACCAGCATATAGATAGATGTATACAGCTTGTCTTTATAGCGGTATACCAGGGTTTCAAGCGCTCTTTCATCGCCCTGTATAAAGGCGTGTATCAGCTCTGAGTCAGAACGTTGTTGGATTATTTGCATATACTTCTACCAGTTTTCGAACGTAGAGTTCAAACCATCTCGGATGTAAATATTAAGTAGAAGTTTACCGTATATGCTTTTGTTTAAGAGTTAAATAACGCCAGTTGCCTTGTTTTAGTATCAACTGTTGTAAAAAAGTTAAAACAAATTTCGAGCCAAATTAATTAACAGTTCTGATACAATCAAACCATTTTCATAAAAAAGGCTGGATAATAGTAGACGTAACAGTGACAATAAAGGTTGGGATAATTATAATTCCCGGTTGAAACTGACCTATTTATGACAAAAGCGGGGCAATATTCTTAATGTTCCGCTCTATCGTAAAATTCGGCTTATATAATGTAAATAGAAAGGGCGCAACATAACTGCGCCCCTTCATTAACCAAAAACCAACCATTCTTATTAATAATACCTGCCATTATGTTTCGCCCTGTATATATGCTTGTTTGCCTTGCGCTGCTCATGTTGCAGTATATGCCTTTCACGAGGTGTTATCCTACCATCAGCCTTCGCCATATATTCATAATGGCGTATCTTGGCCTGTTGCATGCGCAGCTTGCGTGTTTCGTGCCTGATAAGCTGCCCCTGCCTTACACCGTGTTTTATCCTACTTTGCTGATTGTATTGACGTTTATCAACCTTTGGTGTATATGGATTTTTTGCTTCCGCGCTGTTAGCTATGAACATTGAACCCACTATAGCTACAATAATCATGATCTTTTTCATAACGTTCTTTTTGCTGTTTATAATAGATAGACCGTCGTGGTACTCTTGAGTTTAAATGGTTATTGTTAAAGAAAACCCAAATACAAAGAAAGCTCCCTCTAGACAAAGGGAGCTGTTACGCAATATGAAATATAACAAAAGAGAAGGTTAATCAGGCTTCTTACCATCCAGGAATGTATTAATGGTTTGTATAGAGCCTTGGTTGTTCTTTGTATCGTTGACACCTACGCTATAACCACTGTAGTATGTTTCTGAAGATGGTGTATTGTTATCCAACTGCATGTTGCGGCGCACATATGCAGGCACGTTTTCCATATCATCATGGCTTTCTGTAGCCTTCACATTGAAGCTCAACCTGCGCAAGCGCTCTGCACGCTCTTCCAGTGCCCGCTTTTGTTCTTCAAAACGTTTCTTTTCTTCCAGTTCAAACGCAGTAAGCACATGGTCACCTATTCTGTAAGACGATGCATTTTGTGGTTGCTCGGGTTGTGTAGGCAATTCGTTTTTGATAACCAGTTGTATATCGTTATCAGACACACTTGCTGTAGGAGGTTGTGTATTCACCGTTTCATTCGAAGTTGCAGGAACAGGTGTCGGTGTAGTAGATGTTTTCTCATTTGCATCCAGTGTAAACACTTCACGCTTATCTTCCTGAACAGGGAACGAAGGTTTTGCATCAATAACTACTCCTTGGTTAACCACCGGCATTTCTACCAGCGTAGGTGCCATCGGGTCTACTTCTGCAACCGGCGCTTCCGGTGCAGGTGTTACGTTTGCATTCTGGTCGCCCAGTGTTACGATTATTTTCTCCGGCTCATTATTCTTTGCAGGCATCTCCATATTGATCTCTTTATGGTTGAAGCCTGTAGCAATAACAGTTACGGATATTTTATCATCCAGGTTCGGATCATGCCCCATACCCAGTATTACATCACAGTTATCACCTGCTTGTTGTTGCACATATGCCTGGATTGCTTCCGCTTCATCCATAGTGTGTTCAAACTCACCTGCTGCAGATGTGATATTGAGCAGTATCCATTTAGCACCACGGATATCGTTATCATTCAGCAATGGTGAATTCATAGCCTGCTCTACGGCGTGCAGTGCGCGGTTCTCGCCTGATACACAAGCGCTACCCAGTATCGCTACGCCTCCGCTTTTCATTACAGTACATACGTCCGCAAAGTCAACATTTATCTGTCCTGTGCTGGTGATGACATCTGTGATACATTTTGCAGCAGTAGCCAGTACGTCATCTGCCTTTGCAAAAGCCTGGGTAAATGGCAGATTACCAAATTGCTGACGCAGCTTATCATTAGATATGATAAGGATGGTGTCTACATGCTCACGCATACGGTCGATACCTTCCTGCGCTTGTTTCATACGCTTACGACCTTCGTATGTAAATGGTGTAGTAACGATACCTACAGTAAGGATGCCCAGCTCGCGGCATATTTTAGCCACTACAGGCGCCCCGCCCGTACCCGTACCACCACCCATGCCGGCAGTGATGAAAGCCATGCGGGTATTTACTTTCAATATCTTCGAAATATCTTCAAAGCTTTCTTCGCTGGCTTGCTTGCCTATCTCCGGATTGGCACCGGCACCCAAACCTTGTGTAAGATGCGGCCCCAGTTGTATTTTATTAGCTACCGGGCTCAAAGCCAGCGCCTGAGAATCGGTATTACATATCACGAAGTCTACGCCTTCAACGCCAAGGCTATGCATATAGTTAACGGCGTTACTACCGCCACCGCCTACACCTATCACTTTCAGGATAGAAGATTGATTTTTGGGAATTTCAAAGTGTATCATACAATAATTATTTGTGGGTTAGTAATTCAGTTGTTATGAGTAAATGTTTCTGTTTTAAGTTATTCAATTTCCTGATCGTCTACTTCTTCAAAGAAGCGCATAAATTTTCCTTTCAGCCCGTCAAAGAGTTTCTTCAGGTTCTCTGTGCGCTTTACATTTTTCTGTCCGTTCATCTCAGCCATTTCTTCATCTGTATCTTCCGCTACTTTCATTTCATCTACTACCGGTGCCAACTCTTCATCTGTTACGTGGATGATGTTGCCACCTTCACCAACAAAACGCAGGCGTCCATTTTCAAAATCATGGTAGCCACGAAGTATCAAACCGATACATGTAGAATACATTGGGTTCATCATTGTTTCAGAATGATTTCCCGACAAATGCTCATTTGGATAACCGATGCGGGCACCTAAACCCGTTACATACTCCGTAAGTTGTATAATGTGTTTCAGCTGTGCACCACCACCCGTAAGAATGATGCCACCATATAACCTTTTATCAAGGTCTATCGTTTTCAGATGATATACTACGTAGTCCAGTATCTCTTGCATACGTGCCTGTATAATATTCGCCAGGTTCTTTACAGAAATTTCTTTGGGCGGTAAACCACGCAGACCGGGGATGGTAATGTATGCATTCGCATTGGCTTCATCTGCCAGTGCCGTACCAAACTGTACTTTCATCTGTTCTGCCTGTGCGCGTAATACACCCAGACCATTACGTATATCGTTAGTAATATTCACACCTGCATATGGTATTACCGCTGTATGTTTTAATACACCATCATAAAACACTGCCATATCGGTAGTACCACCGCCTATATCCACTATAGCCACACCTGCTTCCAGATCTTCATCATTCATTACGGCTGCTGCAGATGCCAATGGTTGCAACACCAAGTCGCGTGTTTTGAGTTGCGATTTATCTACACAACGTTTGATATTGCGTATAGCATTACGGTCACCAGTTATAATGTGGAAGTTAGCCCCTATCTTCACACCACTCATCCCTATCGGGTCTATCACATTAGGCGTGCTATCCACCATAAACTCCTGCGGTACGATATCGATGATCTGATCACCGGCAGGAATGTATGTTTTGTATTGGTCACGTACCAGCAGGTCTATATCTTCCTTGCTGATCTCTTCCTCCGTACGTGTCCTTACCCTGTCACCACGTGTTTGCAAGCTCTTGATATGTTGCCCGGCTATGCCTACATACACCTCCTTGATCTCAAGGTTCGGGTTCGACTGTATGCATTTTTCTATGGCCATTTCTATAGAGCGAATGCACTGCTCTATATTCATTACCACGCCATGGCTCACACCCTGAGATTCCGACTTACCGAAGCCAAGTATCTCCAGCTTGCCATACTCGTTTTTCCGGCCTGCAATAGCTACCACCTTAGTGGTGCCTATATCCAGGCCTACAATGATGGGTTGATCTTTTTTACTCATATTGCGTTGCGTTTTTAAGCTGTTATTTCATTTATTGCGCTTGATAGATGTATTTAGGTTTTTTCTCTTTATTGTCGTTTTTATCTTTAGGGGCTGTTTGTTTCTTTTTATCGTTTACTTCTTTTGTTACTACGGTCTTCTTTGCCGGTGCTTTCTTAGACGTAACAGCCGCCTTTGGCGTTTTCACGGGGCTTAGTTTTGTTTGCTTCACTGCCGGTTTTGGCTGTGTTTTTACTGCAGGTTTCGTTACTGTTGGCTTGGTTATTATCGTTTGCACAGATGCTGCCGGTTCATGTACTACCACTTTCTGCGCAGGCACTTTGGTAGTTTTGGCAATAGTGATAGCCGTTTGGGGTACAGGTTTCGATATA
>DASWWE010000125.1:0-4177 GCA_036406055.1 Flavipsychrobacter sp. | reverse complement strand
CGCTTATTTTTTCTATGATTCCAAAATAGCTATCTACCACAGCATCTATCAGGCTATAGCACAGGTAGTCTGCCGAACGCTGGCGTATTTTAATATTACCGCTACGTATTCTTTCTCGCACAGGGTCAAACACATCCCTTTCCGGGTCTTCCTGGAAGGATATAACAAAATTGGTACCCAACACAATGCTAACTTGTTCGGCCTCTATTTCACCTGTCCCTTCATTATAATACAGCATAGGCAATAAACAGAAAACTACATTCTCCACCTCATCCATCTTGGCTCGCTGGCCTATGCTCAGTATGTCTTCTACCACTAGGGGGTGCACATTATAATGCGTAGTAAGTTTTTCAACCGCTTGCTTTTGCAGTCCGTCAACATTTATCCATGTCACGCGGCCATTGTCCAGATATATGCGGCAGGCTTTTTCATCAGGCAATTGCCGTTCTTCCAGTTCTTTTTCGTTGAAATCAAAAACGGTATAAACAGGTGCCGTGTCTGCTTTACGCACACGTTCAGGCCTGCCGGGGTTGAAAACCGCAATAGGGCGGCGCTTTTCCTGGTTCCAGGCCCATTCCGGCAATAGCTTGCTCAGTGCTTTTACCCTTCGTGTTACAGACATTGGTTTGGTCTATTATTGGGCTAATTTAGTATTTGTTATTATGTTCGCGTCACAAATAACATCTGCAAATATTAAGAACCATATATAATCTATGAAAAAACTTTTCGCATCGGTACTTACTTTATTAGTGGCTTTCACTCTTTCTGCATCGGCACAATCGGTAAATAAGAACAAAGTAGTGATTGAGACAGAATACGGTAAAATAGTGCTGGCACTGTATGAAAACACGCCCAAGCACACCAGTAATATGCTGAAACTGGCTAAGGAAAAATTTTACGATAGCACATTGTTCCACCGGGTGATACCTAATTTTGTGATACAAGGCGGCGATCCACTTTCTAAAAAAGCAACCGCCGGGCAACCGTTAGGTGAAGGCGATAATGGCTATCGCGTACCTGCCGAAATAAATGAAGCGAACTTTCACCAGCGCGGTGCCGTAGGTATGGCGCGCGATGGAAACCCTGAAAAAGCATCGAGCGGCTGCCAGTTTTATATAGTTACGGGTAAAACATATACCGATGAAGAACTGGATAGGATAACGGCCAGTACCAAACGTGTTTTCACGCCGGCACAGCGCGCTATTTATAAAACAAAAGGCGGCACACCGCACCTGGATGGCGGCTATACCGTATATGGCATTGTAGAAGAAGGTATGGATGTAGTAGACAAAATATCGGCTGAACCTCGCGATCAGCGCGACCGCCCTAATAAAGACATCAAAATGATAAAGGTGCGTGTTAAAAAGAAAAAATTCCTGGGTATATTCTAATAACGGTATTGATGAAGGATTTGAAGGGATTGAAAAATTTACTGGATGAAAAAGTAAGGCTGTACAACCAGCCTTCTTTTATTTCCGGCGATCCCATCTGCATACCGCATAGTTTTACGCACAAGCAGGATATAGAGATAAGTGGGCTGTTTGCTGCCGTACTGGCATGGGGCAACCGTACCACCATCATCAACAATTGCCGTAAACTGATGCAGTGGATGGATAATGCACCGCACGATTTTATCCTCAATCATCAAGATACCGACTTGAAGAAGATGCTTGGCTTTGTGCACCGCACCTTCAATGCTACCGACCTGTTATATTTTATCCATTTCCTGCAATGGCATTACCAACAGCACGATAGCCTGGAAAAGGCCTTTGTGCCGGGCAAGACCTACGAGCACGATACTGTGGAACAGGCGCTCATCCATTTTCATAATTACTTTTTCTCTATAGAGCATCCGGAGCGTACCCGTAAGCATATAGCTACCCCTGCCCGAAAATCAGCCTGTAAGCGCATTAACATGTACCTGCGCTGGATGGTGAGAAGGGACAAACAGGGCGTGGATTTTGGTATATGGAAAACAATCCATCCACGCCACTTAGTTTGTCCGCTTGATGTGCATGTAGCCCGTGTGGCATCGCGCTTGCAGCTTATCGATAACGATAAGTCGAACTGGCAAAATGCGCTGGAGCTTACATATGGCTTGCGCCGTTTGAATGTTGATGACCCTGCTATATACGACTATGCACTGTTTGGCCTGGGCATGGCCGAACGGTTTTAAACCACAGCCAATAATTCTTCTGCTACGCTTTCTTTTTCTTCCACACCATCTACAAAGGCATCGGGCAATACTACCAGCGATGTGCCTTTTTTCTTCCACCAATTATTATCTACCAGTTTGCTGAATTTTATAACGCCTATCACATAACAGCGTTTTTCGCTGCTGCTCCATTCTTCTATTCTTTCAAAGCGCTCGTGCGGCACCTGGAATAAACCTTCGAAACGTACATACACACGCAACAGGAAATCATTGGTCAATACCGGACGGTTACTGCTATGCAGCTTCTTATATTCATACTTGTAATCATAGCGCAGTGCCGATATATCGCTCAATACGGCCGACGCTGTTGGCAGGCTACCCGCGCCTTTACCATAAAAGAACTGCTTATCTGCAAACCCGCTTTCTATGATGACGCCGTTATATTCATTGCGCACATTATAAAGCTGGTTGGTTTGTTCTATAAATTGTGGTAGTACAAACGCGGCTACTGCATCGTTATCCAGCTTTTTGGCCTGTGCAACCAGTTTTATCTCGTAGCCTTTTTCTTTGGCAAAAGTGGCATCGTGACTATCTAGGTTTTGTATGCCGGTGTGAACTATCTTTTTGGGGTCAGATACAATGCCATAAGCATGGTTCAGCAGTATCGACAGTTTATTTACCGCATCTATGCCCTCTACATCCAGCGCAGGGTTGCTCTCTGCAAAGCCTTCTGCCTGTGCATGCAGCAGTGCTTCATCAAAGCTTATCTTATCCTGGAACACACGTGTCAGTATATAGTTGGTAGAACCATTTACGATGCCGCTGATGCTTTGCAGCAGGTCGTTATCATAGTACTCTTCCAGGTTGCGTACTACCGGTATACTGGCACAGCATGCCGATTCATACAGGAACGGTACATTGTATTTCGCTTGCAGTTCCAGCAGTTCCTGCAGGTGCTCGGCTATCATTTTTTTATTGGCACTTACGACAGCTTTTCCTGCGGTCAGTGCATGTTTTACTATATGATAAGCTGCATCCGCATCGTCTATCAGTTCTACTATCACGTTTATCTCTGCATCTTCCAGCAGTACCGTAGCATCTGTGGTGAATAAATACTCAGGCGCAGCACGTTTCTTTTCAGGATGTTTGATACACACCTGCTTTATCTCTGCATTCAATGAAGGTGTTTGTTGCAGTACGGTATACAGGCCGGTACCCACTACACCAAAGCCGAAAAGGCCGATCGTTAATTTCTTTTGTGGAATAGACATTTTTTGAGTGTTTCAAGTTGTTTAAACAGTTGGCTATCTATAGCCGTTAATGATTATTGAAATGTAGCAACGCTTTCCGCCGTTACGGTTTGTTGTGCTTTCTCCAGCGCCTGGTCTATATCTTTTATCAGGTCTTCTACATTTTCCAGGCCTACGCTCAGGCGCACCAGGCTATCGGCTACACCACTTGCGCGACGCTTTTCAGCAGGTATCGATTTATGGGTCATTTGTGCAGGGTGGCATAGCAGGCTCTTCACGCCGCCGAGGCTTTCTGCTAGTTTAAAGTATTTGGTATTGCACACTACAGCTTTTGCAGCTTCTTCTGTATCCACTTTCAGGGTAAAGGATATTACACCGCCAAAGCCACTTTGCTGTTTGACAGCTATATCATGATTGTGGTGTGTAGCCAGGCCGGGATAGTATATTTTATCAATTGCCGGGTGGTTAGCAAGATATTCCGCCACTGCCTGTGCATTGCGTGAGTGTTGCTGCACACGTAGTTCCAGTGTTTCTATCCCGCGTATCACCAGCCAGCTATCGTGCGGGGACAGTATAGCACCACTCGCATTCTGTATGAATTTTATTTGGTCGCCCAACTCTTGCGTAGCAGATATGACGATGCCCGCTATCAGGTCGCTATGGCCACCCAGGTATTTGGTAGCACTGTGTATCACGATATCTGCACCCAGTGCTATAGGCTGTTGCAACACAGGCGATGCAAAGGTGTTATCTACACACAGCAATACGTTGT
>DASWWE010000124.1:0-3394 GCA_036406055.1 Flavipsychrobacter sp. | reverse complement strand
ATTGAACGCTGGTATCTATGATAATGTTGCCCGGATAGAACAAAGGCTTGCGAAACTGGCAGCCCGTAGATGCCAGCATAGGGCCTAAGCCATTGGTATGTGGTGTTTTCAAACCTATCTGCTCCCAGTAGTTGACACGGGCCGCCTGCAGATACTTGAAATAAGATACATTGTTGATATGCGCGAACATATCCATCTCACTCCAGTCCAGCCTTAACTGCAGTTGCATAGTTTAATGTTTATTTGTCTTCAGTTCCGAAGAGATAAACCAAACGCAGTGTCCATACGTTATTGTACTGCTCTGCCCTGCCTAGTTCCGGATAAATGGTTTTACGAACGGGCAGTAAAGAATACTGAAAACGAAGGTTAAGATGCAATCCTTTCACCAGCTTCAGGCTTCCTCCCAGTATAAAATTCAAATCATACTTTTTAAACGGATACCTGTCAAAATTTATAGTATCGTTGAAGGTTGTGTTATTCGTTTCTACCGATTCTTTTGAACTTATCAATTGCGAATAAGATAATCCCGCACCAAAATTGGCCCTATGCTTATCAAAATAGTTGAGCATAATAGGCACTTCGGCATAGTTCAGGTTAATGTTATAACGCCTGAGTTCAAATACCCTATTGTTTGAAAGCTGCGAGCGGTGGCCGCGGCTGCCTTTTTCTGAATATAATATTTCAAGGCTGGCTGCCAGATAATTTGTAAAACGGGTATAAACAACACCGCCCACATTCATTCCCACTTTGTGATAACCGGCATAATTATCACCATCTACCTGGGTAAAATTGCCCCCGGCTATAAGCCCGCCAAAGAAAGTACGGGGTTCTTCCACATAATAACTTTGGGCATATGATTGATTGAAAGAAGTAGTAAGAGCGAAGAGAACAACAATAAATCCTGCGAATTTTCTAATTTTAGCCATCGAAACCGGAATTGCTAATGAGCTTCAAATATACAGCAAACACCCTTAAAAAACTGGAACAGCTTTTTGAGGAAGCTAAATACATCATACGTTACGAGAAGGGTAATTTCAACTCCGGCTACTGCATCCTTGAAGACAGGCGCGTCGCGGTCATCAATAAGTTCCTGAGTGTAGAAGGCCGTATCAATGCGCTGATAGAAATTTTACCAACAATTGACGTAAAGGAAGAAGAACTGAGCGGGGAAATGCTGAAATGGTACCGGCAACTGAAAGCTGCACCTACGGCAGATGATGATAATAGCGTACAAACAGAAATAGACCTTTAGCCGTGAAAGTTACATTTTTAGGTACCGGTACTTCCCAGGGTGTTCCGTTCATAGGTTGCGATTGTTCTGTTTGTACCTCAACCGATGCACGCGATAACCGCCTGCGCACATCAGTATGGGTAGAAACACCGGAGGCAAGCATTGTAATAGATAGCGGGCCCGATTTCAGGCAGCAGATGCTGCGCGCTCATGTGCGTAAGCTGGATGCTATAATTTTCACCCACGGCCATAAAGACCATACTGCCGGCATGGATGATGTGCGCGCCTATAATTTTCATGATGGCAGGGCCATGGAAGTATTTGCCACGGAAGCCACACAAGAAGTGCTGCACCGGGAATTTCAATATGTATTTCAAGAGCTAAGCTATCCTGGTCTGCCACAGGTGAACCTCAATACAATTACGGCATCAGAGCCATTTAGTATCAACGGGTTGCAAATCGTACCGATACGGGTACTTCATTATAAAATGGAGGTACTTGGTTTCCGCATAAATGATTTTACTTATATCACCGATGCCAATTATATCACCATGGAAGAAATGAATAAAGCCAAAGGAAGTAAAGCCTTCGTGCTGAATGCTTTGCGTCACCAGGAGCATCCATCCCATTATACTTTGTCGCAGGCCATAGAAGTGGCGACCGCTGTAGGCGCTGAAAACACTTATTTCACGCACATCAGCCATCAACTGGGCTTGCATGCAGAAATAGAAAAAGGGTTGCCTGAAAAAATGCACCTTGCTTACGATGGGTTGACACTGCATTTATGATAATTTTACCAGACTTCCTGCTAACTTTAAGAAAAAGGATACTGTCTTAAAACCTACATTTAGACATTTAGAATAAACACATAATAATGAGGAAATTAATAGCTACAGCTGTATTGGCACTTTCTATAAGCACAGCAGCACATGCCCAATATGAAAACACCAAGATAAAAGTGGGCCAACTGGCGCCGGAGCTGAACCTGACGACACCAGACGACAAACCCATAAAGCTTTCGGAAGTATATGAGAAACGCGTGGTGCTGCTGGACTTCTGGGCATCGTGGTGTGGCCCTTGCCGCCGTGCCAACCCAAGGCTGGTAGAAATGTATAAGAAATATAACGGCCAGAAGATAAAAGGTGCCAAGAAAGGCTTTGAGGTAGTAAGCATATCGCTGGACAAGGATAAAGACCCGTGGGTGAAAGCAATAGCTAAAGACAGCCTGTACTGGCCATACCATATGAGCGATCTTAAAGGCTGGGATTCAAAGGCGGCAAGCGAATATGGTACCTCATTCATCCCCCAGGCTTTCCTGGTAGGGCCCGATGGTGCAGTGATAGCCAAGTACAACTTTGCAGAGCAGGCAGCCGAAGACCTGGAGAAAATGCTGAAGGATGGCTACACCTCACCTATGAAAAAAGAGGGCAAAAAGAGTCAAAAAGAGGCTAAAAACTAATATCACATTAGCAGAATTATAAATTTTACTGCTAATTTGTTGGTTGCCTTTAATATTTACCTTATCTTTGCACACTCAAATTTTAAAACCGCATGGCAAAATCCATGCACTAAATAATTAAAGAAATGAAAAAAGGAATCCACCCGGAAGGCTATCGTTTAGTAGTTTTCAAAGATATGTCTAACGACTACTCTTTCCTGACACGCTCTACAGCGGCTACAAGGGAAACAATTACCTGGGAAGATGGCAACGAGTATCCACTGGTAAAAGTGGAGATCTCTCACATGTCTCACCCATTCTATACCGGTAAATCAGTATTTGTGGATACCGCTGGTCGTATCGACAAATTCAAGAAACGTTACGAGAAAAAGAAATAATCAACAATTATATCATTTGCAATACGCACGAAAAATCCCGACTTTTGTCGGGATTTTTTGATTTGATCAATCACTCTACGCCCCTATTTCAGGGACTGGATGGGGAGTGCAACTACTGAAAATGAATATTATTCTATTCGATACTGAAGTACGAAATAGACTTTTACCTTTTACCCACACGCGCCCTGTTTCGGATATACGCTGTGGCATACTTACCATGCGCGAACGCTGGGAACATTTATTGCAGCAAACGACCTCTACACTTACTACACCACATCTGCAGGAAGTATTTCCTTTGAATACAGCAGCAGATAGCCTCTATATAAA
>DASWWE010000123.1:0-5077 GCA_036406055.1 Flavipsychrobacter sp. | reverse complement strand
CTTCAGGTAGCGCAGGCTTTTGTCGCTCTGGCTTTCGCCGATGCAAAAACTACTATCGCAAAAGTTGATGAGCATCTTGCTGCCTTGCAGGTCGTTGCGGGTCATGGGTTTGCACAGGTCGCGCTTGGGGGTGTGGGCAAGGGCGAGGATGCTAAGGCCGTAGCGGGCTTTCAGTGCCTTTAGCTGCTTCATCAGTGGCAGGGCATCTTTGGCGCGTTCGGTCTCGTTCTTCAGGTAGGTCAGGTTGTCTATCACCAGCACCTTGGCACCCGTTTCCTGTATCGTCTTTTCCAGCGAGAAGTGGAGGTATTCCTCAAAGTCGTCAAAGTGGCTGGGCACCTCGGTTTCGGGGTTTATCTCCGCACGGTAGAAGTGTTTGTCAAAATGATAATGCTGCGTATAATTGATACTATACCTTGCCTCAAATTGCTTATCAAACAGCTCGAAATCGAAGTACACCACCGGCTGTGCCTGGGCTTCCAACTGAAAGCCCGGTATGGCTTTACCCGTACTGATGCTATCGGCTATCTGCACCGCAAGGATGCTTTTGCCCACATTGGTATCGGCAAACAATATACATAGCTCACCCTCGTGCCAATACTCGCTGAAAAGCATGGTGGGTATCGGTCGCTTGCTGGCTTGTTCCAGCCATTCATTGCCCTGCATTACTATGAATAGCCCTTTGTGGTGGCCTGCACGCTTTGCCAGTTCATCTACGCGGGCATGCAGTGCGGCAAGGTCTATCTGCGGGTTATCGTATATGGTAGGCAGCGGCTTTGGCTGCTCCTGGTTATTATCTAAATTACTCATTATGATATATTATTTGCTGGGAACAGGATATACGTTTTTTTATCCCTCCCAATAGTGATTGAAAAGGTTTAAACAATAAATAATGAAATATTGCAACGTAACTGTTGCCTGTAAAACACTTTGGGAAAGGGCGTGTAGACCTTGAAACGTATGTTGGGTAGGGTCGTCACCCGTTCATGCCATTACAAGTTGGCACCGTACTTCAAACACTGGCTTTTTCAGGATAGTAGTGGGTTCGTGTCTTCCCCACAGCCGTAAATTTACATAGCAATATTACGTATAAAATGATAATAACAAAAAATATTTTTTTTCGACAATCGTCATGCCTAATTGTATTGCTTTTGGTATAGGGTTGCACAATCGAATAAAACATAATATTTTTCAGTCACATACCCCATTATGCGTATTCTATATACTGTATTGCTATTTATATTGTTTGCTATCAAAAGTCATGCGCAGGCTGATACTGCTAAACGCTTTGTGTATGAAGGCCGGAGCCATGTGGCACTGCATGTAGATGCAGGGTGGAATAAAGCATGGTTTCAAGGGTTGGGGCTTTCTTATATTTATGTGTCTGCGGTAGAAAAAGAATTTCCTGCCACCTTTGTGTTATATGCGGCGGGTGAGATAAATGAAGCTAAATCGACGAATGCTATACCGTTTTATTATGGTTACAAGGCAGGTATAGAATTTGCCTACGGCACCGTAGTTGGCATCGAACTAAGAAACCTTACAGACTTTAAAGGCAACGGCCAATTTATCGCCACACCTAGAATAGGTTTAAGTGCCTTCAGCCTGATGCAGATAACATACGGCTATAATCTATTTAATACACAGAAGAATACTTTTCTTATAAGCACCAGCCAGTTTACCCTTAGCTTCAATATTCCCTTCGGTGTGTTCAAACGCTATCCCCGCACACAAGCACAGGTACAACAAGCACCCTAAAAATCTTTTTTTCAAAAAAACCTGTAAAAACATTTGACCCTAACGTGGCGTCATACCCTTTCTTTGTATTTCAAACATTGGGTATGGACAAGTTTACGGTAAATCAGCTGGCTAAAATATCGGGGGTGAGTGTGCGCACACTGCACCATTACGATGCTATAGGCTTGCTGAAACCCGCCACCCGTACAGATACCGGTTATCGTTATTATGGCAGGGAAGAACTGCTACGGCTGCAGCAGATACGCTTTTATAAAGAGCTGGATATGCCCCTGGCACAAATACAGGAAATACTGGATGATGTACACTTTGATGCACTGGCTGCCCTGAATGGCCATAGGGCAGAGCTGCACCGGAGGATAGCGCGGCTGCAAACACTTGTGCAAACCATAGATAACACCATTGTTAACTTAAAAACAGAAAACATGAACTACGATGAAATGTATAAAGGCTTCAGCAAAGAGCAGGTAGCTGCCTGGGAGGCCGAGGTAAAAGAACGCTGGGGGCAGGATAAGCTGGATGAATCGAAACGCAATATCAATGCTATGAAGAAGGAGCAACTGGCAGCACTAAAGCAGGAGGGCGAGGACATCAACCATGCACTGGTAGCCCTTATGGGTACCGACCCTGCCACTGCGGAAGTACAGGCTTTGGTACAAAGGCACCACGATATGATTATGAAATTTTACACCTGCCCGCTGGATGTGTATCAGAAAATAGGAGAACTATATGTTAGCGATGAACGTTATAAAGCTCACTACGATGCTTATAAAGAAGGGCTTGCAGCTTTTCTGCACCGGGGTATCGATGTGTATTGCCGCAATAAGATGAATGCTTAATAACAGAGCCCTCAGTACGAGGGCTCTTATTATTTTCAGTGGGTACGCAGCAGCCCGTAATAGTTCAGGTCTTTCAGTGTGCCATCGGTTATGCGGTATTCCTGTCTCAGCACGCCTTCCAGTTCAAAGCCCGTTTTCTGCATCACCCGGTTGCTGGATGCATGGTCGGTTACCACGCGGCAACATACCTTGTTCAGTTGCAGCTGGTTGAAGGCGAGGTCTACGGCACGCATCACCATTTGCGATGTAATGCCTTTACCCTCATGGCCTTCGTTGATGAAATAAGCCAGTTCGCACTTACCTGTTTTCGCATCTATGTTTTTCAGAAAGATGATGCCCACAAGGCCATCGGCAGCAGCATCGTCATGCATCACCAATACGTGTAGTTTGTTTTTCAGCGATAGCAGGTTATACATCTGTATCGATTGTTTGGCCACATCGGCACTCGCAGCTTTTTCCAGTGTCAGGGGAAAGTAGTCGGCAATACGTTGTTTGTTTGTTTCTACAAGATGGTACAATGCATCAGCATCCCGCTCTTGTATGGGGCGGATAGTAAACATGTGTTTCTCTTTTTTTTTTAATTAATCCCTTAAGACACTAAAATAGTGAAAAGTAGCCTGTAAAGGCTGTAGAATTGCTACCTTTTAACCTTTGGCATCGCCTATATAGGCTATGGCATCTATCTCTACCACCGCTTCGGGATGTGCCAGCCCTGCCACCACCATAGCGGTAACGGCTGCCTGTTGTGCTGCCTTGCCGGTAAATGCCTGCGATGCTTTGAAGCCTGCCATCAGGTCTTCTCCCTGCTTCATGATGATGGTAAAGCGTACCACATGATCCCAGCCGGCACCACAGGCTTGCAGTAGGGTTTCTATATTCTTCATAGCCTGCGTGGTTTGGGTGGCTATATCTGTGCCTGCCATCTTGCCGTTGGCATCTATACCGTTTTGCCCGCCTATATATATGGTTTTGCCATCGCCCTGTGTTACCACAGCCTGGCTAAAGGCTGGGCTTTTATACATGCCATCGGGGTTGATGTGTTCTATAGCCTTCATGAGAAATATGTTTAGTAAATGGTATATAAAAATACCCCGCCATCGTGCATTAAAAAAGCCCCTGCGGATAGCAGAGGCTCTTTATATATAATATGTATTGCGTAACGCTTAGAAACGCTCCAGCCCGTTGAAGAAGAAATCGCCTTCTATTTTAGCGTTCTCATCGCTGTCAGAACCGTGTACGGCGTTTTCACCTATAGATGCTGCGTATTTTTTACGGATAGTACCTTCTTCTGCCTGTGCAGGGTTGGTAGCACCTATCAGTTTACGGAAGTCGGCAACGGCGTTGTCTTTTTCCAGTATGGCCGCTACTATCGGGCCGCTGCTCATAAATTCTGTCAGCTCACCGTAGAAAGGGCGCTCTTTGTGCACTTCGTAAAAAGCACCAGCCTGGTCCATTGTCAGGCGTGTATATTTCATAGCTACGATGCGGAAACCTGCTGCGTTTATCATTTGCAGTATGTTGCCGATATTGCCTGCGCGTACCGCATCAGGCTTGATCATTGTAAAAGTACGATTTGACATATAGTAAGATATAACTTGATATTTCGGGCGCAAAGGTAGGGATATTTAGTGTTATTTAACGAGGGCTATATGCAAATAGTGCTTTTTCCTCATTACTTTTGACGCTTCATTTATTTGCATAATATAGCTGATGCTACCCATAGAAGAGATATTTCCTTTATTAAGTACCCCTAAGCGCATTTTCATCACCACCCATCACAAGCCCGATGGCGATGCTATAGGCAGTATGCTGGGCTTATACCACTACCTGGTAGCAAAGGGCCATAGTGTAACACCTGTAGCCCCCAGCGAGATACCGGAATTCCTGATGTGGATGCCGGGAGTGGAAAAGGTGGTAAACTACGAGGCCGAATCGAAGAATGCAGAAAAGGCACTGGCCGATGCAGATATTATCTTCTGCCTCGATTTCAACGATTTTAGCCGTACCAAGCACCTCACCACCCACCTGGAAGCCGCTACGCAACCCAAGGTGATGATAGACCACCACCTGCTGCCCAAAACCGTGTGGGACTATGCCATGAGCGACCCTACCAAAAGCAGCACCTGCGAGATGGTGTATGACTTCATCAACCTGTGTGGCGATAATGCTATGATAAATATGGACATAGCTGCCTGCCTGTATACCGGTGTGATGACCGATACGGGTTCTTTCCGCTTTCCCGCCACTACGGCCAGTGTGCACGATATGGTAGCCGACTTTAAACGCAAAGGGCTGAACCATACCCGCATACACGAAGAAGTATATGATAGCTGGAGCGCACAGCGCATGCAGTTTCTGGGCTATGTGCTGCTGGAAAAAATGGAGATATTCCCCAAATTCAACACAGGGCTTATCACTTTATCTAAGAAAGACCTCAAGCTGTTTAACGTAAACACCGGTGAGCTGGAAGGGCTGGTAAACTA
>DASWWE010000122.1:0-4056 GCA_036406055.1 Flavipsychrobacter sp. | reverse complement strand
GTTACCGTAAGCACACTGCCATCGGGCCTGTATTTCTGCAACATATATGCAGATGATATGATATGGCGCGGCAAATTTGTAAAAGCAGACTAAAACGGCGATATATATAATAATGAAAGCCCTGCATTTTTGCGGGGCTTTTCGCTGTTTACTGGCTTTTCATATTACAAAAACCAAACTATACTTTACCGCCAATTTCGCAAGGCATCTTTTACATTTTACATTAACTTTGCTAACCGCCCTGCAAACCAAAGCAGTAACGACATTTTTCATAACAGCTAACACTACCAAATTATAGGTTTTCTACGATGGAAGATTTTTCATACGTGATGAATTCACACCCCTCTTACATCGAATCGATGTACACAGATTATGTGAAAGACCCTGCAACGGTTGATCCTGAATGGAAGAAATTTTTTGAAGGCTTCGACTTTGCCATCTCTAAAAATGGCAATGGTGCTACAGCCGTATCAACCATTAGTATCGACAAAACACCGGTAAGCAACGAACAGGTAGCCAAAGAAATAGGTGTTTACCGCCTTATCCGTTCTTACTGGAAGCGTGGGCACCTGGTTGCTACAACCAACCCTATCCGTCCGCGTAAAGACCGCAAGCCACACCTGGACCTTGCCGACTTCGACCTGACTGAGGCCGACCTGAATACTGAGTTTGCAGCAGGTGCCTTTGTAGGCATGGGCAAAGCAAAGCTGAATGACATTATAGCGAAACTAAAAAAACTGTATGCAGGCGATGTGGGTATTGAATACACCTACATCAATAACTATGATACCTGCATGTGGGTGCAGCGCGAATATGAGGCAATACAACAGCAAGAACTATCGCTGGATGAAAAGAAACGCATACTGGAGAAACTGAACGAAGGTGTCATCTTCGAGAAGTTCCTGCATACGAAATACATAGGCCAGAAACGCTTTAGCCTGGAAGGTGGCGAAAGCACCATCCCAGCACTGGATACCATCATCAATGAAGCTGCCAATGCAGATGTGAAGGAGATAGTGATAGGCATGGCACACCGTGGCCGCCTGAATGTGCTGACCAACATCATGCGCAAAACCTATGAGCAGGTGTTCTCTGAATTTGAAGGTAACATGCCGCCCGACACTACCATGGGTAGCGGCGATGTGAAGTATCACCTGGGCTTCCGCAGCAATATTCAGACACCGGCGGGTAAAGACATCAATGTACAACTAACGCCTAACCCATCGCACCTTGAGGTGGTAGACCCTGTAGTAGCAGGCTTTGCCCGTGCGAAGGCCGATATACTGTACAATAAACAATACGATAAAGTATTACCGATACTGATACACGGTGATGCTGCCGTTGCAGGACAGGGCGTGGTATACGAACTGCTGCAGATGAGCAAGCTGCCGGGTTATAAAACAGGTGGTACCATCCACTTTGTTATCAACAACCAGATAGGCTTCACTACCGACTTTGATGATGCACGCAGTGCCGACTATTGCACCAGCATAGCCTCTATGGTGCAGGCACCCGTACTGCACGTAAATGGTGATGACCCGGAAGCAGTGGTACGCGCAGCTAAACTGGCTGTGAAATACCGCCAGCAGTTCAACCAGGATATCTTTATAGATATGGTGTGCTATCGTCGTCATGGCCACAACGAAGGCGATGACCCGAGCTTTACCCAGCCCGCTATGTACGAGCTGATAAAGAAGCACCCGAACCCACGCGAGGTATATACACAATACCTGCTGAAAAACGGCACCAACGATGCGCAAGACCTGGCGAAGGAAATGGAAAAACGCTTCTGGGACGACCTGCAGCAACGCCTGGATGAGATAAAGCAAAAACCATTGCCTTATCAGCGCCAGGCACCGGAGCAGGCATGGGCAGACTTGAGCCGTGCTACAGATGCCGACTTCGGCCAATCACCTGATACAGCTATCAGCAAAGAACAGGTAGAAAAGCTGTTTAAAGGCCTGATGGCCATACCGGCAGACTTTAAGCCGCTGCGTAAGATACAGAAGCTGATAGAAGAAAAAGTAAAACTGTATGACGAGAAAGGGCAACTGGACTGGTCTACAGGCGAATTGATGGCTTATGCAAGCTTGTTAGCAGAGGGCATCCCCGTACGCATGAGCGGACAGGACGTGGAGCGCGGCACCTTCTCTCACCGTCACGCGGTACTGCATGATGAAGGTACACACGCAGAATACAGCCGCCTTAGCCAACTGGCAGATGGCCAGGCCGCTATGCAGATATATAACTCCTTGCTGAGTGAGTTTGCCGTGCTGGGCTTCGAGTATGGATATTCTATAGCCAACCCGCACGCACTTACCATATGGGAAGCACAGTTTGGCGATTTTGCCAATGGTGCACAAACAGTGATAGACCAGTACATCGCATCTGCCGAAACCAAATGGCAGAAGATGAGCAGCCTGGTAATGTTGCTGCCGCATGGCTACGAAGGACAGGGTCCGGAGCACTCGTCTGCAAGGCTGGAACGCTTCCTGCAACTGTGTGCGGAGAATAATATGATCATCACCAACATCACGACTGCGGCCAACCTGTTTCACATGTTCCGCAGGCAGATGAAATGGAATTTCCGCAAACCGCTGGTAAACTTCTCACCAAAGGCCAACCTGCGTCATGCACGCGCCTACTCTGCCATTGAAGAGTTTACCACAGGAGGCTTTAAAGAAGTGATAGATGATGCGAATATCAAAAAAGCAAGCACTGTAAAACGTGTAATACTGTGTAGCGGTAAAATATACTTCGACCTTAGCGAAAAGCAAATGGCCGATAACAGGCAGGATGTAGCCATCGTGCGCCTGGAGCAATTGTATCCGTTGCCAGCAGCACAACTGAAAGAGCTGCAAGCCAAGTATAAAAAAGCGGAATGGCTATGGGTGCAGGAAGAACCACGCAACATGGGCGCACTAGGCTATCTGAAACTGAACCAGGAAGAGATACCAATGAAATACATCTCTCGCCCTGCGGGTGCCGCATCTGCTACCGGCTTCAGCAAAATGCACGCTAAAGAGCAGCAGGCATTGATAGACGATGCATTCAACATTTAAGTTTAGTAAGTACGTAATACAGAAAGCGCGAAGCAGGTGCTTCGCGTTTTTGTTGGGTGGCTACTCTTTCCGGCTTTTTATATCTGCTACTATATAATCAGGTAGTGTATTGGCGGCTTTATCTATTATTTCCGCCACAGCTTTTTTCTGCATCTCATCTTCTATATGATATGCATAGTTTTTAAACAAAGAGTAAAACATGAAACGGTTATATACATCCAGCGATGTATCCGCAATAGCTTCTGCCATCATAGCTTCTATTTCTTTAGCCTTTTCAGATTCTACCAGCGCCCTGCCCGTTCTTTCTATCGAACCGAAATAGTGTGTACCGGAAGGCTTATCAATCCGTAATGTAGTTCCAAACATCAGCGAAGGTATATCCAGCTGCAAGGCTTCTATTTCTTTGATGTAAGTTTTCCGTCTACCCCATGCATAGCTAGCATCGCTTGCACGGTTAAAATTATCGTTCATAATATCTAAATGCGCCCTGAGGAATATCTCCCAGCTTACCGTTTCAGCAGAAAGTTTTGCTATTTCCAATGCATGTACCCTTGGCGAATTATCCCGGCTGCACATACCCCATACTACTCTTTGTCTTTTCAGCCTTAGTACATCTTTCGGCGATAGATATTTCTGCGCATATTCTTCCAGCCCGGCATTTCCAATGCTATCCTTCAATGCCAGATCAATCGCCTCTTTTAAACGCTTTTGAAATTCATCCGTATGTTCCAGCTTTACCTCAATTAAAGAGTCCTTTGTAGTATACCATTTGCTTCTTAAATCATAATAATTTTCTCTGGTTTTCTTATTCTTCAACAGCTGTTTATCAGGTGCACCCGTATTCGTTTCTATATAATCGAAAAATGAAGTGATCTTATTTGTTTTAACCTTACCCTGGGTAAGCCATCCTATATCTTCACTGGCATTATTGAAAAATATACTACTATTAGTATCTATCATGCAATCTACATACTGCACCATACGCCCGTATTTC
>DASWWE010000121.1:0-5837 GCA_036406055.1 Flavipsychrobacter sp. | reverse complement strand
TCCCCTCCCCCACCTATATCTACCTGTGCATTCGCTGCAATAGGCAGGCACAGCATCATCAATATCCTGCGAAACATGCTTGCAATATAAAGGTTTCTACCCTGTTGCTGCAATTATTGCAGCGGTGGCATTGTTTTATTATCCCTACAAACCAATAATAATATGTATCTGGTTAACGCTAAACACTTTTCTTATGAAAAAAGCCATACTCTTACTGGTAGCAGCATTACAGTCCATAGCCGCTTTTGCACAGCCGGCATGTACCAATCAGCATCGCATCTTTAAAGTACCTCCGGGCAAAACGCCTACTATAGTTACAAAGCTCGGTTCCAACCCGCAGTTTGCCATTATGTGCAATGTGCTGGATGGCGACCAGCAATTCAAAAACATGAAGGCGCTGGCCGAAATACCCAAATACAAAAAGGAGATCAACGAACTGTTTCAATCTATGGGTTATACGGGCGTAAGCGACCCTCGCTTTACGCGCGATAAATTATCAGCTGCCAATCTGCCATTTGGCGCTCAGGGCATGCTGGGCGATGGCAACCATAAATATGTATATAGCTTGCTGGCCCTACCCGGCGAAAAGACCATCCGCGGCTGGCGTGTGGAGGCACTGGAAGGCTGCGACCTGTATTTTATGAGCAAATGCGGCAATGCCTTCTACTATACCAATCCACCACAGGTGCAGGAGGTAGTGAAATATATAGAACGCGATGACAATGCCCGCCTGAAGGTGAAAGTATATGCCCGCTACGATGGCGAAGAGCTATGCACCTGCAACGATTGTTGCGGCACCACTTTTACAAAAGGCGAGGTGCACAAAGCGCTAATCGTAAACGAAGAGATAGAGAACATACCGGTGATAACAACGGGCAACTACCCGGTGAAAACCGTATTTATAGATGTGGACAAGGCTACTTATAAAAAGATAAAGATGTATGATGTGAACCACAAGTACTGTAAGCACAAATGCGATAACAACTGCGCCGATGGTTGCGGCCATAAATGCGATGGCGGGTGCAAACATTCATATGTAGCTAATTGATTACATAACCATACATACGCTGAACACAGGCGCGGGTAAACACCCGCGCTTTTTATTTACCTTTGCGCCATCTTATAAATACAAATTTTTCGAGCAATGCCCATAATAGCGCCTTCCATGCTTTCTGCCGATTTTCTGAACCTCGGCCGCGATATAGAAATGGTAAACAATAGTGAGGCCGACTGGTTTCACCTCGATATTATGGATGGTCGTTTTGTGCCCAACATCAGCTATGGCATGTCTATCATCAGCCAGATGAAAAAGGCCGCTAAAAAGACCTTTGACGTGCACCTGATGATCGTAGAGCCGGAAAAGTATTTTGAAGAGTTTAAAAAAGCAGGTGCCGATATTCTTACCGTACATTACGAAGCCAGCACGCACCTGCACCGCAGCATACAAGCCATCAAGGCACTTGGCATGAAGGCGGGTGTATCGCTCAATCCGCACACACCGGTCAGCGTACTGGAAGACATTATAGCTGATGTAGACCTGGTACTCATCATGAGCGTGAACCCTGGTTTTGGTGGCCAGAAATTCATACAGCAGGCATTGCAGAAAATAAGCAAGGTAAAGGCCATGATTAATGCCGCCGGCAGCAACACACTGATAGAAGTAGATGGTGGCGTAACCCTTGAAAATGCACCTGCACTGGTAGCCGCAGGCTGCGATGCACTGGTAGCCGGCAATACCGTCTTCTCTGCCCCCGACCCTGTAGAAATGATAAAAAAGCTGAAGCAGGTAGGAAAATAAATGTAACTTTTGGGCGTTTTTATTGATGTATGCTCCAAAGACGCATTTTATTATCTGCTATATTCTTACTGGCCTCCCTATACACATTTGCACAAACAGCTACGCTGAATGGAAAGGTGACCGATGAACGCGGCCGCGAACTAGACCCCGTTACCATTGCCATAGAAGGTACGGCCACCGGTACTACTACCGATGCCAAGGGCCGCTATACCTTACAGGTACCTGCGGGGCAGGCCATTACCGTGGCTTTCTCTTACAATGGTTATTCGGTTGAAAAACAGACGTTGACCCTTAATGATGGCGAGCAGCGCGAGCTGAATGTAAAGCTGAAAAAAGTAAGCCGCGAGCTGGAAACGGTAACCGTAAAAGGCACGCGCGATAATGAGGCCGGTAATGTGCGGATAGACCCCACCAAAGCGGGGCTGCTGCCTACCACTGGCTTCGGCAGTGGCATAGAGGCGATGATAAAAACCTTTGTAGGCAGCAATAACGAGCTGACCTCTCAATACAATGTACGCGGTGGTAACTATGACGAGAACCTCGTGTATGTAAACGACTTCGAAATATATCGCCCCTTCCTTACCCGCAGCGGGCAGCAGGAAGGTATGAGTTTCATCAATGCCGACCTTGCCGCCGGTGTCAACTTCTCGGTAGGTGGTTTCCAGAGCAAGTATGGCGATAAGATGAGCAGTGTTCTGGATGTAACCTACAAGCGCCCTAAGAAATTTGGTGGCCGTGCTATGGCCAGCCTGCTGGGTGCCAGCCTGTCGCTGGAAGGTGCTTCTAAAAATGAAAAGTTCACTTACCTCGTAGGCCTGCGCCATAAAAGCAATCAATACCTGCTGAAGTCACAGCCTACCAAAGGCATCTACAACCCATCCTTTACCGATGGACAAGTACTGCTCAACTACCGCTTCAATAGTAAATGGGAAATAGAAGCGATAGGCAATTATGCCCGCAACCGTTTCAACTTTACACCCGAAGAAGCAACCAGCAGCTTTGGCTTGATAAACAAGGCCTACCAGTTGCGTGTGTTCTATAATGGCAATGAGATAGATCAATTCGACTCCCGCTTTGGTGGCTTATCAACTACCTTCCGCCCTAATGAAAAACTGAAATTGAAACTACTGGCTTCGGGTTTCCAAACAAATGAAAAAGAAACCTACGATATAAGTGGTGAATATTTACTGGGCGAGCTGGAAACCGACCTGGGCAAGGAAAACTTCGGCCAGGTGAAAACCTACTTAGGCACAGGCATCATTCATAACTACGCGCGCAACTACCTGAAGGTAAACGTGGGCAACCTGGCGCACCGTGGCTCTTACGATGCCCGCCTGCATTTTATACAATGGGGTGTTGATGCCAATATTACCAATATTGAAGATAAATTGTACGAATGGGAACGTCGTGATTCTGCAGGCTTCACACAACCCTACGACCCCAATAAACTGGAACTGACACGTTTTTACCGCTCCGGCGCTACATTCGACTATATGCGCTATAGCGGTTTCCTGCAAGATAACTTCCGCTTTAACGATTCGCTCGACCTGACGGTTTCTTTAGGTGTCCGCTTCAACTATAGCACGCTGAATAATGAATTTTTGGTAAGCCCGCGTATGCAGTTGTCTTACCGCCCAAAATGGAAGCGTGATTTCATCTTCAAACTGGCAGGTGGTTTGTACCAGCAGCCACCCTTCTACCGCGAAATGCGCGACCTGAATGGCGTAGTAAATAAAGACCTGAAAGCGCAGAAATCATACCATTTTGTTTTGGGTACCGATTACAATTTCAAAGCGCTGAACCGCCCGTTCAAAGTAACTACAGAAGTGTACTACAAAGGCATGTGGGATATTGTGCCTTATGAATATGATAATGTACGTATCCGCTACTTTGGCCAGAACAGTGCCGTAGGCTATGCAGCAGGTGGTGAGGTGCGCCTGTATGGCGACATTGTGAAAGATGCTACATCATGGATAAGTGTAGGCGTGATGAAGAGCATGGAAGATGTAACCAATGATGCCATACAATATAAAAGTGTAAGCGGGGCCGATAGTGCTATTGTAAAGCCTGGCTACATACCACGCCCTACCGACCAGCGCTTTATGCTGGGTATGTATTTTGAAGACTACTTTCCGCGGTGGAAGAATTATAAAATGCACCTGAACCTGATGTATGCTACCGGCCTGCCCTTTGGCCCGCCCGATAACAAGCGCTATGGCGATACCCTGCGCCTGCCCGATTACAAACGCGTAGATATCGGCTTCAGTGCGCTGCTGGTAAATGGAGAGAAGCATCCAAGCAGCAAGGTATGGAGCGCACTGGATAATGCATGGCTGAGCCTTGAGGTGTTCAACCTGCTGGGTATTCAGAACACACTGTCGTACACATGGATACAAGACCAAACTAGCGGTAAAACATATGCGGTACCCAACAGGCTTACGGCACGGCTTATCAACGTGAAGCTGATCGTCGATTTCTGATAATTTTTCAGCAGATCTATATCAACAAAAATACATTGATTATCAAAGGGCTGCATTCGAAAGTGCAGCCCTTATTGCATTACAATCGCTCATTTACATAAAAAATATTTGGTTCATATATAATGTTTGCTACCTTTACGGCTCACCATTATCTACCATCATGAAACAATACTTACACACTTCAGGTATAGCCACGTGCTATATCGTCCAATCGAGAGACAAACCGGAATAACATTCCCACGCTGACAAACATACCTTCTATATTGTACGCAAGCAGCTGCATCAGTACCTGTTATTAAACCCGTTTTTATAGTTAACCTTTTGCAGGTTCATCCTGCTAAACCCCTTGTGTGTTTTACAACATGCAACAGTAAGGCTTTTATTATTTAACCATAAAAACAAAAAACCATCATGAAACAAATCAGCAAATGGCTGGCGGCATCCCTGTTACTAGCCGCATCAGCAAGCCAGGGCATTGCCCAAAACCTGAACAAGCATTTTTACCGCGCTGAAAATGTAAGTATCGACTACCTGAAGCCCACCGATGAATATGCTTTGGGGGGGCACACCTACCCCTATGATATTGACGGCATGCTCAATATCAGCCCGGCTACAGGGTTACCATTCCGCCGCATCCAGCTGGAAGAGATCGATAAAAACCTCGACCACCAATGGTTTAAAACCTACGTAACAGATGCCGAACAAAATGCGATATGGGATGGCAGTTGCTCTAATCTGGCGGTGTCGTTCCAACTGGGTTATGCCAAGCAAACAAAAGATGAAGGCTACATACTTTGCGGACGCGTGGTGCAAAATCCTGAAATATCCGGCTGTGCAGGCGACTACTACGATAACATCTTCCTGCTGCGTACCGATAAAGACGGCGATGTGGTATGGTATAGCCGTTACGACCGTCTTGGCATGCTCAACAGCGTATTGGAAGCAAACGATGGCAGCTTTATAGCCTGCGGTTATGCAGAAGATAAAGAAGGTACTACCAATGGCCTGATACTAAGTGTAGATGCCAATGGTGCTTTTCAGTGGGCACGTTATGCTTATACGCCGTTCTACGATCATAGCTACATCGTGCCATCTTACTACAAGCAGATAAAACCTTTTGGCGATGTATATGCACTGGTAGGTGTAGCCAATAGGAAAGAACAGATATGGGGTGCTACACTGGTAACACTGATAGATGCTGCAGGCAATTACTATCAGGATGCTATTGTTGACAACCAGATGTTTGACCGTACGCTGATAGGCAACAGCTTGTATGATGCAAACGATGGCGAACTGACCATCACCGGCATGGCAGGCGTGGTACACGATAGGCTGGCACAGGTTTCTATACTGAAACTGGAGCCATATAGCATGAGTGTCAACTTCCTGAAAGCATACCACTGGTATAAAGATGATGATATGTCTTTCGGCAATGCTATACTGGCCGATAAAGAAAAAGACCGCATCTGCGTTACCGGCAGGGATTCTAAAAATGATGCGGGCCTTTACCTGCAAACAGACATCAGCGGCAACCTGCAACGCTATACATTGTTCAAAAA
>DASWWE010000120.1:0-13004 GCA_036406055.1 Flavipsychrobacter sp. | reverse complement strand
AATTTGACAGGAACGGTTTAGATGATGATAAATTAATTGAACTATATACCGAACTGGTACGCCCCCGCATGATAGAAGAAAAGATGCTGGTGCTGCTGAGGCAGGGCCGCATCAGTAAATGGTTCAGCGGTATAGGCCAGGAAGCCATTTCCGTAGGTGCCACTATGGCGCTGGATAGCGATGAGTACGTAATGCCGCTACACCGCAACCTGGGTGTCTTCACCGTCCGCAAAATGCCGTTCGATAAGCTGTTCATGCAATGGCAGGGAAAGAAAGAAGGCTTTAGTAAAGGCCGTGAGCGCTCGTTCCACTTCGGTGCTAATGAGTATCACATCTGTGGTATGATATCGCACCTGGGCCCGCAACTGGCTATTGCCGATGGCATAGCACTGGCGCACAAGCTGAAGAAAGAGGATAAAGTATCGGTTGCCTTTAGCGGCGATGGCGGTACCAGCGAGGGCGATTTTCACGAAGCGCTGAATGTGGCTGCGGTATGGGGTTTGCCTACCATCTTCATCATAGAGAACAATGGCTATGGTCTGAGCACACCTGTCAACGAACAGTTTGTATGTAAGCAACTGGCCGATCGCGCTGTAGGCTACGGCATGAAAGGCATCACCATAGATGGCAATAACATACTGGAAGTTTATAAGACCGTAAAAGAAGCCCGCGAATATTGCATCCGCGAGCAAAAGCCTATATTGATAGAATGTATGACCTTCCGCATGCGCGGCCACGAAGAGGCCAGCGGCGTGAAGTATGTGCCTAAAGAACTGTTTGAAGAATGGGGCAAGAAAGACCCTGTGGCCAACTTTGAAAGCTACCTGCTGGAAAAAGGTGTGCTGTCTCAAGACAGGATAAAAGATATACGCGATGGCATACAGAAGGAAATAGAAGATGGCCTGGCTACCGGTTTTGCTGCCGGCCCTATTACACCCGATACCGATGAAGAGGTGCGCGATGTGTATGCACCGCACAATGGTGCAGCCGTAGCACCTGCTACCGGTGCACGCAGCGAAAAGAAGTTTATACAAGCACTGAGCGATGGCCTCCGCCAGTGCATGGAAAAGCACAATAACCTGGTACTGATGGGGCAGGATATAGCCGAATACGGCGGTGCTTTTAAAGTGACCGATGGTTTTGTAGCACAGTTTGGCAAAGGGCGCGTGCGCAATACGCCGCTGTGCGAAAGCGCTATAGTGGGTACGGCACTGGGCCTTTCTATCAAGGGTTTTAAGTCGATGATGGAGATGCAGTTTGCCGACTTTGTAACCGTGGGCTTCAACCAGATCATCAACAACCTGGCCAAGATACACTACCGCTGGGGGCAGAATGCCGATGTGGTAGTACGTATGCCTACAGGTGGTGGCGTAGGTGCAGGCCCTTTCCACTCGCAGAGCAATGAAGCATGGTTTACGCATACACCGGGCCTGAAGGTGGTGTACCCATCTACACCCGAAGATGCGAAAGGCCTTATCATCGCAGCTATAGAAGACCCGAACCCGGTGATGTTCTTCGAGCATAAAGCGCTGTACCGCAGCATCAGCGGCATGGTGCCCGATGATTATTATACTATAGAAATAGGCAAGGCGCGACTGGTGCAGGAAGGCAGCGATGTGAGCATCATTACCTACGGTAGTGGTGTGCATTGGGCTACCGACTATGCAGCCGCTAACCACGATACATCTTTCGACATACTGGACCTGCGTACCTTATTGCCGCTGGACTATGATGCCATTCGTGCATCTGTAAAGCGTACCGGTAAAGTGCTGCTGCTACATGAGGATACACTGATAGGTGGCCTGGGTGGCGAGATAGCTGCATGGATATCGGAGAATTGCTTTGAACTGCTGGATGCACCTATAGTGCGTTGTGCCAGTATGGATACACCGGTACCATTTGCTATAGAACTGGAACAAAACTTCCTGGCGAAGAAAAGACTGGGTGAGAGCGTGCAAAAACTACTGGCATACTAAACAAGGCTTTATTAATTTCGTACAGAATACAAACTATTATGCGTATCCCCTTTGTATTGGCTATATTATCTGCTGCTATCATACTGCAATCGTGCGGCACTGAAAATCCCAACAGGGGTAAGCCGATAGTGCTGGGCGACCCTGCCACTATCGTTACAGAAACGGACTCGCAATACCTGCAAGACTTTGTGGCCGATGTGCGCCCGCTGCAACCTGTAGCTGCGCCGCCTGCCGAAACACAGCAACCGGCTGCAGACACAGCAGCTACGCAACCGGAGAAAGAAGCTACAGTTGAGCCTGAAAAGAAAGAACCGGAGCAGCCCAAAGAAGAACCCAGGCAGGAATTAAAAGGTAATGGCTTAAAAGCGAACTTCAAAGAAGTAAGCATCCTGATACCTAACCTTACTACCCGATCTTACAAACAACAAGACCTGAGCAAAGCCAGCGGAGCCAGCTTCGAGATGACGGGTGGCAAACTGAATGGCAACCAGATAAAATTAAGCGGGGGTAAAGTAACCCGCATATCGCAACGCTACCAGACAGTTATCGTAGTAAAGAATGAGCTGGGTACACTGGTGCTGGACCAACTGAGCCGTACTACCAACTGGCAGGCATTAAAAGGCAGCGGCAACAGCTATACCATCAGCGGGCTGGACGATAAGCGCCTTGAATATGTAAAGGCAAGCCCTAACAGCATAAAGAACGCTGTGACCCGTGCTGTAAAGAGCAAGCGTATGAGCCGTGCTATGCAGCAGAAATGGATCAATAGCGTGAGGAATGTAAGAGCAGCAAACCAGAAACCTTTGGTGGTAGAGCTTCGTAGTGTAATGTGGAAGATAGACGGCAAGGATGTATCGGGCAAAGCCTTCCAAAAGCAACTACGGTTGGATATACCGCTGTAATCCCCCAATTACCTAAAGTAAGCTTCAGAATATTAAGCGCCTGCATAATGATATGCAGGCGCTGCTTTTATAAGTCTGGTCTTAATTAGTCTATCGTGGCGATGCACTTCAGCTCTATGGCTATGGGTGTAGGGAGGGAGTTGATCTCTACCGTAGTGCGGCAGGGTTGGTTGTCTTTGAAGTACTCTGCGTATATCTTATTGTAAGTAGCAAAGTCGCGCTTCATGTTTACCAGGAAAACAGTTACATCTACCAGTTTATCCCAACTGCTACCGCTTTCTTCCAGCACAATGCGGACGTTATCGAATACATTGCGGCACTGGGCAGCAAAGTCAAACTCCTGGAAGTTGCCATTCTTATCCAGCACCAATCCGGGTATCTCATTAGTAACGGTGCGTGGGCCTATGCCTGAAAGGAACAGCAAGTTGCCTACACGGCGGGCATGCGGGTAAAGGCCAACCGGTGCAGGTGCTTTATCTGTGGAAATACGTTCGCTCATAAAGTCAAAGTTCAAAAGTTAAAACCAAAAATTATAAATCGATGCACACATTCTTTACATCGGTGAAGAACTTCAGTGCTTCCCAGCCACCTTCGCGGCCTACGCCCGAGTTTTTGAAACCACCGAAAGGCGTACGCAGATCGCGCAGTAGCCAGCAGTTTACCCATATGATGCCACTATGTACTTTGGCAGCCATACGGTTGGCGCGGCTTACATCCTGTGTCCATATAGTAGCCGCCAGTCCATAGTCGCTGGCATTGGCCAGTTGCAGAGCTTCCTCTTCTGTTTTGAAAGACTGCAGCGTCACCACCGGGCCAAATATCTCTTCCATATTGGTGCGGCACGATGGACCCAGGCCTTCTATGATAGTAGGCTCTATAAAGTAACCATTCTCGCAACGACCGGTTCCTTTTATAGCATTGCCACCCAGCAGTATCTTACCACCTTCTTCCTTCGCTGTTTCTATACAGCTGATAACTTTATCGAAGTGTACTTTGCTTACCACGGCACCTTGCCTGCTATTCTCATCCAGCGGGTCGCCCACGGTCAGTTTTTTAGCACGCTCTACAAACTCGGCCTTGAATTTTTCGTAGATGCTTTCTTCTATCAGTATGCGGCTGCCACACAGGCATATCTGCCCCTGGTTGGCAAAAGAAGACTGCAGCGTAGTGCGCATCATCTTATCCCAATCGCAATCGGCAAAAATGAGGTTAGGGTTTTTACCACCCAGCTCCAGCGATATCTTCTTGAACATGGGCGCTGCGGTGGCAGCAATGTCTTTACCCGCCCGCGTGCTACCTGTAAAGGATATGGCCTTTATTTCCGGGTGCGCTACGATGGCGGAGCCGCAGTTAGGGCCATTGCCATGTACTATGTTCAGCACACCTGCTGGTAGGCCGGCTTCTTTACATATCACGCTCAGCAGGTAGCCCGTCATAGGCGTTACCTCGCTGGGCTTGGCTATTACGCAGTTGCCTGCGGCCAGTGCCGGTGCTATCTTCCAGGTAAAGAGATACAGAGGAAGATTCCACGGAGAGATGCAGCCCACTACGCCAATAGGCTGGCGCAGCGTATAGTTAACCGTACCGTTTTCCATATTGTGGCTTTCGGTAGAAAAGTGCATCAGGCCCGTAGCAAAGAAGCGGAAGTTGCTGGATGCGCGTGGTATATCCACCTTCTTGCTCAGCCACAGGGGCTTACCATTATCATTGGTTTCCGCCAGCGCCAGTGCATCCAGGTTCTGGTCTATCAGCTCGGCTATGCGGTTCAATATCTTAAAACGCTCTTCGGCAGGGGTGGTGCTCCAGCCGGCAAATGCTGCTTTGGCGGCACCTACGGCTTCTTCCACATCCTGGCTGTCGCTATCCGGTATTTGGCTGTACACCTCGCCTGTTGCGGGGTTTACATTATCTATATACTTACCGTTGATGGGTGCCGAAAGGCTACCACCTATATAATTGGCTATTTTTTCAGGAATCCTTAAATCCATGGGTGCAAAGGTAGGTTATTTGATGGGCAGATGAGATAATGTGCTGATTAGCCAATGTTTGGTGGCGATTTGTTGTGTTTTGTTGTGTATTTCGATGTTTTCTGTTCGCACTATTGATAATCAGTGCTTTTTAGTGCGGATTTGTTGTGAAATGTTTTGTTTTGTTGCAAAATGTTGTGTTTGTTGTATGATCATAAGTGTCACGTATTGTTCTTTTTTGCTTCTCCAAAAAGAACCCGACAATCAATCGCAGGGTGATTATTCCGCTCGCTTCATGAAGAAGTTGTCGGTGGCTATCTATTAAGCCTATGCACTACTGTTGTGCCCAGCTAATGCGCCTTGATTATTAATTCGGAGTAGCGAATTACAATAGCAAATATACAATAAATATACTATTATTCAATTCCGGAAATGATATACTGCTTTCCATTCAGGCTGAAGGTGTCGCCCTGCTGCTTGCCGGCCATAAGCCTTCCTATGGGCGATTCGATAGAAATGGCATAGTACTTAGTTTCGTTAATCGTGAAATTTCCTGCGCTTATAGCAACAAAGAAATTACCATTACTGGTATACACAAGGCTACCGAGCTGCACCTGCTCATAGTTTTTTGAAATATCTACCCTTTCCAATGCTGAAAGCTGCAGTTTGGCCTGGTGCAGGCGGGCCGTGTTCATATCTATTTCCTGCTGCATCATTTCGCGAGCGGTTTCGTATTTGTCACCTGCACTGCTTTTCGTTTCATTTTGTGATGCTTCACGGGCCGATGCGATGGCGGCTTCTGCAGCCGCGATGGCTATTTGAAAATGTTCCCTGCAAAGTATGTACAACTGTTCCTTTAAAGACATCTGGTGCAACAAAATAATAAAATCGTATCAAAGGCTGGTTGCAGTAACAGGCATTGATTTACAGTACGTTACAATTTTATTCAGTAATGGCTTAAAAAACAAATGATCCAGCCAGGATGGACGCCTGATATCACGTATATAAAGACGAGTGTTGAAGCTTTCTTAGAATGATGCATCCGATGCTTGAATCATTGTCACATATGTGTCATTCGTTTAAAAAACGGGGGCTATTAATTAAACAAAACTTTGAAAAAGCATGTTTCCTGAATGAAACTAAAACTTGTGAACTATGATGAAGCAAAAAATTTTACTAACGTCTTTTTTAAGTGCCGCTATGATCTCTACCTATGCACAGACTGCAAGGGTACAGATCATTCACAACAGCCCTGATGCTGCTGCAGCAAGTGTGGACATTTATTTGAATGGCGTCAAAACATTAGACAATGTGCCGTTCCGTGCTGCAACCGCCTTTTTAGATGTACCGGCAGGTGTACCCATCAATGTAGGTATTGCACCGCAGAATAGCACTACGGTAGCAGATACCTTTTATAACCTTTCTACCACATTGACAGCGGGGGCTAAATATATAGCGGTGGCAAACGGTATTGAAAGCAGCACCGGCTACAGTCCTGCAGTCCCTTTCAGGGTGAGTGTATATAATATGGGCAGGGAAGCCGCAACAAATGCTGCGAATACCGATGTGCTGGTAGTACATGGCAGCACCGATGCACCTACTGTGGATGTGCGTAGCGGCGTCAACACACTAGTTGACGATATCGCGTTTGGTAATTTTGCCGGTTATCTTGAATTGCCTACTGCCGACTATAAGATACGCGTAACCACTACCACAGGGGCTACTACCGTGCAAACTTACAGCGCCCCATTGCAAACACTGAATCTTGACGGTGAAGCGATTGTAGTATTGGCATCCGGTTTCCTCACACCGGCGAATAATAGTAATGGCCCTGCATTCGGATTGTACGTAGCGCTTGCTTCAGGTGGCTCATTAATACCACTGCCAACTACCGACCCTGAAGCACTGGCCCGCGTACAGGCCATACACAACTGTGCAGATGCAGCTGCTGATGCTGTAGACGTGTACCTGAACGGTGACAAACTGCTGGACAATTTTGCCTTCCGCACCGCTACACCATTTATAGATGCACCTGCTAAAACAGCGCTGAACATAGGTATTGCACCTAAGAACAGCACAGCGGTAACCGATACGCTGTATAACCTGAATGTTACGCTGGATTCCGCCGGTAATTATATATTGGTAGCCAATGGTATTGTTAGTGGTTCGGGTTATACACCGAGCCCAGACTTCAGGTTGAGCCCCTTTGCACCAGCACGCGAGCTAGGTACGAATGCGAGTAATACAGATGTGCTGGTAATGCATGGTAGTACAGATGCGCCAACGGTTGACGTACGCTCGGGCGGTAATACACTTGTGAATGACATCAGCTTTGGCAGCTACAGCAGCTATCTATCGCTACCTACCAGCAACTATACTATAGATGTAACCGATGCCAGCGGCAGTACTGTAGTTAAATCTTATTCTGCACCCCTGCAAACACTGGGACTACAGGGACAAGCTATTACTGTGCTGGCTTCAGGCTTCCTGGCACCCGCCAACAACAGTAATGGCCCTGCATTTGGCTTGTATGCCGCACTGGCTACAGGTGGCGCATTGGTACCATTACCGGCTGTAACCAGTAGTGTAGCAAACATAGATGGCGGTACAACATTCTCTGTATGGCCCAACCCCGCTACTGATGTTCTGCATATCGACGGTTTGAAAGGCAGCTACAATGCAACGATATATGATGTAACAGGTAAAATGATAAGCGCTGTAAATAACAGCAACAACAGCGACATAAACATTAGTAACATAGGCAACGGGGTTTATTTTATACGATTGGAAAACGGCACTAATAGTGAGGTTATAAAGTTTGTAAAGCAATAGGACGGGGCTAGCGGTTAGATTAAAAGGCTACCAGTTTTGGTAGCCTTTTTTGCAATCCATCGAGAAAGATGTTACACTTCAGCCAAACCTATTTGAAATAACGTGGCGCATAATTGAATGCCAGGCCCAGGCTACCAAATAATGGACTGAACCCGGCAATATCTACAGCCCTGCCACTAAGTGGTACAGACAGACCCAATTGCATATTTACCTTAATGAACTTATAGCCCAGTTCCAGATTAGCGAACGGTTCTAAAAAGGTATACAATGGACGGCGTACATCATAAGCATCGTAGCTACTGATAGTAGCTGCACGATAATACAACTGAGGGTTAGGCGAACTGAAAGCATAGAACTTCTGAAACGTCAGCCGCATGCCTGCCATTACAGAAAAAACATCCTGCCGGCTTGCGGCGCCAATGGCAGGCTGTATGAACACACGATAATACCGGGCATCGTAATTCAATTGCGGCATAAGCGTGCCATTACGATTTAAATTACCCATACCTATACCGCCATATACTTCCATCTTTGCACGGCCACCTATGCCGGAGAAATAGCCTGCACCGGCATCAAAATAATTACCTGTAAAACGCCCACCCATAATGGTATCATTACTCCAGCGTGATTTACCATATTCATCCGGGATGTGCTCGCGGATATACCGGTTTTGCAGAGACCTGTAAGAAGCAAATACAGCTATGTGGTTTGAAACGGCATAAGCTATATCGGCAGCGGGATTGAGCCAGCCCCTGTTAAGCGAATCTGCATCGTTGCTTGTAAACTTTGTAGCCAATACCAGCTTTGCTTCTCCTTTCTCTTTAAAGCCGGGTGAATTGACGCGGTCGGGGAAATACATGCTTTGTGTGCAGGATGCCAGCAGTAATGACATCATACATAGTAAGAGGTAGCGGTGCATCATAGTGGTTTTGCAATGATGAGCAAAACACATGCCATATAAAAAGGCTACCATGGTAGCCGCTAAATCATTTAATTCGGTAACCTACCAGCGTATCAACTTCTGAGCTATGGTTATCCTCGCCTCCGAAATAGCAATTGATAGAGTCGCGTCCTACAAACCCGCCTTCATAAATACTATAGAGTCTATTGTACTGATTGTATATTTTACCCGTAGCATCAACACCCAACCTGGCGTATATCTTCTTGCTTATAGTATCGTATAAAGATATTGCAGGCATTACAGATGATTTGCTATAAGCAACACTATCTGAAACAGCATAATCAACTCTTAATATGGTATTGTAACTCGTATCTACACTTGGTGGAAATGAAAAACTACTGTAGTGGTGAGCAATCCGTACTTTAAATAAGCCTTTATATTGTTCCCTAATATCCACTGGCTCTGTCTTGTCTTTTTTACAAGAGAAACAAGAGAGTATCACTATCAGGCAGATAAAGTTTTTCATAGGTTACCTTTTTACTAAAATAATAATTTAAAACCCAGTCATGATGAATACACATGTCATTTTTATCCATCATTACAAAAAAGGCTACCAAATGGTAGCCTTTTGCAATCTATGTATATGGGTTAGTAATTAGCTGCAACCAGTAGTAGTACCACAGTTAGGGCACATATAGCAGGTACCGTTCCGCAGGGTGATGTTGCCACAGTTGCGGCATACAGGCGCATCGGCGCTGGTTCCCATCATCTTTTTGATATCGGCACTGTTTTGTGCGCTTACTGCCACCGGTTTGGGTGCAGGTACTACATTCTTTTGCTTTTGTGTTTGTGGTGCCGTTACGCGTACCTGTGAAAGTTCCTGCTGTGCGGCATCATCTTCTGCAGCTTGCATCCTTTCAGGGTCTTGTACGTGCACCAGGTCGCTACGGTCCAAGTATTCATAAGCCAGCAGGCGGAACACGAAATCGAGTACAGAGGTAGCCGATTTGATATTCGGGTGCTCTACGATGCCTGCGGGTTCAAAGCGGGTGAATGTGAATTTATCAACGAACTCATCGAGCGGCACACCGTATTGCAGGCCTATAGATACCGCTATAGCAAAGCTGTTCATCAGGCTGCGCATGGTAGCACCTTCTTTAGCCATATCCAGGAATATTTCACCCAGCGTGCCATCACCATATTCACCGGTACGTACGAAGAGCGGCTGGCCACCTACCTTAGCCTTAATAGTATAACCACGACGCTTAGCAGGCAATTGCTTACGCTCTACTATGCGGCTCAGTTCACGCTTCAGTTGTGTATCGGGGCTGGCCTGTACACGCTTGTTCACTTCTTCCAGCAGTTCATCTATGGTCAGCTTGCCCATGTCTACTATTGCGCTTTCAGCAGTAGCAGCTTCAGCGGTAGCAGCTGTTTCTTTGGTATCTTCTTTTTTCTTTTTATCGCTTTTGTTGCTCAGTGGCTGGCTCAGTTTAGAACCATCGCGGTACAGGGCACATGCCTTTATACCCAACTGCCAGCTAAGTGTGTAGCAGTCTTTAATTTCTTCTACCGTAGCCTCGTTTGGCAGGTTGATGGTTTTAGAAATGGCACCGCTGATGAAAGGTTGTGTAGCACCCATCATACGGATGTGGCCATGTGCATGGATGTAGCGCTCACCTTTTTTACCGCATTTGTTTGCGCAGTCGAACACCGGCAGGTGCTCTTCTTTCAGATAAGGCGCACCTTCTATCATCATGGTACCGCAAACGTAGTCGTTAGCCGCATCTATCTCATCATCGCTGAAGCCCAGGGATTCCAGCAGGTTGAAGTCAGGTGCATAATACTGCTCGGCAGTAAAGCCCAGGCGTTGCAGGCACTCTTCACCCAATGTATATACGTTGAATACAAAGCCTATTTCAAAAGCACTTTCTACAGCAGCATCCAGTTTTTTCAACTCATCGGCAATGAAGCCCTTTTCGCTCAGCGACTGGTGATTGATATAAGGCGCACCTGCGAAGGTAGCATGGCCTTTGGCGTATTTAACAATAGCATCTGCTTCTTCCGGTTTGTAACCCAGTTTTTTCAGTGCGGTAGGTATAGACTGGTTGATGATCTTGAAATAACCACCACCAGACAGTTTTTTGAATTTAACCAGTGCAAAATCGGGCTCGATACCAGTAGTATCGCAATCCATCACCAGGCCTATGGTGCCGGTAGGTGCAATAACGGTAGCCTGTGCATTGCGGTAGCCATGTTGCTCACCCATCTGTACGGCTTCATCCCATGCTTTGGTGGCAGCAGTGAGCAGATAATCGGGGCAGTACTTAGCATTGATACCTATTGGTTTTGTTTCCAGGCCTTCGTAAGCCTCGGCAGCATCGTATGCAGCAGCACGGTGATTGCGCATGACACGCATCATGTGCTTTTTATTCTCTTCGTAGCGCGGGAAAGCACCCAACGCAGCCGCCATCTCTGCAGATGTTTTGTATGCTATACCATTCATGATGGCAGTGATAGCACCGGCTATAGCGCGGGCCTCCTCACTATCATAAGCTATACCGCTTACCATCAGCATAGAGCCCAGGTTGGCATAGCCCAGGCCCAGTGTGCGATAGTCGTAGCTCAGCTGCGCTACTTCAGGAGAAGGAAACTGCGCCATCAGTACGGATATTTCCAGCACTACGGTCCACAAGCGGGTCATGTATTCAAAGCCTTGCACATCAAATATGCCGGTTTCTTCATTGAAGAAGCGACGCAGGTTGAGTGATGCCAGATTACATGCGGTATTGTCAAGGAACATATACTCCGAGCATGGGTTAGAAGCACGGATAGGCCCACCTTCAGGGCATGTATGCCATTCATTGATGGTGGTATCGTATTGCGTACCCGGGTCGGCACAGCGCCAGGCTGCATAAGATATTTTATCGAACAGCTGTGCAGCAGGCATTTTTTTCATCACCTTACCATTGCTGCGTGCCGTCATTTCCCAATCTTCGTTATTTGCCAGGCGGCGGAAGAATTCGTTAGGGATACGTACCGAGTTGTTTGAGTTTTGGCCCGATACTGTTTTGTACGCTTCCCCTTCGTAGTCGGAAGCGTAGCCTGCAGCTATGAGTGCAGCTACTTTCTTTTCTTCTTCTACTTTCCAGTCTATAAAGTCTACTACTTCAGGGTGATCCAAATCAAGGCAAACCATTTTAGCAGCACGGCGTGTAGTACCACCGCTTTTGATAGCACCTGCAGCGCGGTCGCCTATTTTCAGGAAGCTCATCAGGCCGCTGGATGTACCGCCACCGCTCAGTTTTTCACCTTCTGCACGGATGTTGGAATAGTTGGTACCTACACCCGAACCGTATTTGAAGATACGAGCCTCGCGCACCCACAGATCCATAATGCCACCTTCATTTACCAGGTCGTCATCTACACTTAGTATGAAGCATGCGTGTGGTTGAGGACGTTCATATGCATTTTTAGAACGCTCCAGTTCACCGGTTTCCGGATTTACGAAATAATGGCCTTGTGCTTTGCCATCTATGCCATAGCTATTATAAAGGCCGGTGTTGAACCATTGCGGTGAATTGGGTGCGCAGCTTTGCTGCATGATGCTATATACCAGTTCATCGTAAAATACCTGTGCATCTTTATCAGATGCGAAGTAGCCGTATTTGCTACCCCATGTACGCCAGCAATCGGCCAGGCGGTGCGCTACCTGTTTGATAGATGTTTCGCGACCAAGGCTGCCATCGGCTTGCGGAACACCTGCTTTACGAAAATATTTTTGAGCTAAGATATCTGTAGCTATCTGCGACCAATGTTTCGGTACTTCCACATCGGTCATTTCGAATACTTTCTCACCATTCGGGTTACGTATTACCGATGTACGGTAATCGTATTCGAACAGGTCGAAAACGTTCACACCATCTTTTGTGTATTGGCGGTCAAAAACCAGCCCCGCTGTTTTTTTTGAAGTTTTTGCTGCAGCCATGGGTAAAAAATATTTGTTGAGATAAGTTGATTTTCCTCTGATGAATAGCGAAAATATTTAAAACAATAATGGGGGAGGAAATTAGTAATCAACCTGCTGTGGATAAAGTTACGATGTATTATTCACTAGAGGCTAAAACCTTGCCTGTAAAGCATTTAGCTATATTTATGCACATTTCAGCCGTGGAAAGGTATTTTGTTATTTTAAAGATTATTTTATATTAAAGTAATACGCGCGAAAGGGCAAAAAATTAGCCCCGCTTAAACAGCGGGGCTAATTATATTTTACAAAGTGTGATACTTATTTCACGGTCAGTTTCTGCATCATCTTCTCACCGCCCGTATTCAGCTCTACATAGTACACACCACGTGCCATTTCACTCAGGTCTATCTCTTTGCTGAACTCACGCTCTGTCTTCTGGTAGGCTTTCTCAAATAC
>DASWWE010000119.1:0-13702 GCA_036406055.1 Flavipsychrobacter sp. | reverse complement strand
AATAAAGAAATTGCGAACAACTACAACGATAGTTTGCATAAATATTTTAGAATAGAAGATGCTATTGACATTGAAATAAAAATTGAGAATATCGGCACTATGCGAGCAACAGAAATATATGTCGAACTAACATTTCCAGGTGAATTATTGGTTATTGAGGTAGCAGACAAAAAAAATAACAGTAAGCCTCAATGGCCAAAAGAAATTCCAAAGCATCCGATAAATGTAGCTATGGGAAAACTAGCTAAAGCAAACACTTTAGGTTCACTTCTTTCTCAGCCAACGTTTGGCGGTATGTTAGGCACAAATCGACTAGAGGCAATACTTCCTAGACTTAAGCCTTCGAATCTAAGCTACTGGACAAATTTGAAAAATAACAAAATAACAATTAAGATAAACAGCTTAGTTCAAACGAGAAGTATGAGATTTGATGAAGAATACATGATAACTCCATTAAAGGAAGGAGATTATAATATTGAAGTAAGCGTTATTTCTACTGAACTTCCACAAAAAATAATATCGACTATACCAATATCTGTAAAGGCGCAGGATTAATTTCCAAATTTCCACTTTTCCACTTACTGTACTCTGGAATATTGGAAACGCTGGAATTTTCGGAAAGCATTAACCTTGCTAAGCAACTCAATTAACTATGGAAAATAACTTTTGGAAATACTACTGCAACCTAGAAAGTGACTTTCTTAATACGCTCAGATACGTCGAACTGTCAATTTCTAATTACAACACCTATTCTATCGAGTATGTAAAGATAATCCTGTCCGTATGTTCAGAAGTTGATGTATTGTCAAAGGTGGTATGTGAAAGACTAGGCCATAAGGTCAAAACTATGGATAGATATGTCGGTATATTCAACCATCACTTTGAGTTTATGCATACATATCATTTAATAATCAATAATAACATTCGACTTATTCCTTGGGCAAGCATTAAAACAAATGAATCACCTGAATGGTGGAAAAAGCATAATAAAATAAAACATGACCGTTCAGTAAATTTCGAAAATGCCAATCTAGGCAATTGCTTTAACGCACTGTCTGGACTATATGTACTCAACTTGTACTATTCGATGCTAACATACAATCAGCCACCGATTAGCTTTAGTGAAATTTTTGGAAAACAAAACCAACCTAGAACACTGATTAACGCACTGTACGATTATCGAATTCCGCAAGACTTTAAACTACCCCTGACAAGTGCGCAATGATGCGAAACGGTTGCGTTATCGCAAGATTGCCACGCTATCGCTCGCAATGACGCGAGTGGGTGTGATACGCGAGTAGCCCTCCCCCTGCACCCCCTCGCCGAGGGGGACATTGAATGTCCTCCTTCGGAGGAGGATAAAGGAGGAGGTAAAGTAACACAAGGGAAATGTATAAACGCCCCTCACAGAGGGGGACATCAAATGTCCTCCTTGGAGGAGGATAAAGGAGGAGGTAAAGTAACACAAGGCAAATGTATAAACACCCCTCACCGAGGGGGACATCAAATGTCCTCCTTTGGAGGAGGATAAAGGAGGAGGTAAAGTAACACAAGGGAAATGTATAACACCCCCTCACAGAGAGGGACATCGAATGCCCTCCTTTGGAGGAGGATAAAGGAGGAGGTAAAGTAACACGTATATTTATTGATATGGATAACCATAACGACTATAATAAACAACTGCGCGGGTTGGCAGGCAAGCTGAGAAAGGACATGACCAAAGCGGAAGCCTCCCTGTGGAAGTATGTATTAAGAGCAGGTATGATGAAAGGATATACATTCAACCGGCAACGCCCGGTGCTTACCTATATAGCCGACTTTATGTGCAAACCATTAAAGCTGATAATAGAAATAGATGGTATCACGCACCAGTTTGAAGATGTAGGAGCAAAGGATGTACAGCGTCAGCAGGCATTGCAAGAGGCAGGTTACACTATCCTCCGCTTTTCAGACAACGATGTGCTGAATGATATAGAGAATGTAAAATATGCCATAGCAGATTGTATAGAAGATATAGAGAAGCAGATGCTAACCTAACCAACGCAAGTACACCTCCCCCTGCACCCCCTCACAGAGGGGGACATCAAATGTCCTCCTTTGGAGGAGGATAAAGGAGGAGGTAAAAAACACAGGCGCAGTGCTTACCACGAGTACACCTCTCCCTTGCCCCCTCACAGAGGGACATCGAATGTCCTCCTTCGGAGGAGGATAAAGGAGGAGGTAAAAACACAAGGGTTGCTCATCGCGAGTACACCTCCCCCCTGCACCCCCTCACAGAGGGGGACATTAAATGTCCTCCTTTGGAGGAGGATAAAGGAGGAGGTAAAAAACACAAGCAAACCACGTTTCCCAAAAAGGCAAATGGAAAAAGTGGAAAATGGAAAAAATGGAAAATAAAAAACACACCCCATGAACTCCGTACTAAACATAGAAGTAAGCTGCGTGAAGAACTACTTTACCAAGACCAACCTGCAACCCGTAAACCTGCTCACCTGGCTGGGCAGTAAAAAGTATGCAGCGCAGATAGCCGCCCTGCGGGCGCAGCCCGATAAAGCCATGCGCGATAAGCTGAAGGCACAGCTACCCGCCATCACCCCCAGCGGCACGTTTGCAGAGGCCAATGAGAAAGGCTTGCTCGCCCATAGCGGCTTCATCCAGTTCGATATAGATTTTAAAGACAACTACCACATACCCAACTACCACGCCATAAAGCACGAAATAGCCCGTATAAAAAACGTAGCCTACGTAGGCCTCAGCGCAGGCGGGCAAGGCTATTGGGGGCTGGTGCGCATAGCGTATCCTGATAAGCACCTGCAACACTGGCACTATATGCACCAGCTATTCAGCCACCTGCAATTGCGTATAGACCCTGCCCCTAAAAACATAGCCAGTCTGCGCGGGTATAGTTACGACCCTGATGGGATTTACAACCACCAAGCCCTGCGCCTCTTTCACTATCTTGCCGATGCCGTGCCACCCGTGCAAGTAGCCCGTCCGCACGATGCCAACCATGCACTGGTGCAGTATTGCCTGGAGCGTATAGATGCGCAGGAAATAGACATCACCGCAGGCTACAACACATGGATAGCCATAGGCTGCGCCCTTGCCGGTACCTTTGGCGAAGAAGGCCGCCAGTACTACCACCGCTTCAGCCACCACCACCCGCAATACGACCCTACCCAAACCAACCACAAATACGACGAGTGCAAAAAGATAACCAAAACCAGTAACCTTGGCATCATCGTCAACAAATGCAAAGAAGCCCGTATGGATATGCGCTTTGGGGGGAGGAAGGCGTTTTGAGAGATTTATTGTCCCAGCCGCAGTGCTACTATGTAGCCGCAGCGGCGTTGGCACCGTTCAGGGTTCGGGGTGCTATGGGGCATTTCCTATCTCGCGTCATTGCGAGGAGCGCAGCGACGTGGTAATCTCACTTTTTAGGATTTTTCTTGTTCCAATCATGAACTGCTTGTCGCGCAGATAGTTTTGCACTACTATCTTTCTTGCAACCTTTGCACACTACGACATATTTAGCTATTGGTACAAAATAGCCCATAACATTATAATAACGCTCTATCAAAATATCATTGCCTTTACAGCTTTCACAAGAATTGATATGAAATTCTGCAGCCCGTGTTTTCTGTTGCTGTTCCTCTTCTACTGCAATGAATTCACCATGCCTGTCTTTAAAGGAAGGGGATATAACCAACCCTGATTGTGATTGAAAATTAATTTCATCTAATGAACATTCACTCTTTCTTTCTGTTGTAAACAACCATAAAAATGAAGCACATAACCCCATAGTAAAATATCCCAATAAAGATTCTAACGCTGTTAATATCTTATAATTTGAGGTTGGCAAAATGGAACCATAGCCCAAAGAACTAAACATACTCATACTCAAGTAAAGCGAATCAATATAAGACTTTGATATTTTAGATGCATTAAGGCCGTCAATTACGCCTGACCTATAATAGATAATTGAAAATGATACAATCGTTACCAAGATAAAAAACACCAATGCTCTTAGTAACATCGGGTACATATTTTTTGACCAATTAAGCTGTAAGGGAATTGAGAAAACGAAAGTTGACAATGCTACGAACAATAACAATACAACGATATATTGAAAAATAATACCTCCCCACAGAGAAATAGAAATACTTACAAGGTATAATATCCATCGTGTTGCCATAAGGCTGGTCATCCTGCTTACCATAGTTAAAAGCTGACTTTAAGTTAATACTACTGTCATCGTTGCGAGGAGGCATGACGTGGCAATCTCGCGGGATAGTACTATAAATTATTTCTTTTCATTCTTCGCAGCTTCTTTTGCTTTTTGCTCTTGTCGCCACGCATCTGCTTTTTTATATTCTTTCTTTATATCATTATGATACCGGAACCGATATGGTTTTACCAGTGCATTCCTGCTAACGTTTGTTAGTTGATTTATGTAAAATCCTAAATCATCTAAAAAGAAAACATAGCTGGAAAGATCATTTCCTATTTGCCTTTGATTCGGGTTAAATCTTTCAAAACGCGATTCTATTAAACTCAAATAGTTTAAAACTGTTGGATTTAATAGATCATTAAAAACAAGAATTTCATCTATAGTTTGCCGAGTTTTATTCCATTGCCATTTAAAGTATGCATGAAAGCTGTCGAATCCACTTGACATGAGTGGTGCGGAAGCATCATGGCCATTTAAAATACCGTTGAGTTCTTCTGTAGTTAAATATTGGGTTTTTATATCTCCGCCAATAATTCTATCAAGATTAGAAAATAAGTATAAAATATCATGATGGACCCCGGCAAATCTATTATTAAGATATAGGAATAGCTTGGACTTTCTTCTTTCTTTGGGCAAATGAACCGCAACGAAGTAAAATACAAAAGCCGCTATATAAGAATATGACAGTTTAGATATCAAGCTTAGAAAATGGTAAAGGGTTCTATTGCTTGCTTCAACAATAACTTGTACAAGCCAAAATTCATATGCAACAATGAACAATAAACAACACAGGAATATACACCTTAATTCCCAGGGGACATTTCCAATAGTGAACTTAATTACTCGATATCTATAGTGTTTATTGGAATCATCAATTGACATATAAATGCATTATGAGAATTTACACTTTATCTTTATAAGTAACCCAATTAGCTTCTAGCCATTCTTTTATGCCTTTTTGTGATCTTGTAGAACTAGGGACATAATTACGAATCAGTTTTTCGACTTTCTGAATAGTTGCTACATCCTTACTTTTCCAACCCCATTTTTCAGCACACTTGTTCAAGAAGTAAAGCATTTCCCATCCTTCTCTTCTAGCCAACAAAGTACTATCAGGTTCTCCCGTAACTCTTGGGTCGTCTTTATTATATCGTGTTGTCCACACATAGTCATTATAATACAAATCTGCTTTAGAGTACATATAGTTATATTTTATTGCAAATTATAATGTCTGAAAATTTAAATCAACCGAGAAAAACACCGGTATTTAAAATTTTAATTTCGTAACCCGCTATTAATTCGTGTAATACACTCCCTCATTCCGTGAGATTGCCACGCCCCACCTCCTCGCAATGACGCGGGTGGGTGTAGCGTATCTACCTCCTCCTACCCTCCTCCAAAGGAGGAAATAATATGTCCCCCTCGGCGAGGGGGTGCAGGGGGAGGCTACTTGTGGCGGGTGTTACGTAATGTGTTATCGTGATGTTTCCACGTCGTGCCTCCTCGCAATGACGCGGGTGGGTGTAGCGTATCTACCTCCTCCTACCCTCCTCCAAAGGAGGAAATAATATGTCCCCCTCGGCGAGGGGGTGCAGGGGGAGGCTACTTGTGGTGGGCCATAACACCACCGGGTGCAGTTGCGCACAGCCATAGCAGCCGCCACTACCCCTTTGGTCAATCCATAAAAGGCGTTCGTCAACCCTATGCCCATACAGCCAACACTATTAGCTGTGCCCTTGTCTTCCCTCGTAAAAAAAGGATGAAAACATATATGGCTTACCACCTGCCGCCACCGCACAAAAGCAAAGCAACCACCACCCGCGCCGTAACGCTGGGCATATGCATACTCTACTACATAGGCATATTAGTGGCCTGCATCTTCAATTGAACGGCTTAGTAATAACAGATATACCTTAGTGATATAAGGTTGGCGCCCGGTTGCTCTCAGCGGGGCGTTTTTTATTTGTACCCACCTGCAGGCAATAAAAAAAGAGCCCTATAAGTAGGGCCCTTTTAGCTGTGCTGCCACGCACCAAACCTAATGAAAAGCGTTGCGTATGTTATATGCCGCATATACCGGCACTCTATATCTTGTTAGTTTGTAATCACCAGCTTTTGCCTGGTGGTCATGTTGCCATCTGTTACCATTACCATATACAGCCCCGCCTGCAGTTGGTGCTGCACCTGCTTGCCATCGGCCTTTTGCGTATGCACGGTTTTACCCGTTACATCGGTTATATATACCATCGCCTTAGCGGTATTCATACCAGCCGGCAGGTGGGCTATAGAAAAGGCTCCCTGCGCAGGGTTGGGGTGTATGGTGAAGCTTTGCGCTGCATCCACATCATCTATACCCGTAGCCTTGGCTGTGCCGTACTTATAATCAAAATCGAAGTACATAGAAGCCGTATCGCCCGACTTGTAGTTGGAAGGCAGGTTCTTAACCGCCGTTATCTTAATGGCCGCATACATATTCGTACCCCTCACCCTCGATATATATACATCACCTACCGTTAAGCCATTCACGGTATTGGGGCCTACAAGCGGGTGTGCATTCTTTATCGTTTCCACATCTGTAGCGGTAGCGTAGTTAAAGCTTGCAGGTGCTTTAGCAAAGGTGGTTTTACCATTGCCCATTATATCGCCCGCCCATATAGTGCTGGTGGCCGATGTGAAGCCAAAGGGCGTATTACTGCCAAAAGGCCCGCCATGCTCTACCATATCTATATTTTCTACCTCTGCAGCACTCCACTTGCCCATATTGGCGGGGTTGAAGCTGCCATGGTGCTGATGCTTTACAAAATCGTAACCACACATGGCCCCGTTTGCGCCTACACCAAAGGGCTTACCGCCGTTGATGGATGAACTGTGATGCTCGTAAATGCGAATGCCTTTCTTTTCGGTAACAGCCTGTGCAAAAGTTGCTAATGGTGCTAAAGTAATTAGTAGTGTAAATTTCAAACGATTCATAATTGTGTTCTTTGCTACAGGAGACCGACGGGTTTATTTTTGTGTTGGGCTATGCTCTTTTTCTATTGACAAAGGGTTACGCGCTACTGACGAATGGCTGCCCTATATCGCTATTGCTGCATGCATAGCATAGGTATGCTTTAGTGTATCGGTTACAATCTTTCTATAGCTTTTACCAATGGGCAATACTTTATCGCCTACATAAAAATTGTAGTTCAGCACGCTATCTACTTTATCCATGTTCACCAGGTAAGACCTGTGTATACGCAGGAAGCTGTATTGAGAAAGTGCTGCTTCCATATTCTTCATCGTATTGAGCGCCAGCACCGTTTTATTCTCGCAGCAGATGCGCACATAGTTTTCCAGTCCTTCTATATACAGTATCTTCTGAAACTCCACCTTGATGAAATTATGGTCTGTCTTCACAAAGCAATAGTCTGCATTGGCAGCTACCAATGTTTCGCGTTGCCTTTCAGCAGCCAGGCGGCGTTCTATCTTATCTATTGTTTTTAAAAAGCGTTCAAAAGCCAGTGGCTTCAACAGGCAGTCTACCGCATCCAGTTCAAAACCTATATGTGCATTGGCAGGCTCATCTGTAGTAAACACCAGCAGCGGTGGCGGTGCTTTAAAGTTGTCCTGGTGCACCCCAACAAACCATTGTGTTTTCACGTCTGTAAACAATACATCGGTATTATTATTCAGCAAAAACTCTTTGGCATGTTCTATATTATGAAAGCTACCCGTCAATGTTACATTGGGCAACATAGAAAGATATTGTTCAAACTCGCTGCGTATAGCGTCGTCTTCATCTACAATTATGCAACTAAATTTCATACGCGGTTATTTAATAGTTTGTTTGTTAAAGCAGCACATATATAGCGTTGCCCTTACTAACAATAAAATTAGAATGGATAATGGCGGCAGACATAAGTATTACCACCCTATTTTATAATTACGTAAAACGCTTAAGCATCTACGTAAAACACGTAGGCATTGAAGGCGGGATGCATGTATATTGCAGCGGTATGCGCGCCGGTAAAGGGTTACAAAGCATGCACGTTAAGTAGAACACTGATTTATCTACGTAGAAATACGTATATTGGCTATACAAGCATATATGCAGTGGGAAGAAAGATTAAATTCGCATTAAATGAGAAAGGGCTTACTAATATTCCTGGCTTTTTTTTGCTATAAAAGCGATATAAATGCGCAGGTGGGCAATAGTAAACCCCAGCCGCCGGCAGAGGTATTTACCGGTACACTGAAAGATTCGGATGCGATAAAAAGGCTGTGCGTACTGCACGATTCCCTGAGAAGGAGCAAAGACCCACGATGCCTGGATATCATACAAACAGCCTACGACCAAAGTAAGAAGATAGGTTACAAATGGGGCTTCTTTTATTCATCGAGTATTATGGCCTCTGAAAAACAGGTAAGAGGACAGCATGAAGAAGCGATAAAAATATTAGAAACCATTGCGCCCTATGCAGAGCAACCCAGGAACATCAGCATAGCCAGCATAGTATATAACAACCTTGGCCTGTCTTACTCCGCATTGGGAAAATACGAGCAGGCTTTACAGTATTACAATAAGGGCCTTGCAGTACTGAGCCATAAAGAAGCCCGGGTAAATGGTACAGACTCTGTAGGATTGTACACCAACATTGGTGTGGTTTGGGGTCGTTTGGAAGAATATAACCAAAGTATACAAACCTTCAAATCAGCCGAAAAGATAGCTGCACACAATGGCAACATCGAGGGCTTAAACGAAGTGCAGGATAATATTGCACTTTGCTATGTGTTATTAAACCACACAGACAGTGCAGCGTTATACTACAACAAAATCCTTGCTTCCACCAAAGAGAATGCAGCGGTAGAAAACAATGTACCTGTGATTGATGATGGCTTTTTTGAGAACTATCGCAAAAGAACCATGACCTATGAAACTAAAAATACAGTCAGAGCTAAAGCACTGGCGGGGTTGGCAGGAATATATCTTTTAAACAAAGACAATGAAAAAGCACTGGAGTATTATAACCGGGCGCTGGCTATTTTAATAAACGACAATATATATACCTATCCTGTACTAAATGCTACAGCCTCTATCGGCGAAATATACCTGAACCTTAACCGCCTTAAAGACGCAGAAAAAATACTGACGATTACTTATAAAGAAGTAAAAAGAATAGCGCATAAGGAATTAGAGGAAAAGATGGAACCTGTAATGGCCAGGTATTACTACACATCAGGCCAATATGCCAAAGCCTTTGAACACTTAAAAAACTATTCTGCCATAAAAGATTCCATTTTCAGCCAGGAGAAAGCAAAAACCCTGAATGTATTGCTGAACTCAAGAATAGCAGAAAAGAACAAAGCCATGCTGGCACAGCAGCTCCATATAGTTGACCAGAAAAACCAGATACAGAAAAAGAACTTCTGGATAGGCGGTACCGCACTGGGTAGTTTGCTGCTACTATCCGTAAGTGTAGCATTGGTACGCAATTATAAACACAAGCAAACCATTCAGCAATCGTATATACACCAGCTACAGCAGGAACAGGAAATAAGCCAGCTGAAAGCACAGGTAAGGGGCGAAGAACAGGAACGTGAGCGCATAGCCCGCGAGCTGCATGATAATATTGCCAGCCAGTTGTGGGCTATAAAACTGAATGTAGAAAGCATCAATGAAGGTGAAGAGGACAAAAGCCTGGATGTTATATTCCAGCAACTGAACGATGCTACGCAAGATATACGCAAAACAGCCCACAACCTGATGCCCGACCTTTTGCTGGAAGAAGGCCTGGCAACGGCACTGGCTTCCTTATGCGAAAAGACAGGACTGCACGCTAAACTGGAGGTGGACTTCCAGGAATACGGTGTGGTACCCAGGATGGATAGAGAGATAGAACTTTCTATATACCGCATGGTGCAGGAACTGATACAGAATGTGATGAAACATGCCAAAGAAGCCAGCAGCATGCTGGTGCAGCTTAGCTGTGCAGGCACCATGCTAAACGTCACAGTAGAAGATAATGGCAAATACTTTGATGCTTCGCAACACAATGAAGGTGTGGGCCTGCAACAGATACGTAAAAGAGTGGCAGCCATGAAGGGACATTTCGACTTGCAGAGCATACCCGGCAAAGGCACTACGGCATATTTAGAATTTGACCTGGAACACCTGTTATAAACAAGCAGACATTGAAATAAACATGTTACGAAAATGATCAGAGTAGCTATCACAGACGACCACCCTATTGTAATTGACGGGTTGCTGAACGCATTTGGCGATGTTAAAGAAATTTCTATCGCCGGTACTTATAATAATGGAGCAGACTTATTAAAAGGATTGCAGACAAAGCCTGCTGATGTTTTATTGCTCGACCTGCAATTGCCCGACAGAAATGGTAGTGAACTGGCCCCTATCTTACTGCAACAATATCCGGATATACGTATCATTATATTAAGCGGCATTGAATCTACCCCCTATATAAAGGAGATGATGCAAAAGGGATGCAAAGGGTACCTGTTGAAAAGCAATACCGTAAAACCTGTATTGATAGAAGCCATAAAAGAAGTATACAACGGCGGCATATATATTGAAGCATCTATAAAAGAGCAATTGCTGCACGAAATGCTGATAGCAAAGCGTAAGCTGGACAAGCTGAACCCTAAGATAACACAACGCGAGCTGGAAGTGCTAAACCTGATAATGGAAGAACTAAGCAACCAGGAAATAGCCGACCGCTTGTTTATAAGTTTGCGAACGGTAGAAACACACCGGTATAATTTACTGCAAAAGCTGAATGCCAAAAACACAGCAGGGCTGCTACGTATAGCGCGGCAAATGGGTATAGGATAAAGAACGGATTTGAAAAAGACAGCTGATACATGTGTGTACCTGCGGGTTGCCAGCCTGGTGTTTTTACTGCTGTTCGGCACGCATATGTGCGTAGGACAAGAAACACGCCTGCACCTGCCCGAGCATAAGAGCAAGGAACGCAAAAACGATACCTCTTATGTAAATTTCCTATTAGCGCAGTCTGATTCCATAAAGATTGCCGATAGAAATTTAAGTATCCGCATACTACAGTCGGCTATTGACAAGAGTAAGGCCATCGGCTTCTCCAACGGATTTTTTAGCGCTATTTACAAATTAAGTCAGCTATACATTAATAACAATGAGCCTGAAAAGGTATTGGCGCTGATGGCAAAATATGCTCCTTATTATGATAAAGAGCACATGAAGCAAGTAACTACCTGGTACGAACAAATATCGCATGCTTACTACTACATGCACAAGTATGAAACATCACTAAGCTATATATACCGCTCGCAGTCGCTTCTAAATAAAGAAAACAGCCACCAGGACTCTTCAGATATTTATACAAAACTGGGGGTCATATGGTCGGCAATAGGCGAACTGACTTATGCACTTCAAAACTATAAAATAGCAGAAGAGATAGCCATAAGAAACAACGATAGTGTAATGCTATCTATGCTTAACATCAACCTGGGAGCTATACATTTTAAAAGAGGCGAACTGGATGAGGCCGAGTATTACAACCGCAGATCGTGGGAGAGGGCCGTTAAAAAAGCATCACCATTTCATAAAACTATTGTACTGGGCAATTTGGGTGCCATTAGCGATAAAAGGAACAACCACGATAGTGCTATATATTACTTGAAACAAGCTGTAGCCCTGGCAAAAGAAAAGAATGTAGGCTTAAAAGCATTAATCCAAATGCAAACGGCGCTGGGCGGCGTGTATGTAAATGCCCAACAATACAGCAAAGCCAAAGCCATCCTCCTTCAGACGGAACAATTGGCCAAAGGCAGCCAACTTGAACAATCTTTATATCACCCCTTGTCTGAATTATACCATATCCTGGGTGATGATAAAAAAGCCAGCGATTATTTACAGCAGCTTATCCCTTTGAAAGACACACAATACAATCATGAAAAAATAAGCTCGATGAATGTGCTATTGAACGCACGCATGGCTGATAAAGACAAGGCTATGGTAGCACAACAGTTGCGTATCAGCAAACAAAAAAGTGAATTGCAAAAGAAAAACTTCTGGATTGGTGGCACTACACTGGGCTGCCTTTTATTACTTTCTTTCAGCGTAGTGGTGGTACGTAACAACAAGCACAAGCAAACGATACAGAAATCATATATACACCAACTACAGAAAGACCGGGAAATAAGCCAGCTAAAAGCACAGGTGCGCGGTGAGGAACAAGAACGGCAACGTATAGCCAGGGAATTGCATGATAATATTGCCAGCCAGCTATGGGCCATAAAGCTGAATGTAGATAGTATGCTACAAAATAAAGCACAACAGAAAAAAGGGCTTAACACGATATTTCAGCAATTGGACGACGCTACGCAGGACATACGAAAGACAGCCCATAACCTGTTACCCGACCTATTACTTGAAGATGGCCTATCTACTGCCATTGCATCGTTATGTGAAAAAACAGGCCGCAACTCCAGGCTGGAAGTTGATTTCCAGGAATACGGCACCGTGCCGCGTATCCATACAGATATAGAGCTCTCACTGTACCGGATGGTGCAGGAATTGATACAAAATGCGATGAAGCATGCAAAGGATGCTACCCATCTGCTGGTTCAGCTTAGCTGTGCCGATACCCTATTAAACATAACGGTAGAAGACAATGGTCAGTCGGCCGGAACAGAACAGCCGGGCGGCATAGGGCTCCAACAAATTCGTAAGCGTGTGCAGGCTTTAAAAGGCCATTTCGATTTTCAGCGCATACCGGGCAAAGGAACTACAGCTTACCTGGAACTGGACTTGCAGCATTTCCTTTAATATCGCAATTGCTTTCTAATATTATTTCCGGTGTATACCATTTTGTTTTCCGTAAGAGGAAAACTAATTTTATGACCATATTATATGCAATCAGAGTCTAACAGATACGAGTTTGAAGCACTTTTCAACAATGCGGCTATCGGCATCATCATCGTAGATAGTGTGGGTACCATTGTGCTGGCCAACCAGTTTGCACTTCAACAATTTGGCTACCGGGACGAAGAAATAATAGGCCAGAAAATCGAAAAGCTCATTCCGCAGCGTTTTAAAGCAAAGCATGAAACCCATCGCGATAGATATCACAACCACAACCCCCATAGCAGGCCTATGGGCACAGGACTGGATCTATATGCTGCGAAGAAGGATGGTACAGAGTTTCCTGTAGAAGTAAGCCTCAGCACATATACTACCCCCGAAGGGCGATTCACTATTGCCTTCGTCAGCGATATTACTATACGAAAAGAATCTCAGGATGCGTTGGTAAAATTAAATGCTGCGCTTGAGGAAAAGGTTAAGGAAAGAACACTATCGCTGGAAGAAGCACTTGAAAAAGAAAAGGAATTGAATGAATTGAAGTCAAGATTTGTATCTATGGCTTCTCATGAGTTCCGCACACCATTGAGCACTATTTTGTCATCGGCATATCTTGTATCCAAATATGTAGA
>DASWWE010000118.1:0-3135 GCA_036406055.1 Flavipsychrobacter sp. | reverse complement strand
CAACAGTTCATTTTGAAAAGAAATAATGATATATATGAAACAGATCATGATCCATCCGTACCTGGTATTCCAGGGAAACTGTGCTGAAGCCATGAGCTTCTATAAAGATTGCCTGGATGCGCAGCTTAACCTGCAAACGATAGGCGAATCTCCCATGGCAAAAGAATGGCCGGCACATTTGCAACAGAATATATTGCACGGCACGCTATTGAAAAATGATACGATCCTGCTAATGGCATCTGACATGGGGGAGCCACAAAATGAAAAGGCAAAAAGCCATGTAAATATATCGCTCACCTGCACCAGTAAAGAAGAAATAACAGCGATGTACTCAAAGCTTTCAAGTGGTGGTGTAGCAACGCGACCCCTACACGATTTCTATATGGGTACTATTGGCGCACTAACAGATAAATATGGCATAGACTGGATATTGTATTACGGAAACAACTGACCATTTATTATCACTATCAATCATACAGCTATGCTTTGCGCTTTACGAAAAATGAGTGTACCAACAGTTGAAGTATTTAAAACCAATATATCGGCATCTATAGATGCCGATATGGTAACCACACTGCTGCATCAGTATTTTCCAGGCAGCAGGATAAGTGTGGACCTGGAAGACTGTGATAAAGTGCTGCGGATAGAGGGCAGTAACCTGGCCGCGTTACAGGTAATAAAGATCGTTTGCAGCAAAGGCTACCATTGCAGTGTGCTGGATTAAAACCGGAACTTCTAATCATCAAATATTACTTATGAAAAAGACGAACATCATCTATTGGATCTTTACTGCGCTCTTTGGTGCATTCATGCTCATGTCAGCCATACCCGATATTATGGTAACAGCGGATGCGCTCACTTTTATGCGCCAGCTGGGCTACCCGGATTACTTCATTCCTTTTATTGGTGTAGCTAAGACCTTAGGTGTTATTGCTATCCTCATCCCCGGCTATCCGCGCATTAAGGAGTGGGCTTACGCGGGCCTGTTCTTCGACCTGATAGGTGCTACCTATTCCGTAGCTAATGTGATGCCCAATATTTCCATGCTGTTTATGGTGGTGCCATTCGGATTGGGTATTGGCTCTTATATCTATTTTCATAAAAGACTTAAAGCTAGAAATGCATAACATGAATACAGAGATCATATCAACATTAGAACGCCAGACACAAGAACTGCTGAATGCCATACATAAATTCACACCAGACGAATTCAACACTGTGCCATTTGAAGGTAGCTGGACAGGCGGGCAATGCTGCGAACATATTTCATTATCAGAAAAAGGTATGCTAAACCTGCTTAATGGTACTACTAAACCAGGTAACCGTCAAATAGATGAAAAAGTACCTGCTATCGAAGCAGTGTTTCTGAATTATAATATCAAGATGGAAAATCCTGATTTTAATAACCCATCTGCAGCACCGCACGATAAAGATGTCATTTACCAATCGTTAAAGCAGTCGCGCGAAGAACTTATAAACGGTGTTAAAGATTCAGACCTTTCCCTCATTTGTACAGATTTTGAATTGCCGGGCATGGGTGAATTTACAGGCTACGAATGGATTTGGTTTATGTATTGTCATGCCACAAGGCATATCAGGCAATTAAAAAACATATATAGCAAGCTGGAAATTGCTTAAAATCGAGCATTTTGCACACTAAACAAATGTGGATAACTTTTTTAAACATTTGTACAAAAATCAAAAAATCGTGTCTATATTTGAAAAAAAATTAGTTTAGCAAAAAAACAGCATACAATGGCAGCAGACGACAAACTAAAGGTTTTAAAACTGGCACTCGATAAGATAGAGAAGGATTACGGTAAGGGCTCGGTGATGATGCTGGGCGATAAGCAACAAGATAAAATAGATGTGATAAGCACCGGTAGCCTTGGGCTGGATGTAGCTCTTGGCGTAGGTGGCTTCCCTCGTGGACGTATCATTGAAATATATGGCCCTGAATCTTCAGGTAAAACAACCATAGCAATACATACTATAGCAGAGGCACAAAAGAAAGGTGGTATCTGTGCTATTATAGATGCAGAGCATGCTTTTGATGCTTCTTATGCACGTAAGCTGGGTGTAGATGTAGATAATCTTATCATATCTCAACCGGACTATGGTGAGCAGGCACTTGAAATAGCCGACAGGCTGATATCATCGGGCGCTATAGATGTAGTTGTAATAGACTCTGTAGCGGCACTGGTGCCTAAGGGCGAACTGGAAGGCGAAATGGGCGATAGTAAAATGGGGTTGCAGGCAAGGCTGATGAGCCAGGCACTGCGTAAGCTGACAGCTACTATCAACCGCACAGGCTGCTGCTGTATCTTCATCAACCAGCTGCGCGAGAAGATAGGTGTTATGTTCGGCAACCCTGAAACAACTACCGGCGGTAACGCACTGAAGTTCTATGCTTCCGTACGTTTAGACATTCGCCGTGTAAGCCAGATAAAAGATGGTGACGTAGCCAGCGGTAACCGCACACGTGTGAAGGTGGTAAAAAACAAAGTAGCCCCCCCATTCCGCCAGGTAGAGTTTGACATCATTTTTGGTGAAGGTATCAGCAAAGTAGGTGAGATAATAGATATGGGTGTAGAACTTGGCATACTGCAAAAAAGCGGTAGCTGGTTTAGCTACAAGGAAGGTAAAATAGGCCAGGGCCGCGATGCTGTGAAACAGTTCCTGTTTGACAACCCTGAAGTAACTGCAGAAATTGAAGCCCGGATACGCGAGGCACTGCAACCTGCCGAAGCATAATACCTGTTATTCAGATAATTTTTGGGTTAGTATACAAAAAGAAAAGCCCCGGTTTTCCGGGGCTTTATCATTTAGGTTATTTTGGCAATTATGACTCAGGGTACAGAATAGCCCAAAATTCATTCTTACCATCCATCAGGTCGTTAGCTACTTCTTTGATATCGTTAACCGTCAGTTGATCGATCATTTTATCATGTTGCAGCACATATTCATTATACCTGTTCCAGAAAAGTGATTCAGGAAGTACAATAGACCAGTAGTTATTGTCTTTCACTTCTTCGCGATGTTGCTCATGCCATGTCGCTTTCACTTTCTCCAGATCCTTAGGATCCGGGCCGTTTTTCTTGATTTCAGCTATCACCTCGTTGGTAGCTTTTATCA
>DASWWE010000117.1:0-11348 GCA_036406055.1 Flavipsychrobacter sp. | reverse complement strand
CAGCTAAAAAACAGTTGGAGGCAACACGCAAGAATGTGAACGAAGTGATGTATGATGTGGGTTATTCCGATATCAAAGCATTCCGTACTACCTTTAAAAAAGTAACAGGCCTATCGCCGTTGGAATACCGTAACAAATATAACAGTGTATCTATGGCTGTGTAATATTTAAAAAAGATAAAGAGCAGCACAACAGTGCTGCTCTTTATCTCTGATGCCATCTTAATTGTTTAAGAACACAAAAGCTTGTTGCAACCGTGAAACCTTAACCTCATAATAAAGCTTATTGCGCTAAATAACCGCCGTCCACATTGTAATAAGACCCTGTAACAAATGACGCCTTATCTGATGCCAGCCACAGAGCCAGTTCTGCTACTTCTTCTGATTCTCCTAACCTTCCTATTGGGTGCAGGCCTACTAGTGCTTTCATCGCTTCTTCACTCAAGCTTTTTTCAACCAGCGGTGTTTTTATATAACCCGGCCCTATAGCATTGATGCGTATCTTTTGTTGTGCATATTCTATAGCAGCCGTTTCTGTAAGGCCTATCACACCATGCTTAGCTGCTACATAACCGGATGCATGAGGAGTACCTACCTTACCTAATATCGATGCAATGTTTACTATGGCACCGCCACCTGCTGCCACCATGGCCGGTATCTGGTAGTGCATACCATAAAATACACCCGATAGGTTAATAGCAATTACTTTATCCCATCCGTCAATAGGGTATTCAGCTACGGGTTTTAATGGACCACCTATGCCCGCATTATTTACTGCAATATGCAATGCGCCATATTGCTTGATCGCTTCATCTACCAGCTTTTGGTTGTCTTCCGGCTTTGAAGTGTCTGCTTTTATGAATACAGCGTCCCCTCCAGACTGCTTTATGGCAACTACCGTTTCGTTACCCCCTTTCTCATCAATATCAGATACCACTACTTTTGCACCTTCTGATGCATACAGTTTCGCAATTGCTTTGCCAATGCCTGATCCGGCACCTGTTACAATGGCTACTTTGTTATTCAGCATATTCATACTTTTCTGTTTTAATAAATTAAAGGTACGTACATCTAATTTGGAATAGTTGTACTTTTATTAATCCATTGATAAGTATATGTTATATCTGCCTGCTATTAAAGTATATATAATCCATCTTGTTGTAACGATGGGTTTCTAAGTTTATGTGTATCAATACTTAACGCTGCGGTTTACGTATTTCTACGCATCATTTTTCAGTACTTCTCTTTCTCAATTACAGTACGTTTCCTTATGTCCAAGATATAGGGCAGAAGTACTTTTGTCTTGCATCCGGAGCAAATATTTCATTAACAGATTAAAAGTATAAGAGAGAAAAAACTAACTGTAATTAAAAACATTCACCATTAAAAATCAGGAATTATGAAAATCACTTCAATATGGAAGGCGTGGCCTGTGTTAGCTTTAGCCTTTTTGATAACCAGTTGCTGCAAGCCTGAAATAACAGGTAATGTAGCCAATACATTAAGGCCGCAGGAAACTAACAACTGGTGTTGGGCGGCCACTACGCAAATGCTGGCACAGCATTTCAGTGTGTCCGTTACGCAATGTTCACTGGCCAACCAGCGTTTTAACATGACCAACTGCTGCTCACCGAAGAGCACCAATGCAAGTTGCCCTAAGATAGACGACTGTAACAAGCCAGGTTGGGTAATGCTGGCAGCATGCGGCCTTACCAGCGATGAAGCAACTTCAGCACTGTCATGGGAAGACCTGCGCAAGCAAATATTCTGCTCTAAAAAGCCAATGGGCTATGCCTACGGTACGCCAGGTGTTGTGGGCCACGTAGTGGTAATAAAAGGTTATCTTACACTGAACGGTACCAACTATGTAGTGCTCAACGACCCATGGGCACCATGCACCGGCCAGGAAAGAATTATTACCTACGATCAGTATGCAGATCCCGCAGGTACTGCTACACACTGGACAACATGGTATAACATTAAGAAACCGTAATAGCTCACCTAACAAACATTAAAAGTCATGAAATACGCAAAATATATTATACCCGCATTAGCTATAATGCTTGCAGCAAGCTGCGATATGGATAAAAAAGCAAATGGGCAGGATGATAACACATCACAGCAACAAGCCCCGAAAGAATATAAGTCACCGGAAGAAGCAGCTACGGCTGCCAAAGAAGATATGCTGGCTGCTATTGATAAAGTGAACTTCGGGGTAAGCCGTGATGCACTGAAAAATGCTACACCCGGGGCACCTGTTATGAAATACGGCATCGATTGGGATGCGCTGGTACGTGCTGATTCGAACATTACACCTGAAAATATGACACAGCCGGAGCCTGTTACCATGGTGCCGCTGATAAATGGAACAGATGTGGTAACGATGGTTGCACTGAATAACAGAAACCAGCAATATACCGTAGCTGCACTGGGCGATAAGCAAATAGCTGAAGAACTGGATATGGTAAGGAAAGCAGATTCTGCCGGTATGCAAAGTGAGATAAAGATATTTGAAGTACCCAACCTGCAAGCTGTAGTATATGCTGTGGGCTCACCCAGTGGCAATATTTACTACACGTCTTACAACAACAACTCCATCCGCAGAGGCATGAATGGTGCAGAACTGTTCAAAATGCTGAAGAACGATGCGGTGCTTTTCCAGCGCCAGTTTGGAGAAGAATTGAAGAAAGGTAAACTGGTGAAGTAGTCCTTTATAAATATTGCCAAATAAAAAGCCCCCACACATATGTCGGGGCTTTTTACATTATGTATGTCAAGTCAGGTTTTTTGTGCCTGATGATTAAATAATAATTAAAAAATCAACAAACTTATAAGGTGCTTTCTATATTCAATTTTAATGCTTTTTTCATGTTGATGGTATAGTCTATAAATCAGCGTGATATAACACCCCATAATGCAGATGTGTTGTTTGAGAATCATGCCAAAAGTAATTTTTTGCATGTGTTATTATGTACTTAAGTAATGATGTAGTTGGGTTTACCACATTTTAATAGTCATTTTAAGGTCGCTTTAATGTAAGGTGCATAAGGTATATTATAATTTTGACTTTGACAGGCATAACCTTATTATGTCAAACACTTACTCAAAGGCAGTAGCAACATAACCTTACTGCAGTAAACCAGCTATTTATGAACTATAAGAACATATCTATTTTACATATTTTTTTGTTGTGTATCGGCCTGATAAATGGTTATCATGCTCTTGCACAGCCGCTTAGTGGTGTTTATACTGTAGGTGGGGCAGGGGCGCAGTACACCTCTTTAGGTGCCATTGCTGCCGATCTTAATACATATGGTGTAAGTGGCCCTGTGGTAATAAACATCAGTGATGGTACTTATACTACTAATGTGTGGCGTGCTTCATTTGGTAATATCTCTGGTACAAGTGCTACGAATCGTATTGTTATAAAATCTGCATCAAACGATGCTACAAAAGTGACGATAGATGTAGATGGAACATCCTCGGATAACTATGTGATACATTTCGACGATGCCAACTATATTACACTTGCCCACCTGACACTTATTAATAATCACAGCAGCTATGGTACCGTTGTGCATTTTGAAGGAACAGCCTCCTATGATACAATTAGAAACTGCGTATTGAAGGGATATACTACAACATCCAGCAGTACAGACCACAGCGTATTGTATGCTTATGGTTTCACAGGCCAGCATAATGTAATAATAAACAATAACATACAGGAGGGTGGAACTTCTATCTATTGGCGCGGATCAGGTACAACTACGTGCGCAACAGCTACTACTTTCCATGGAAACCTTATAACCAATACTAAAGGGTACTACGGTATCTATGCCTATTACAATTCCGGCCTCAGTTTCAACAATAACAATTTACAACGTTCATCTACCGATCAATACAGAAGCGCATATATGTATTATAGCGATAACGATTTTTCTTTCAGCAATAATACATTTCGGGTTACTGCCGGCTCTACGCTTTACGGTCTGCAACTGTACTATATTAATTATACGTCTCAGAACCCCGCAGCAACTGTTGTATTCGAGAACAATGATTTAGAATTCAATAATACTTCCACCACCTATGCCAGACTGGCGTATGCCTATTATTTACACAATCGTAATAATATCGTGTCTATAAAAAGTACGTCAGGTTCCACCTACTCACAATTATTGAATTACTATTGCTACTATTCGCAAGCGAAGAATAATACATTAAATGTGGAGCACTCAAGTGGTGGATATTTGTATAACTATATTAACTATAATGGAAACGCAAGCGATAGTGTTTTAAATAATCAAATATCACTGAAGGGTAAAAGCACTAGCATTGATAATTATTTAGCCGCCTATTTATATGGAGTCACTAAGAATAATATCATCAATATTTCCAACACGTCGGGTACAGTAGATAACCATGTAGGTTATTATAATTATGGTGGGTTGTTTATCGGCAACGAGACAAATATTACAACTACCACGGGAACAATTTATGGGCTTAAGAATTATAATTATAACGGGAGCGCAACCGGTGGCGGTATTGTTGGAAACCGCTTTGATCTAAAAAGTACATCAGGCACTATATATGCCTTATATGCCTACCAGGCAGCCAATGATAAATATATAAGTAACCTCATTACAACGAAAACGAGTGGAAGTAGTTACCTGTATAGTGCAGGTAGTGGTATTTATCGCGATCTGTATATGTTTAATAACACGTTTCACAGTAATAGCACAGGAAGTACTAACTATCTAATATACATACCCAATTCAAGATCCAGTACATACAGCGGCAACAGCATTTTTATGAATAATGTTTTTTCCAGGACGGTAGGTACAGGAAATGCTGTGCAAATAAAAGACAACTCAAATATTATTGCCGATTATAACAATTATTACACCTTTATCGGCAGCACAAAGTTTGCCGCAACCTCGCAATCACTTTCAACTACCTCTTTGCAAACATGGAGAATAGCGGTAGAGCAGGATAGTAACAGTCTTACGTATGACCCCGGATATATGGATATTAGTGCCAATGATTACCGCCCCGATCCGGCAAATGCAAACAGTTGGTCGGTGCATGGAAGAGGTATGCATTTACAGGGCGATACTTTAGATATATTAGGGAATGCGCGTCCAAGAACCAGGGAAAATGGCGTGCCCGATTTAGGTGCATACGAATTCGTTCCCACATCGTTGCCGCCCAATGCAATAGCCCAGCCCGCGATGCCCGCGCCTAATACTAATCAGGTATTTACTTTTGGCCAGGATACCGTAGCTGTAATTGCGTGGGGCACAAACGTACCTTCTCAGGTTAATGTAAAACAATATAGTGGCGTAGCAGTAACTGCATTACCTGCAGGTACAGAGCGCATGTATTTCTATACCGCAATCGATCCTGTATCAGGCTCAGGATATGATTATGAGCACACGCCATTTATTTATTATAAAAATCCTTGGTTGGGAGATATCAGCACAGAGGGCAATGCTAAAATTGCTAAATCAAGTGACGGTGGTATCTGGCAAGGCTACAATTTCGGTAATGGAATAACAGATACGATGAGGAATATTCTGACACACATATCTACCTTAGATAGTATTGGTACATATAGTGGTGTAGAAAATGCCAGGATAGGTATCAGATGTGTAACATTACCTACCGGCCTTGAAGTTGATAGCATAACAGCCAATAGCGCACACCTTACATGGGATGAAATTTTTAATCCTTTAGGATACCAGATCGTAGTAGACAATAATCCTGCTGCACCTGTTAGTTCTGCAGGAGCTATGTTTGTTACCACCATTACGCCATTTGTTCCACTCTCCGGTCTTACAGAAGATACAAAATATTATGTACACGTTCGTAATATATGTGGTGCTAAAGATACTTCAGATTGGGAAACGATAAGTTTCACAACGCTCATCACTTGTCATATACCGGTAGTGCAGTTTGCCGATATAAAAGCTTCATCTGCTGTTGGTTATTGGGACACGGTAAAAACAGCGTTTTCATATGAATATGCGATTACCAAATCGCCTGTTCCAACAGGAGTTGGAACTACTATCTATAAAAATAGTATGCTGTTTGCAGGGTTAGAGCCCGGTACAGAATATTTTGTTCATATCCGTGCCAAATGTAACAGTATGTACGCTGTTTCTGATTGGGGTACGTACCCTATACGTACTTCCTGGCCTACAGATATTTCAGGTACAACAAAAGAGTATGCTCGTAAAATAGACATACATCCCAATCCAACTACAGATTACATTAACATAAACCTGAAGGGCATGTTCGATAGCAAAAAAGAAAGCCATATTGAAATATTGGATATAGCCGGTAAAGCTATTTTGGTTGTGCCGGTAACTAGTGATGCAATGAAAATAAACGTATCAGAGCTGGAATCTGGATTATATCTTGTTAAGTTTTCAGGCGATTATTTAATGGGCACCAATAAATTTATTAAACAGTAAGTAGCGTTATCTTAACCAAAGCATTTATTGACAACAGGCCTGTATTACTTACAGGCCTGTTGCTATTATAGCATGTCCGGATATGAATAATCAGCTAAATTCTGTAACGCTTTTTCAGAATAGTGTAACGACTCTCTTTTCCTTTTATAGGACCTTTGTATTAAATAAAGCGTTATGAATACTGAGATTATTCTTCCATTGGTTGATGTTGAGAGCGAACATTGTGCTTTAATTGTCGATAAAGGCCTTGGCAAGGTAAAGGGAATTAAAAGTCATAAAGTTGAATTAAATAATCGCAGGGCTATTATTGAGGTACAGGATGCACAAGAAGCCATCCCGGCGGCTGTTGCAGCTATTCGCAATCTTGGCTATGGCGTTGATACAGTAAAAAAGACATACCCGGTTACCGGTATGAGCTGTGCTTCGTGCGCCGGTAGTGTAGAAAGCATGCTCAAGGCACAGCTGGGTGTTATCAATGCTGCTGTTAATTACGCTAACAGCACGGCTAATGTAGAATATGTGCCGGGTATTGCTCATATAGATGATTTCAAAAAAGCTATCCAATCGATAGGTTACGATATGGTGATTGATGAGAGCGATGAAGCAGCAGAAAGCCTGGAAGCATTACAGGCACAACATGCAAAAGATCTGCGCAACCGCACCATCTTGTCTATCCTCTTTTCCGTTCCGCTGGTAGCTATCGGGATGTTCTTTATGAATATTCCTTACGCAAATTATATCATGTGGGCTTTGGCAACACCTGTAGTGCTCATCTTCGGCCGGCAGTTCTTTATCAATGCATGGAAACAGGCCAAACACCGTTCTGCCAATATGGATACGCTCGTCGCAATGAGCACAGGTATCGCTTACCTGTTTTCTGTGTTCAATACAGTCTATCCAGGGTTTTGGCATGCACGCGGTTTACATGCGCATGTCTATTTTGAAGCTGCTGCAGTTGTGATCGCTTTTATCCTTTTAGGAAAAATGTTGGAAGAACGTGCCAAAAGCAATACATCCTCTGCCATTAAAAAGCTGATGGGATTACAACCTAAAACTGTTACCGTTGTGCATCACGGAGGCCACCAGATGGAAATTCCAATTGCACAGGTAAAGGTTGGCGATACGCTCCTTGTAAAGCCCGGCGAAAAAATTGCGGTGGATGGTGCCGTCACGTCCGGAAGTTCTTACGTGGATGAAAGCATGCTGAGTGGGGAACCTGTTGCGGTGCATAAAGAAATGGGTGCCAAAGTTTTTTCCGGCACTATCAACCAAAAGGGCAGTTTGCAATTTAAAGCCGAGAAAGTTGGCAGCGATACTATCCTGGCACAAATTATTAAAGCTGTGCAGGATGCACAGGGCAGTAAAGCCCCGGTTCAGAAGCTGGTTGATAAAATTGCCGGCATCTTCGTGCCGGTTGTTATTAGTATTGCCATTCTTGCTCTGATAGTATGGACAATCTTCGGGGGTGACAACGGTTTAACACAAGGTTTACTGGCACTCGTGACGGTTTTAGTGATTGCTTGTCCTTGCGCTTTGGGACTTGCAACACCAACCGCCATTATGGTAGGTGTTGGTAAAGGTGCGGAACATGGTATTTTAATTAAAGATGCAGAAAGCCTGGAACGGGCATATAAACTGGATAGTATTATTCTGGACAAGACGGGAACAATCACGCAAGGCAAGCCGGAAGTTATCGCCATTAAATGGAAGAATAGTGTAGATGTAAGCGCTTTAACAGCTATCCTTTATAGCATGGAGTCGCAGTCTGAGCATCCTTTAGCTGAGGCCGTTACGCAATATTTTGCTGAACAAAAGGTTGCTAAAATTGAGATAGAGCAATTTGAAAGTGTTACCGGCAAGGGCATTTCAGGTCTGTATAACGGTAAGCAGTTTCATGTTGGCAGTCGTAAAGCTATTGTTGAACAAGGTATACAAATTAGTAACGACTTAGATGCAATGGCGCAGGATTGGCTCAACCAGGCTGCCACAGTAATCTGGTTTGCTGATGCAAAAGAAACATTGGCAGCGATTGCCATTATGGATAAGGTGAAAGAGAACTCCGTTGAGGCTATTCAGCGCTTAAAAGCTCTTGGAATAACGGCCTATATGCTCACGGGCGATAACCCGCAAACCGCAAAGGTGGTGGCAGAGAAAGTAGGCATTGAGCATTTCCGTGCAGAAACATTACCGGAAGATAAAGCTGCTTTTATCAAACAGCTTCAAGCTCAGGGCCATGTTGTAGCGATGGTTGGCGATGGCATTAACGATAGCCAGGCATTGGCACAAGCCGATATCAGCATAGCAATGGGCAAGGGTACTGATATTGCCATGGATGTTGCTAAAATGACTTTGATATCATCTGATCTGTTGAGCATACCTAAAGCAATTTCACTTTCAAGAAATACAGTGCGGGTTATCAGGCAAAACCTGTTCTGGGCATTTATTTATAATATTATAGGCATCCCGATTGCTGCAGGGGTACTTTATCCTGTCAACGGCTTCCTGCTCAGTCCCATGCTGGCAGGGGCAGCCATGGCATTAAGTAGCGTAAGCGTGGTAACGAATAGTTTGCGCCTGAAATGGGGTAAGATGTAGGGTTCAAATCTTGTAAGCTTTTCTCTTAATTATATAACAATCATTAAACAAATAAGCTTCAATTTTAAATTCTAAATACGAGTAGAAATGAAAACGTTGAAATTCAAAACGAATATTAATTGCGGTGGCTGTGTCGCTGCTGTCACTCCTCATTTGAGTAAAGAGACTGGCATCAAAGAATGGAATGTAGATACAAATAATGCAGATAAAATTCTGACTGTTGAAACCGAATCGCTTGATGCGGAAGATGTAAAAAATGTAGTGGAAAAAGCTGGTTTCAAAGCTGAAAGTATTCATCAATGAGTTGGTTAAAACGAATTGTAAAACTGCTGTTTACGAAGCGATGTTGTAAGTAACTTGATGTATTGATCTTCATAAAGGCCCGGGCATATGGTTGCCCGGGCCTTTTGTATTAATGTACGTTCGTCATTTTATCAAGTCCGTTTGTCAATTGTAAACACCGCCTTCAAACCGTTCAATAATATATGTTGTCTACATCCGAAACCAATTGTTATAATGAAAAGAATACTACTATTTGCTTCGATGTGCGCCAGCCTTGCAGCTGTTGCGCAAAACTCGCTTCTGAAAAATCCAATAAAAGGAGCGGTGCCGGCAAAGGCTATGAATAAACTTTGCATCGTTACAAACGCATCAGATGCTGTTTTGGTTATTGGCGACACGTCAGGTGTGTATGCAATAGATGCTGGCCCTAATAACACATCTACTACAGCAGAAAATGCCATTACATCAATTCCCAATTTTGTGACAAAGCTAGATGCAGCAGCTGGGCAAGCTACATATGTAATAGATATGGCTGTAAATCCGGTAAACAAAGCGATATACATATTGGCCATGAATAGTACCGCTTCAAGTCGTTTTCTGTTTAAAGTAGAAAAAGCAGGGTCTAAAGTTACAATGATGGATATGTCGAATGTTACCTATAGCAAGCTTTCATGGGGCGGGCGCATTTATACTAATGATATAGCTTATGCTAATAACACATTGTATGTTTCGTCCGGTTCCTACAATCTGAATGGCGAACTGGGCTGGATAGCTCCGCCATTTACACACAATGCAGCTTTTACCAAACGTTCTACTACATTCTTTAAATCCAACCAGGGGGCAACATATCTAACTACTGCGCCCCTCGAAACAATAGCTGTAGGCAAAATAGCCGGGAAAGACCGCGTAATGGGGGTTACTACTTGTGCCCCGGGTTTCTCTTTTGAAACATCGAAACTCGCCGGTTCGGGTTTGCTCAAGGTAAGCGAAGATTTTAACGTAAATAGCGGCTATTGTTCCAAGGCAGTGTACATGCAACATGACAATAAAGACTGGTTATTCGCATTGCATAGCAGACAGGTATATCGTATAGGTAAAAAGTATCTGGATGGCAGCCAGGTTACAGCCAATAAATATGACAATAACGCAGTAGAACTACGCGACAATGCCGGAAATGTAACTGTTCCCGCAGAAGACCTGAAACTTATGAGTAATACAGAATATGCTGCTATGGCATATTGGGATCATTATCGCTTGTTAGTAATTGAAGGTGGTTTTTCAGGTACAAATACACTCTCTTTGCTACAAGTATCTACGGCTACACCGCCCCCTGCAAGTGTGGTTGATATAACTACAGAGCCATTAAAAGTATACCCCAATCCTGCCAAACATATAGTAAATGTTGAATTGCCACAAGGCATCGATAATGCAACGGTTAAAATCATATCTATGACAGGTAGTGTGGTAATGAGTAAAGGCATATCTGCAGGCAATAGTTCCGTTAATGTTCAGGGTATTCCTGCAGGACAGTACACTATTAGCATACAAGCAACAGATGGCTTTACAAAGACAGGTAAAATAACCATAGAATAATATTTAGATGAGAAGTATATTTTGCCTGTTGTTTTTGTTGTTGGGCCAGTTATATGTATGGGCGGGTGAAAAGATAACGATTAAAGGCTCCTTCTTAAACCCTGTCATTACTGTAACGCTTACCTCACAACAGTTGGATGCGATAAGAATTGATGTGCAGGCCAATGCAGGGAGTATACTTACCTTAAAAATGCTTATGAACAATATACCTGCCGATGTGCCCGTCACAGGCAGGTATATTGTTAAGGGCAGCACTTTGCAATTTTCACCGTTATATAATTTGGGCTACGATAGAGAATTTGAGATACAGTATACATCGGGCAATGTTATACTGAAAAAAAGATTTAAAACCCCGGCAGCCCCACATGCCGGTGGCATACCTAAGGTTGAAGACGTTTATCCGCTT
>DASWWE010000116.1:0-11524 GCA_036406055.1 Flavipsychrobacter sp. | reverse complement strand
TCATAAATGCCGGCTTCATCTTTCAATACCAGTTTATTGGGCTTGCGCTCTACTATTGTAAATGCGCGCATACCTATATCCAGCGCATTGCCTTCTATTTTATAGGTGCCTTTATAAATAAACCCACCCGCTTTTTGCCAGATGTATTCATTACCCGTCAGAAACTCGAAACGGATGCTATCGGTAAATGGTATCTCGTCGTTGTTTACCTTTTTGCGCGATACCTCTTTCCAGTTGCCGGAAAGGGAATTTTTGTCGCCGGCGAAGCTGAAGGCAGGCGCAAAAATGAATGACAGGAATATTAATTTTCTCATGACCTTTGTATTAGAGTTACATTAGCATCAAAAATATTCAAAAAATCTAAATTCCCTTTAGGATAAAGATGGCACATACATCGCTCAACATTACACTGGTACAGGCGGATATACAATGGGAAGACAAACAGGCCAACCTGCAGAAGTATGAACAGATGATAGCCGGCATTGCGGACAAGAAAGAAGTGGTGGTATTGCCGGAGATGTTTGCCACGGGCTTTACCATGAATACAGCTACCATGGCCGAAACTATGGAAGGGCCCACTGTGCAGTGGATGAAGGATGTGAGTAAACAGCATCGCTGCATACTGACAGGCAGCGCCATTATAGAAGAAGGAGGTAAATATTATAACCGCATGCTGTGGGTGCAGCCCGATGGCAATATTGGCACATATGACAAACGCCACCTTTTTGCCTATGGCGATGAAGACCAGCATTTTACAAGTGGAGATAAACGACTGATATGCAGTGTGAAAGGCTTTCGCATATGCCTGATGGTGTGCTATGACCTGCGCTTTCCCGTATGGGCACGCAATGCCAATGATGACTATGATGTGCTGATATATGTAGCCAACTGGCCGGAACGCCGCAGCCTGGCATGGAAAACATTGCTGCAGGCAAGGGCAATAGAAAACATGAGCTATGTAGTAGGCGTAAATCGTGTAGGCACTGATGCCAAAGACCTGGAATACAGTGGCGATAGCAGTGCTTTCGGCCCGCTGGGCGAGGTATTATGGCAGCATAGCCACGAAGAGGCCGCACATACCGTAACATTGGATAAAGAGCACCTGCTGGATACCCGTAAAAAGTTGCCCTTTCTGAATGATGCTGATAAATTCATCATCGTAGATTAGGCATATTATTTGCTACCAGACTGATATAGAACCTAAAACACATGCGCCCTTTAAAATCTATACTCCCGATAGCCGCAGTTGCAGTACTGTTTATGGCTTGCGATAAAGAAGAGATAATTGATACCCAATGCCTGCCGGCGCCGCCACAATCGCCCAACTTCAGGCTGGTAGATAAAAACACAGGGGCAGATGTGCTGGAAAAATACCAGGACTTTACAGCCGCCAATATACCGGTGGCTAAAGAAAGCTGCAACGATTACAGGTTGAATGCCAGCGCGTTCTCTTATAATAAAGACTCAGCAGGTAAAATGTTATTTTATTTTAACTGGATGTATGAGCCATCTACTACCAATAGCAATTGCCGCACAATATACCTGCATCATAAAGATGGGGATATAGACACTATACGATTTGACGGATATGTAAAACCATCATCAGGCGAACCTTGCGACAGGGATAAGGTGGTAATAGCGCATGTTTACTTCAATGGCGAAGAGGTACAGGCTGAAAATACAGGAACAATACCTATTGCAGGCTATCCCAATGGTATTACATACTACCCGCTAAAGAAATAGCCTACTGTCATATAAGCATAGCTTAACAAGGCAAGTCCTCATATTTCGCTACTTTTGCGCCCACATTTATATCAAATCTATTAGCCAATGTGGCATCGCATAGCAGCATTTATTATTAAGTTCCGGGTAGCATTGTTGGTCGTACTGTTGCTGAGCACAGCAGTGATGGGTTATTACGCATCGAAGGTGGAGCTGAGTTACGAGTTTACCAATGCCATTCCTACCGACAACCCGAAGTATAAAGACTACCAGGCGTTCCGCAAGCAATTTGGCGAAGATGGTAATATGATGGTGATAGGCGTGCAAACCGATTATTTTTTCGATGCTGCCTTTTTTAGGGATTATACCGAGCTGGTGCACAAGCTGGAAAAAGTAAAAGCTGTAGAGAATGTACTGAGTATTCCTACAGCCATCAACCTGGTAAAAGATACGGCTACCGGGCAGCTACAAGTAGTGAAACTGGTAACCCCTGAAACACTGAATAATACCGATAGCATCAAAAATGCTTTTTATAACCTCCCTTTTTATAAAGGCTTCCTTTACAACCCCGAAAGCAAGGCATACCTGATGGCCCTGCGCATCAACAAAGAAGTGCTGAACTCTAAGAACCGTGCCGGTGTGGTGAATGAGATACTGGCTATCAGTGATGCCTTTGGCAAAAAGCACCGGGTAGAAATGCACTACTCGGGCCTGCCGCTGATACGCACCATGATGGCAGGACAGGTGCAGAGCGAAATGAAATTCTTCCTGGCGTTGTCTTTTATACTTACGGCAGTTATCCTGGCGTTGTTCTTCCGTTCATTCATAGCAGTGGTAGCATCTATGCTGGTGGTAGCAGTGGGTGTGGTATGGTCTCTGGCTACAGTAGTACTACTGGGTTATAAAATAACACTACTGGTAGCGCTGATACCACCACTGATAGTAGTGATAGGCATACCCAACTGCGTGTACCTGCTCAATAAATACCATTCGGAGTATAATATACATGGCAATAAAGCCAAAGCCCTGCTACGTATGGTAGACAGGATGGGTATCGTAACCCTGTTTACCAACCTGACGGCGGCTATCGGTTTTGGCGTGTTCTTCTTTACCAAGAGTGCCATATTGAAAGAATTTGGTTTGGTAGCGGGTATCAATATCATGGTGATATTCGTGATATCGCTCATCTTCATCCCTGCATTGTTCAGCTTTTTGCCGGCACCTAAAGGCCGCCACACCAGCTACCTGGAAAGCGGCTGGATGAACCGCCTGCTGGATACAATTACCAACTGGGTATTTGGCCACAGAGTATGGATTTATGCTATTACTATTGTAGCCTGCGCGGTATCGGTAATGGGCATGATGCGCCTGAATACGGTAGGGCATATAGTAGATGACCTGCCAAAGGAAGATAAAGTATACCAGGACCTGCTGTTCTTCGAGCGCAACTTTAAAGGGGTGATGCCGCTGGAGATAGTGATAGATACCAAGAAAAAGAACGGCGCTGTGAGCCTGCCCGTGCTGCAAAAAATGGATGAGCTGAACAACTATTTGTCACAGTTCCCGGAGATAGGACATTCCCTGTCGATAGTTGAGGGTGTGAAGTTTGCAAGGCAAGCCTATTACGATGGCGATAGCACCAACTACGGTGTGCCTAATATGTTTGACGGTGCCTTTATACAGCCTTACCTGCGTGGTGGCAAGGGCGATAAGAACAGCATGTTCAACAAGCTGATAACTGCTTTTATGGACAGTACCCGCAGCAAAACCCGCCTGAGTGTGAACATGGCGGATGTGGGCTCTGTAAGGCTGCCGATATTGCTGGACAGCATCAAACCTAAAACGCTGGAGTTGTTTGACACTACGAAATATGAAGTGACCTTTACCGGTACCAGCGTAGTATTCCTGGAAGGTAGCAAGTTTATCATCAACAGCCTGCGCGATAGCCTGATACTGGCGTTCATCATGATATTCGGCTGTATGATATTCCTGTTCCGCTCGTGGAGGATATTGCTGATATCGGTGGTCATCAACATAGTGCCGCTGCTGATAACGGCAGGTATTATGGGCTGGGCGGGCATTCCCATCAAGCCATCTACGGTGCTGGTGTTCAGCGTGGCGCTGGGTATCACCATAGACGTAACTATCCGCTTCCTGGTCAACTTTAAGCAGGAGCTGGTACGTAATGATGATGATATCGCTATGACGGTGAAACGCACGATACACGATACGGGTCTGAGCATCATCTATACATCACTGATATTGGTTGCAGGCTTTGGTGTATTTGCACTGTCGCAGTTTGATGGTACGAAATCGCTGGGTTACCTGACATCGCTGACACTGTTGCTGGCTATGTTCTTCAACCTGACACTGCAACCGGCACTGCTGCTGTGGATGGACAGGGCAGTCCGCAAAAACAAATCGGCCGACTTCCTGATGGAAGAAGAACCGGAAGATGACGAAAGGGAATTGAATAAATAAAGCATACTGCATTGCATATCACTATAGCCCGCGAATATTCGCGGGCTATAGTTTTTAGATAACATTACCATAAATGAATATGATAAATTGAAATGCTAACGGCATTAATTTTGTGATGGAAACTATATAAGCACGTTACTATGCACTTTGAAAAGATAAGAAACAAGGGGCAGGCACAGTTGTTTAAGAATCCAAACCTCGAAGCACTCACCAAAACACATCCTATCGTCATATACAGCATGTACTTCCCTGTCATTTTCTTTATGCTTTATTATGGCAGTGCTTACAGGAGTGTACCGGCTGGCCGAGAAGCGCTTTTATTTATAGGCGGCGCTTTTTTCTGGAGCTTCTTTGAATACATGATGCACCGATACATTTTCCACATGATTGCCGAAAGCGATCGTGCCAGGCGCATTATATACACCATGCACGGTGTGCACCACGAATATCCGCGCGATAAGGAAAGGCTTTTTATGCCGCCCCTTCCCAGCATTGTAGTGGCTACTATAGTATTCTATTTACTTTATTGGGTAATGGGTGCAAACGCCTATGCGTTTTTCCCCGGCTTTCTGTTTGGGTATATGGCCTATGGTAGTATGCATTATGCCATACATGCCTATTCGCCACCAAAATTTATGAAAGCACTGTGGCGCAATCATCACCTGCATCACTACAAAACCCCTGAAAAAGGTTTTGGTGTCAGCTCTGTATTGTGGGATGTAGTGTTTCGTACCGTGCCGAGTAAAGAAGAGGCTGCGGGTTAGGCAATGCTTTCAAACATCACTTCCAGTTCAGATAATATCATAGCTGTGGCACCCCATACCAGGTGGTCGTCATCCAACTTGTAGGCAGGTGCTTTAAGCGTGATGGTGGGGAATGCCGCGGGGGTGATATGGGTTACTATTTTCTTATTGTTATCGAATAACTCACGGATGGGTACATCGAGAGTGTATTGCACTTCTCCCGGGCTTAATGTGTACTGCTGCTTTTGCATGCTAAAACCCACATATGGATGTACCTGCGAATTGCTGACGGGTATGTACAACGAAGTAAGTCCGCCCAGCACTTCTATCTGTGTTGGATGGATGCCTACCTCTTCATTTGTTTCGCGCAGGGCGGTAGCAGCCAGGTCTATGTCTTCCGGGTCTTTCCTGCCACCGGGAAAACTTATTTGCCCGCTGTGTGCCTTGCCATCATCTATGCGTTTTATCAGCAATATTGCCAGCGACTCATCGTGCGGGTATAATAATGCCAGCACAGCACTATCGCGTGCATCGGCAGGTATCTTATCGGGAAGCGGGCGCACGCGCGATGCCATCCTGTTCTGTGCATCCAGGCCAGGGAGTGGTTGATTGAATTTCTCTTTTAACCTTGCTATTTGCTCAAAGCCGTCCACGTGTACCTATTCATCTTTAAACCCTATTTTAACATGGGTGCCATCGCAATAAGGCTTATTGGATGATGCACCGCAGCGGCACAGGGCCGTTACTTTATTTTTCTTTACTTCTTCGCCGTTCTTATTTCGGATAGTGACATTGCCATATACCAGCAGCGGGCCATTGGCCGTTACCTCTACTATGGTATCTACATCTACTACCGGGTTTGCATCATTTATCTTCTCCTCATTCATGAAATAACTGAGCGCACCCGAAGGACATTTCTCTACCTGTGCTATGATGTGCTGCGTATCGCTGCCCTCCATGTTTATCCAGGGGCGTTTACGCGGGTCGAAAACAGTTAGCAGCCCTGTCCAGCATATTTTAGAGTGTATGCAGGTATTGGGCTTCCACACCACGGTTACCTCACCATTCGTATAGTGTTTTGTTATTTCATCCATAGTCGCTTCACTAAGTTAGCATATTAGATCATAAGCCGCAAAGGGCAAGTGCCCTGCTCTTTAACCGAGCATGGGCACTTCTACCAATAGTATATCGCTATCTGCCGAGGCAGCGAGTTTCAATGTATCCGTATCGCTGATACCGGCAGCATCGCGCTTGTTCAGCTGCTGGCCGTTGGCATCTACGCTACCGTTTATCACAAAGGCATATACACCATTCTGGCTATTGTGCAGTTTGTGTTCCAATGTTTTGCCGGCTTGCAGCGTAGTACGGTATATCCAGGCATCCTGGTGTATTTTCAGCCCGGCATCCTCATTATCTATGGGCGATACCAGTGGTTGCAACCGGTTTATGCGTTCTTCAGGCGCAAACAGTTTTTGATCGTAGCGGGGCTGCACATTCTTCTTGTTGGGGAATATCCACAATTGCAGCAGGTTTACTTTCTGGTCGCAGTTGTGGTTGTATTCGCTATGGAATACGCCTGTACCCGCGCTCATTACCTGCACTTCGTTAGGTAATATAGCCTGTGTGTGGCCCATGCTATCTTTGTGTTCCAGCGCGCCTTCCAATACCACAGTTATTATTTCCATGTTATCGTGCGGGTGTTTGCCGAAGCCCATCCCTTCTGAGACGATATCGTCATTCAGCACGCGCAGTGCACCGAAGTGTATCTTTGAAGGGTCGTAAAAACCAGCAAAGCTGAAAGAGTGTTTTGCATTGAGCCATCCGTGGTCGGCATGGCCGCGTTGATCTGCGGGATGATATATTATGTTTGCCATATCTTATTTCCTTTATTTATTTTGATGTACGTACATCAATTGTATTACAAATTTACACCCATTCCTGACAATATGACAAAATAGCATGCTTATACAACTATCAGCATCGTTAATACTGTCTTAAACAGGAAAGCAAAAACAATTAATTATTTAACTTGGTTTCAAATTATGAGCATGAACAAACGTTACCTGCTACTCCCCTTATTAGCACTTAATACCCTGGCATTAAATGCCACAGGCCAGACATTAGATACATTAACGAGAAAAGACAAGGATGGATGGGAATTTATGCAAGTGCGCGCCGCCCATGATAAAAGCATTGTAGAAGAAGGCCACTTTCACAATAAAGTGCGCGAAGGCGTATGGAGCAGCTATTGGAATACCGGGTATCCCAGGCGCATTACCACCTACCTGCATGGTAAAAAAGACGGGCTGGCCATGAGCATTATACAGGAAGGTTCTGTAGATTTTGTTGAGCAATACAAAGATGACAAGCTGGAAGGGCCGCGCCGCACCTATTATATACGCGGGCCTATATTTGAAGAAACATTTTATTCTGACGGCAAGAAGCATGGTAAGTACACCAAGTGGTATAAATCAGCTACTATACAGGAAGAAGGCTATTACAAAAATGATATGCGTGATGGCCGCTCTACCTGGTATTATGAAGACGGGCAGAAATCTGTAGAATACGATTATGACGATGGAGAAATAAACGGTGATGCTATAGCTTATTATGCAAACGGCAAGGTGAGCGAAATGGGACGCTATAAAAAAGGTAGCAAAACCGGCACCTGGCGAGAGTATCATGAAAACGGCAACAGCAAAGCCGAAGGCAAATACGAAAACAATGAGAAAAACGGCGAGTGGAAGTTGTTTGACGAACAGGGAAAATTCCTGAAAGCAATTACATATAAAAACGGACAGGAAGTAAAGAAATAAAACTATGTCTCAAACCATACTGATAATAGACGATGAAAAAGCCATCCGCAAAACACTATCGGAGATATTAAGCTTCGAAGGTTTTGTGATAGATGAGGCTGCAGATGGTGTGGAAGGGGTGAAGAAGATAAAAGAGAACAACTACGACTGCATACTCTGCGATATAAAAATGCCGAAGATGGATGGCATGGAAGTACTGGAACAGTCGAAAGAATTGAAGCCGGATATTCCATTCATCGTTATATCAGGACATGGCAATATTGAAACGGCGGTAGAGGCTGTGAAGAAAGGTGCTTTCGATTTCATCAGCAAACCACCCGACCTGAACCGCCTGCTGATAACCATCCGCAATGCGATGGATAAGAAAAGCCTGGTGACGGAAACCAAGCAGCTGCGCAAGCGTATATCGAAGGGTGCAGAAATGGTAGGCGAATCGGAAGGGATAAAGAAAGTGCGGGAAACGATAGAAAAAGTAGCGCCGACCGATGCCCGCGTGCTGGTGACGGGCGAAAACGGGGTGGGTAAGGAACTGGTAGCGCGCCGTATACACGAGCTGAGCCCGCGCGCTAACGGCCCGCTGATAGAAGTGAACTGCGCGGCCATACCATCGGAATTGATTGAGAGCGAATTGTTTGGGCATGAGAAAGGTTCCTTCACATCGGCCATCAAGCAGCGCATAGGCAAGTTTGAACAGGCCAACGGTGGTACACTCTTCCTGGATGAGATAGGCGATATGAGCCACGATGCACAAGCCAAAGTGCTGCGTGCCCTGCAGGAAGGCAAAATAACGCGTGTAGGTGGCGATAAGGAAATAAAGGTAGATGTGCGTGTGATAGCCGCTACCAATAAAGACCTGATGGAAGAGGTAGAGGACAAGAAGTTTCGCCTGGACCTGTATCACCGCCTGAGTGTAATACTGATACATGTGCCATCGCTCAACAACCGGAAAGACGATATCCCCATGCTGGTACAGCACTTTATGGCCGACATCAGCGAAGAATATAAGCAGCCTGAAAAAGAAATAGATGCCGATGCCCTGAAAGCACTGCAGGAATATAACTGGACGGGTAATATACGCGAACTGCGTAATGTAGTAGAGCGCCTCATCATTCTATCGGACAAGAAGATAACGAAGAAGGATGTGGAGACGTATATCTTTTTGAAATAAGAACTCCTAAAGGGGCTTCTCATAATAAACTAAAAAGCGCGATTAGAAATCTAATCGCGCTTTTTTATGTCATAATTATCATTTCTGCACTACTTGCGGTTTGGTAGTAGCCACTACCGCACCTACCTGGCCTATAAGCTGATCTGACAAACCAACTTTCTTGGCGCCAATGACAAGGTCGGCAACAAACTGATCGAAATCTTCACTTGAAGCTTTGCCATTCATACGTGGGTTTTTAGCAGGGTCGTGCGCATCAACCATGTTTAGACCTGTGTATGTAAAGTTCTTTGCCCCTGTAGCCACACAAAAGAAATCGGTAAGGTTCTTACTTAATGCCTGAAAACCACTGAGGTTGCCTGCAGTAACTTCTGAAAGCAATACAGGAAAAAACCCATTCAGCTTGGGGTCTGCAGCAATTACAAAAATGGTACTATCAACTACAGAACGAATGCCCAGGCGGCCTTTCTCTATCATTTGCCCGGGATTTGACGGATCATTTACCATCTGCGTGCCACCTAATGAGTCATATAATGTCATTTGTGCTACCGGTTTAGGGTCGGGCATTTTATTATCGTTGTCATCTTTTTTACAAGATGTAAAAGCAACACCTGCGATAGCAATTGTCAAAAGGGATAATGCAAGTTTTTTCATCGGATGTATATTAAATGGTTAAATAATGCTTTTGAATAGGCCGGATACTTTGCCGCTGAATGTATTTACAGAAACAGGGCAACCGCTTTGCATAGCTTTGGGATCAGGCATGTACCTGCTGGCTTTATAGGGGAATGATTGATTGAAGGCAGCCGTGATATCATTGGCACTTGCCTTTGCCGGATAGAAATTAAAAACGACTGTATTGCTTTCAGCATTACATAATACATGTGCTACCCCTGCCTGCCTATAAAGCCAGGAGGCTATTTTTTCCGCATCTTGCTGATTGATGTCGCTTGCCATATCCATACGTGCCATGGATAAAGTCTTTTCATCTATACGAGGCTTAGTAACCATATAGATGTGTATGCCCAGCACAATGGCTAATACTGCCGTTACAGAGAGGCTTATTATCAATATCTTTTTGAATGTTTTTCCCATAATTATGGCTTTATAACATTCAAATACGACAATACTGTGACTTTGGATTTATGAATCCAAAAAAAATTTTGTGCTATATCGCAGCAACAACTGTATGGATAAATTACAAAAGCCATTCAGAGTTGAATGGCTTTTGTATAAGATTAGTTATTAAATATCTGAGCTTTACACACCCACCATCAGCGGCATCAGCAGCATCAGCACTTCTTCATTGTCATTTTTTTCCATCGGGCGGAAGATGCCGGCACGTGTTGGGGTGCTCAGTTCTACCTGTATCTCTGTGCCATCCAGGTTGTTCACCATTTCTACCATCAGCTTGGCGTTGAAGGCTATTTTCATATCCTCGCCTGTATACTGGCAGCTCAGGTTTTCCTTACCCTCGTAAGAGAAGTCGATATCCTGTGCGCTCAGTTGCAGTGAATTACCGTTGATGTCCAGCACCACCTGGTTGGTCGTTTTATTGGCAAATATGCTTACACGACGCAGCGCACTGATGAAATCGTTACGGTTGATAGTGAGCCTGTATGGATTATCGTTGGGTATTACTGCTTTATAATCGGGGAAGCGGGCATCTATCAGGCGGCAGCTCATGCTCAGCTTGCTGCTGGTAACAAACAGGTGGCTGCTGTTGTAAGATATTTCCAGTTGTGTTTCATCGGCAGGCAAGGTAGCGCGCAGCTGTTGCAGTGGTTTTTTAGGCACTACAAAACCTTCCTGAGCAGGCGATGAAATATCGGTGCGGCTAAACTGTACCAGCCTGTGCGCATCGGTTGAAACGAATGTAACCCCATTCTTACCCAGCTCGAAGAACACACCCGTCATAGCAGGGCGCAATGTATCGCCGCTTACTGCAAACAGGGTTTTATTAATGCTTTCTATCAGCGCGATAGATGGCATCGTAAAGCTGGTAGTATCGCCGGGAGCCGGTTCTTTAGGGAAATCATCGGCTTTTTCGCCGCCTATTTTATATTTACCTACATCGCTCGACATTTCGATAGAAAGGTCTTGCTCATTTACGTTAAACGTAATGGGCTGCTCCGGCAGGTTTTTCAGATAATCAGTCAGTATTTTAGAAGGAATACAAATACGGCCCTCCCCTTGCGCATCGTTCACATCCATCTGCACACGCATCATCGTCTCAAGGTCGGTAGCGGTAAGGGTAAGCGTATTTCCTTTCAGTTCGAATAAAAAATCTTCCAGTACAGAAAGCACAGTATTGGCACTGATAACCCCGCTTATTTGTTGCAGGTTTTTAAGCAATGCCGTGGAGGTTACGATAAAACGCATCTCTTATAATAGTTTGGAAACAAAGATAGTCGTTTAACCGAGCTATAAATGGGGCTGTGGATATTTCGGCTTTCGCTGTGAATAGCGAAAAATCAGTTCTTCGAGCTGACTACATGTGGTTTATTAGCTATTGTTGCCGTGATACGTAGTTTGCCCTCATTATCGCTGTAATTACGGGGCAACCCTACCAGCCCATCAGCAAAACCGAGATAGAG
>DASWWE010000115.1:0-35088 GCA_036406055.1 Flavipsychrobacter sp. | reverse complement strand
ATAGGCTTCTTTTTTATCGGCTGTTCGTATATGATATTGGTTAGTAGATTTAATATGTCATCGTTTCGCAGTATAGTATCAATATCTTCTTCTTCCTTTTGTTTTTCTTTAGATAGTTTCGTGATATCGTTATTCAACCTGTATGAATAGTCAGGATCTAATAATTTAATTTCTGTAGCGACTTTACGGTAAGCATAAACACATTTAGCTTTTATTAAATCCATATATTTATCAATTATTTCTTTATCACCATCTCCAGATTCAATATAGTGGACGAATCCATCAATTTCCGTATGGATATTTCTTATCGCTAATCTTACCCTTATGAGCCCTTCTGTTATTTTGCTATCGCTAGGCAATAGTTTGAAAGTTTCAGCATTGAATAATAAGGTATATTCATATGGCTTCATTTTTTTTAAATGAAAGGTTGAGGGGATTCTTTCAGATATTGATATTCTGGATATTACTTTTAAATTCTCTCTAATGTGTCGCTGAATGTCTTGAAGTTCTTTTAAAAGTAGTTTCAATTCATTTTCGCCTATGTATTTCCTTTTGTTTCTTGCCCCCCCTCTAATACTTAGAAAAGATGCAATGCCTGTCAGGATAGCCCCAAGGCAAAGTGTTAGTGCTGTTTGGATAATTGAGCTATTGCCTTCATTTTTAGTGTAGTAGGCCTTATATTTATTACATGTTATAAAATCTATCCCTTTATAGCCTAAAAAAATTTCATCACCTAAAATAATATTTTCATATTTATGTGTTATGTAGTAAAAGCTGCCATCTAAAGTATCTGGATAAGAAAATCTAAGAATTGCTGTTATTGGTTTTTCAGAAGTAGTTAAAAGGAATAGGCTTTTTCTTCCGTCTTTCGCGGGCTTTGCTCGTTCTTGAATTTTCACTTCATCATTTGCGTCTTTTTCATTGCAGGAGATGAAAGCAAAAAAAAGAAGCCATGCTATAAATATTATTTTTTTCATATGATATAAAGTATATCCAAGATACTTAATCAATTTTATATCTTCCAATCTTAAGACACTATAGGAGGATGCCACCGATTACACTATCTGTTCGTCGGTTTTCAAATAGCAGATGTGACAGTTCCACTGTTGGCAGCTTTATTGCATATAGATAAAACGCATGTGCAGGAATAAAATATTATCAGTACTTTACTATAACAAAAATCTACACACATGGGCATGCACAATAAAATAATGGAGGCGCAAAAAACGGCCACTAATTATCCAGATCTGGTGGCAAAACTCGTTGAGCTCGGTATCTTGTCTTATACAGTAGATACAGCCACAGGCAATGTGCTGTACCGCTTATCGGGCGGAGATTATGTATTGCATCCCGGTGATAAGGATAGGGATATTGCCCATACTTTCAGTTACGATGATACGGTAAGGGCAGTGAAAAATAATCAGCAGGGTAAAACCGATTATCCCGGCTTTATGGATGAAATAGCTAAAGCGGGTGTACACATCTATGAAGCTATATTGACAGGCAAGAAAAGGGTAGTGTACATCGGGAAAAATGGCTGCTACGAGGAAGCGATTCCGACACTTCAAATGAGTTAAATAAAATTATTTGTTGTAAATTTGATATGACATTTTCTTCTTTTTACCAGGAGAAACAGTTTTTTATATCATCAATAGTCAGGAAACAAAAAGAAACAATTCTGCGGAATGAAATACGCCCTCAAAACCCTGTTTTCACTGGTTATAGCTGCCTCAATAATAAGTAGCTGCCAAAGCAATACCCCAAAATCGGAAACAATCGGAAACAAAACGCGCAGTTACGATTCCTTGCGGGCGCAGGTGGATAGTATGGCGCGCAGCTTTCCGGCAAAGGTGGGCATAGCGATGATGAATATAGAAACAGGGGATACCTTTTCATACAATGGCATGGCGCAAATGCCTATGCAAAGCACCTATAAGTTTCCGCAGGCACTGGCGGCGCTCAGCCAGGTAGAAAAAGGAAAGCTGTCGCTGGAACAAAAGGTATTCATCAGCAAGGCAGAAATGATAGAGGAAACCTGGAGCCCCATGCGCGATTCTTTTCCAAAAGGTAACATCAATCTTACCGTAGCCCAATTGCTCACCTACACCGTATCCTACAGTGATAATATAGCCTGCGATGTGGTGTTCAAACTGATGCGTGGCCCCACTACGGTACAGGCATACCTCGATAGCATAGGTATAAATAGGATAAAGGTGTTAAGTACGGAAGATGAAATGCATCAGGATGGCGCCTTGCAATACAAAAACTGGGCTGCACCGGTAGAAATGGTTAGGCTGCTGCAACAGTTCTATACCGGCAAGTTGTTGAATGCGGAACATACCACCTTTCTCCGGAACCAAATGGAACAAAGTTTCAATAGTGCCAAACGTATAAAAGGTATGCTGCCCGATAGCATTGTGGTAGCACATAAAACGGGTACCAGCTTTAATGAAGGCGGGGCTACCCATGCCGTAAATGATATTGGTATTATTACTCTGCCAAATGGCCGGCATATAGCTATCGCTATGTTTGTGTCAGATACCAACATACCACCCGGCGACTGTGAAGCCTGGATAGCCAGAGTAACGCGTATGATATATGATGATGCCTTACTGAGGCTATAAATGATATGGAATGGTTTTTATATAGATAAGTATAGAACCATAACATACAGGATATGAAAAAGATAGTCACTCTTTTATCCCTTTGCCTGCTGGCTATTCCGGCATTTGCGCAAACCTGCTGCACCAGTGGCAATTTTGAATTACTGGCGCTGAATGCCGATTTTAAGGCATCGCATGCCGATCCGTTGCCCATGTCATATGCGCCGGTAGTTGGTCGCATGGTAGAGTTTGAAACGCAAGATGCCGGTATGAAGGGCAAAGCATTTTACGTGCCATCCGATGAGCCAACAAGTAAGGTACTGGTAATATGCCACGAATGGTGGGGGCTGAATGATTACATCAAAAAAGAAGCGGAACGCTGGCAAAAACAACTGGGTAACGTGGATGTATATGCCGTAGACCTGTATGACGGAAAGGTGGCTGCTACCGCCGATGCCGCCAGTAAATTATCGGGCGCACTGGATAAGAAACGTGGCGAAACGATTATAAAAGGCCTCATCAGCCTGATAGGCATGAATAAGCAGATAGCTACTATGGGTTGGTGTATGGGTGGCAGTTGGGCTTTTACTACTACGCTGCTGGCAGGAAACCAGGCCACAGGCTGTGTTATGTATTATGGCTTTCCTGAAAAGGATGAGAAGAAAATAAAGACCCTGCAAACAGATGTACTGTACATCTGGGCATCAAAAGATAAGTTCATTAGCCGCGAGGTGGTAGATGCGTTCGGCAAGAAGGTAGAGGCCAGCGGTCATAAATTTGATATGCATGCATACGATGCGGTGCATGCCTTTGCCAACCCTAGCAACCCCAACCACGACAGGCTGGCATCGGCACAGGCAGAAGACCTGAGCCTGAAATTCCTGAAGGAAAAGCTACAATTGGATTAGAAACGTACGCAATATAACATATATAAGCCGCCTGCATATCAGGTGGCTTATTTTATTAAGTTTTTCGCCGTTATTTTGCCCCGATTGCAAAAGCATGGCAGATAAACAGATAAGTGCGCTCACATCCACACGTGGGTTTGCTGCATTGCTGATAGTGATATTTCACTTCGGCCTGGAGCGTTTCCCTTTTGTGCATATGCAGCAATTCTTTGCTAAAGGTAATATGGGCGTTAGCTACTTCTTCGTGCTATCGGGCTTTATCATGTGCCTGGTATATAACAGTAAGCACGTGCAGTTTGGCGATTATATGAAGCGGCGCATAGCCCGCATAGCCCCTGTTTACATCTTGGCTATCATCCTGTCGCAGATACCTACTATATGGCAGCACTACGCCGGCAATGTTGCGTTCAAACAGAACTACTTCAAAGAGCTGCTCCTGAATGGTCTTTTCCTACAGGCATATATACCGGGTTATGCATTGAGCATCAATAGCCCCGGCTGGTCGCTATCGGTAGAGATGTTCTTTTACCTTCTGTTCCCGTTGCTGATACTGCTGTATCAAAAGAACCCGAAAGGGTTTGTATGGCTGAGTGCTATAGTATTTGCAGTGTCGCAGGCAGCTCATCTATATTTCATGTCTAAAGAGATAGGCAAACCATTTGATGTTAACCGTCACGAGCTTATCTATTACTTCCCTCTCAACCACCTTAATGAGTTTATGGCGGGCATTGCCGGCTATTATTTTTACGACCGCTGGAAGCATGCAAAATGGATACGGCAAATACCCTCTATAACGCTTATCGTGCTGATGGTAATACTGGTGATAGAACTGCCGTATAGTTTGCATAACGGATTACTGGCACCGCTATACCTGTTGTTCATTATAGTAGTAGCCGTGCAGGAGCCCGTTTTCCTGCGGTGGAAGCCGCTGGTATACCTGGGCGAAATAAGCTATGGTGTGTATATGCTGCAAATGCCCATGTACTATTATATGGCTAAGTTAAATTTCCATGTTATTAAGCTTACCAATATGGATTGGTTTTTCCTCGAGTATGTTATAGGTCTTTTATTGGCAGCTGCTATAAGTTATCATTTCATCGAAAACCCTTTACGGAGGCTCATCAACAGGGTAGGTGTAAAGAAGCCTGTAAAGCCGCTATAATTATTTTTTTGTTCGATTCATAAGAATGTATGTAATATTGCAGCATGAAAATGATGTGCAACCATAAGTATTGCTGGAAACACCTGGGAGAACCGAGGGGTACGTCATTATTATAAACAGTGCAATAACACATTATGAATAATACAGCCCTTCGGTATACCGGAGGGCTTTTTTTATACCGATAGCTAAAACAGTTCAAAAATGAAACTGATAAACAAGAAGATTTGCATGGGCAAAGACATAGGTATACACGGCAATATGTTTGGCGGTATACTGATGGCATGGATAGACGAGGCAGCAGCGGCTTTCGCTACCGAATATTGCCATACGCCCAATATGATAACCCTGCGTGTAGGTGAACTGCTGTTCAAAAAGCCTATAAAGACGGGTAACCACATACGCCTGTATGGTGATGTGGCGCACCTGGGCAATACGTCTATAACACTGAATATAGAGGTGCGTAAATACAACCTGTATAGTAGTGAGGAGATAGTCGTGTGCACCACATCCATCACCTTTGTGCGTATAGATGATGATGGCAATCCTACACCTATCGGAGAGTCTATCAGGAAGAAACACACGTCTTTGCAAGCAGCAGCGGTGCTGGGATAGAAAATATAAAGCCGTCATGCACCTGCATGACGGCTCTGTAAAAGTTATAGTTGAGAGGCTACCATCCGTCGCCATCCAGCATATTGCCTATGCCGCCCAGTATGCTGCCTTCTTCCTTGCGTTTATAAGTTCCGTAAGATAGTATGCGGCCTGCCAGCCTGCTGATAGGCAGTGTTTGTATCCATACGGTGCCGGGGCCACGCAGTGTAGCAAAGAACACGCCCTCGCCGCCAAACAAGGTGTTTTTGATACCACCTACAAACTGTATATCATAGTCTACCGTATGGGTAAAGGCTACGATACAGCCGGTGTCTATTTTAAGCAGTTCGCCCGGCTGCAGTTCGCGCTGCATTACGTGGCCACCTGCATGTACGAAGGCCATACCATCGCCCTCCAGTTTTTCCATTATAAAGCCCTCGCCGCCAAAAAGGCCGGTACCCAGTTTTTTCTGAAACTCGATGCCGATAGCTACACCCTTGGCAGCCGCCAGGAAGGCATCCTTCTGGCATATTACTTTGCCGCCCAGCAGTTGCAGGTCCAGCGGTATTATTTTACCGGGGTAGGGCGATGCAAAGGATACCCTGCGTTTGCCATGCCCTATATTGGTATAGGTGGTCATGAAAAGGCTTTCGCCTACCAGCAGGCGCTTGCCTGCCGACAAGAGTTTGCCCATGATGCCTTTATTGCCCTGCGAACCATCGCCGAAAACGGTTTCCATTTGTATACCATCATCCATCATCATGAAGCTACCGGCTTCTGCAATAGCGGTTTCCTGTGGGTCCAGTTCTACTTCTACATATTGCATTTCTTCGCCAAAAATGCGGTAGTCAATTTCGTGGTTACTGCGCATAGTGTGTTTGTATTTTATTTTATGGGGTCAAATGTATATGGCTTTTGCGTGCTACGCTCGTTAAAGTCGGTTAATAGCAGTTTTTGTCGGTAAGTAGCGTTTTTAGTCGGTTATTCCAGGCTGCCTGCTGCGCAGCATTGGTGCCATGTCCCGTTTCACTGTCGTAAGCGCGTTGCATTTCAGATGTTTGTTTATCTGTTTGCCTTAATAGCTCATCGAGCTCTCTGCCATAGTTGTCAAGACTGAAAGGATATTGCTTGATGATTTCTGCCAGCTCGCAGGCTTTAGATGCGGTTATATCAAAATGCCTTTGTTCGTGATTAAGTGTTTTAGCATTACGGCCCCCCGCCTTTGCCCACGATTTTGTTTTATCGAAATAAGCTACGAGATACACCTTCAATATTACACCCTTGCCTTGGCGCTGATGTGTATAGCGCATGCCAATGCCACTGTAAGTAGCTGCGGCACCAATGCTCAGGTCATCGATTTTGCCTTCAAAATCTGATAAAGTGAGTGGCCTGTTGGGGTTATATATGATAAGGTCTTTATTGTCTGAACTGTTTTCGATGATGACCTCAGTGCTCACAGCTGCACTTGTATTGGCATGATTAGCTGCATACCAGGTGTCAAACTCGCGCAGGGCACGCTCCAGGTTTTGCTTGATGAGCTGCGCTATATAGGCACTCGCGTCCAACCCCGTTTGCACATAGGCACTGCCGGTATATTCTATCAGCTTCTGTTCGCCATCGTAAAAGGCTACACCAAAGTCAAGGTCGGCCTGCTGGCGCATACCGGCATTCTTTTCAGATATGCGCATTTTGATGATGTGCAGCTCTACTTTGTCCTTTGCCGCATTTTGCTGCAGGCTGGCAGCTAAAAAATTATTGATGGCGGTGGCCGCGCCATCTTGCAGGTTCACTTCTGCAGGTTTATTTGCAAAGCCCGCACGCATAATGCCTATGTTTGCGGTATCATCCCGGTCATCTACCACTTTGTTTATGAAATAACTTTCGGGATTGTAAAACCCCTTCTGTGGTTTCAGTTTTATCGTCCTTACATTTTGTGCCCATACCGATAGGGTAGTTAGTAGCAGGCACATGGCCATTATAGTTCTTCTCACTGTCTCGCTTCTGTTTTTATCCGGGTAGGTAAATTTACTTATAAGTAGGCATTAGTGGTTTCTTCTGTTAGAATGTGTAGCAACAATGGCCATAATTTTTCCTTGGGCATAGTAAAAGGATTTAATGCAAGAAAATAAACGTGTAAATAATATACAAGCTTTTAACACTTATATGTTTAACGTTTTCTAAGGCCTGCTTTATCAAAGTATTAAGAAACAGGCTTATAGCTTCACCGAAAATTTATACTTATGAATCGCACCCTCATTTTTACTACACTACTATGTGCAGGAACGCTGCACGCATCTGCACAAGAGAAAACTGATCTGGCCCCGGCGGCTACTGCGCCCAGGTTGGTATTAGGTTCGCAAACCGGAGCCTCGTTATTGTTTGACAAGTATAGTAACCGGTCCTATGCTGTCAACCCTACAGCTGGTATCAGTCAAAATATTTTTGCCCGATACTATATGGGCAAGCACCTGGCATTGGAAGGTGGTATTAACCTTACAGTATATAATAAAGAAACTTATACCGACTATTACTATCTGGAAAATAGCTTTCAGGCAAGGAACTATGACGCACGAATGATAAGTTATGAAATACCGTTGCAGCTTCAGTATCATTTATTAAATAAAGAATCGAAACTCCGCCCATATTTTGGCGTAGGTGTAACCGTTGCTCGTGATCAATACAGGATAAAACACTACGACGGGGCCACCACCTCCTATACAACTAATAACAGTTCTATATTTTTTACACAAGGGCTTACTTACCAAATAAATAACAACTGGCAACTGAATCAAAGTTTTGTTGTGAAAAGCTACGGCCAGAATGGAATTAGCACCGGCCTGATGTTTGGAGTGGGTTATAGCTTTAACAAGTAATAATCACCACTTTTTCGTTAATTTGTAGATAATTAAAACCGGAATAATGGAAGACAGGAACACCCCCATCAATTTTACAGACTATACCGTAGTAGATAGTGCTAAGGGAACGCGTACCATGGCCAAAACCTTTATGGCCAATGTATTTCTCTGGATGTTTGCGGCATTGGGGATATCAGCATTTTGCGCATATCTTTTTGCCTCTACGCCCACACTAATGCTTTCGCTGATAAATGAAACAACAGGTGGCCTCAATCCATTGGGTTGGGTAGTAATGTTTGCACCGTTAGGTTTTGTACTTACCATGTCATTCGCATTCAACAGGCTTTCTGCCGCTGCTATGGTGGGCTTCTTTATTGCATATGCGGCTGTTACCGGTGTTAGCTTAAGTTTTATCCTACTGATATATACTACAGGTTCTGTTATCAGCTGTTTTGCCGCTGCATCATTGATGTTTGGTATCATGGCGGTGATGGGATATACTACCGATAAAGACCTTACATCTTTCGGACGCATACTTACGATGGGCCTCATAGGCATTGTAATAGCATCGCTTATTAACATGTTCATTGGTAGCGACCGTATGGGCTATATCATCAGCATCGTTGGTGTGGCTGTATTTACAGGCCTTACAGCCTACGATGTGCAAAAGTTGAAACGCATAGGCGAGGGTATAGAATACGAAGGTGCTTCTGCTGCTGACACAAAAAAGCTGTCTATCATGGGGGCGCTCACCCTGTATCTAGATTTCATCAACCTGTTCCTGATGCTGCTGCGCTTATTTGGTGGCCGCAGAGATTAAGCAGACTATTAATATTTATGATATAAAAAGCATTCTTTACGGGATGCTTTTTATATTTAGGGCTATATGCAACCGGTAATGTATATTAAAAGAAGGTGGATGCTGTGGGTGATACTTTTGGTATTTATAGCATTTAAAATACCTCACCTGCACTACCCGTTTTACTGGGATGAATGCTGGCCGTATGCCGTAGCTGTGAAGCAAATGTATTATAACGGGCCCAGCCTGCTGCCGGGTGCCATTAGTGGCGAAGTAGCCCGTGGGCATCCACTGATGTTTCATTTTCTAGCTGCTTTATGGATGAAAGTATTCGGCACATCCAATGTTGCCATGCATAGCTTCCCGCTGTTTATTTCAGTACTGTTTGCCATAGCCATACATGAAGTCGGTGCACGCTTGTTCCATGCAAGGGTTGCCATAACCGCGGTACTGCTTATTCTCTTTCAGCAAATGTTTTTTGTACAGGCGGCCTTCGTATTGTTTGAGGTATTCATTGCGTTTCTCGCGTTCATAAGTATCTACTTCTACACAACGCGCAAATATGTATTGACGGCTGTAGCATTAACCATGCTGTTTTATACCAAAGAAAGCGGACTGGTACTTGGGTTGGTGTTGGGTATAGATGCAGTTGTAGGACTGTTTAGCAGGCAAAGCACGATAAAGCATAAGGCTTATAATTTACTGTCTTTAATAATACCGGCACTTTGTATCGGTGTTTTCTTTCTGCTGCAAAAGAAGATAAATGGATGGTATGTGCTGCCTTTATATACAGATGGCCTGGAGCATAGTTGGGGCAATTTTTATGATAAGTTCAGAGGTGCTGTAAAGGTTTGTTTCAGGGATGGGTACAGGAGATACTTTTGGGGTATAATATGTTTATTGTCTATAGTTGCTGCATATGTTCGTAAAAATCCACAATACCTTGTCGTTTTAATTGCGGCACCTTTTACATTCCTGTTGTGCAGCGATATGTACCACTGGCTTATACCGGCTTATGCACTAGTACCGTTATGGATTATCAGTGTATTGCTGACAGCCGCTATGCTGCCACGGACCAAAGCATATGATAACAAACCGCAAAGAAAATTCATCTTTTTATGTGCTGCATTTTTAGTTGCGTTCTGTGCATTTACGGCATACAATCTCTTTTTCATAGACAGGTATTTGCTGATTGCCTTGGTACCACTATTATTTATAGCCGCTTTATATTATACCACAACCTTAGAAGCTATTCATAAAAAAATATGGATACCGGGCTTGTTGGTTATGCTGCTGGTGCAGGGATACGCTTATGTGAAAGACAATAATTTGTCGGATATTTCTCTGGGTGCTTTTGATGGCATGTATGTGCAGCAGGCGCCGGTAAAATACCTGGAAGAACATGGTTACTACAATAAAAATATTTCCATCTTAGAAAATCTGCAATGGCAACGGCTGGATGACATCAATGCAGGTTTCAGAACCACTAAGGAACCATTCAACTTTGTGTACTGGGGCATAATGGAACATACGGATATTGTATTGCTTGAAAACATAGAATCGAACCGCGCGGCTGATACCAGTGCTAAACTTAAGAAGGATACTTCCTTTGTATTGGTACAGCGCGTGGAGAGCGGAAAGGCATGGAGCGAAATATTTGTAAGAAAACAGCTGCTAAAAAAATAGCCGGTACGTTTTAAAGTACCGGCTACTAATAATATTGATGCAGACTATTCATCCAGCTTCAATACCGCCAGGAAGGCTTCCTGTGGTATATCTACGCTACCTATCTGGCGCATACGTTTTTTACCTTCTTTTTGTTTCTCCAGCAGTTTACGTTTACGGCTGATGTCGCCACCGTAACATTTGGCAGTAACGTCTTTACGCATAGCCGATATCGTTTCACGCGCTACAATCTTTGCACCCAGCGCCGCCTGTATGGCTATCATAAATTGCTGGCGTGGCAGCAGTTCTTTCAGTTTAGCGCACAGCTTGCGGCCAAAGTCCTGCGCGCGGCTGCGGTGTATCAGGGCGCTCAGGGCATCAACTTTATCACCATTCAGCAGTATATCCATTTTGGCAATATCACTTTCGCGATAGTCGAGCGGATGATAATCGAACGATGCATAACCGCGTGTGGATGATTTCAGCTTATCGTAAAAGTCAAACACGATTTCGGCCAGCGGCAGCTCAAATATCAGTTCTACGCGCGTTGGGGTCAGGTAGTGCTGGTTTACCAGCAGGCCACGTTTGCCCAGGCACAGGCTCATGATATTGCCTATATAGTCGGGTATCGTAATGATTTGTGCGCGTATAAATGGTTCTTCAATACGGTCTATACGGCTGGGATCGGGCATCTCGCTGGGGTTGTTTACGATGATGGCCACATCTTTTTCCCGGGTGGTATATGCTTTAAAGCTAACGTTGGGCACGGTAGTGATAACCGTTTGGTTGAACTCGCGCTCCAAACGTTCCTGGATGATCTCCATGTGCAGCATACCCAGGAAACCGCATCGGAAGCCAAAGCCCAGCGCCTGTGATGTTTCCGGCTCGAAGGTGAGCGAAGCATCATTCAGTTGCAGCTTTTCCATGCATTCGCGCAGCTCTTCAAAGTCATCGGTTTCCACCGGGAAGATACCGGCAAATACCATCGGCTTTACTTCCTCGAAACCTTTCACTTCTTCCTGCGTAGGGTTATTCAGCAGCGTGATAGTATCACCCACTTTTACATCCTTCGCGGTTTTGATACCGGTGATGATATAACCCACATCGCCAGCAGATACACTTTGCTGCGGCGACAGCCCCAGTTTCAGCACGCCTACTTCATCGGCAAAGTATTCACCGCCTGTATGGTAGAATTTTACTTTATCTCCTTTTCTCAGTGTACCGTTCACCACGCGGAAATACGCGATGATGCCACGGAACGAGTTGAAGACACTATCGAAAACCAAGGCCTGCAGCGGTGCTTCAGGGTCGCCCTTGGGTGCTGGTATGCGCTCTATAATGGCGGCCATGATATCTTCAATGCCTATGCCGCTTTTACCGCTGGCCAGTATGATGTCTTCTGGCTTGCAGCCTATCAGGTCCACTATCTGGTCGGTCACCTCCGGTATCATGGCGCCTTCCATGTCTATCTTGTTGATGACAGGAACGATCTCCAGGTCGTTATCCAGCGCCAGGTAAAGGTTGGATATGGTTTGTGCCTGTATACCCTGCGATGCATCTACCAGCAGCAGTGCGCCCTCGCAGGCTGCCAGCGCGCGCGATACTTCATATGAAAAGTCTACGTGGCCGGGGGTATCTATCAGGTTCAGTTTATACTTCTGTCCTTTATAGGTAAAGTCCATCTGTATAGCATGGCTCTTGATGGTAATGCCCTTTTCACGTTCCAGGTCCATATCGTCCAGTACCTGTGCCTGCATATCCCTTTCAGATATGGTTTTGGTAAACTCCAGCAGTCGGTCGGCCAGTGTACTCTTACCGTGGTCAATGTGAGCTATAATACAGAAATTCCTAATGTTTTGCATACTTCCTCGAAACAAGGTGCAAAAGTACGTAAAGTATTTGCCATTTATAGATTTATCAGCAACATAAACGGTTTATAAAGCGGAAAAATGCAATGCTTTTATCAGAATGTAAGTTTTGTTGGTACGGTATTTTAATTCCTTCTGTCAGAACTAAATGATACATTACTATGAAGAAACTACAACCGTTTTTTATACTTCCGTTATTGTTGCTGCTTAGTAGCTGCGAACTGGTGGGCGATATTTTTGAAGCTGGCGTATGGGCCGGTGTGTTATTGGTGGTAGTAGTGGTAGGGCTGGTGATATTTGTTATCGGCAAGCTGTTTGGCAGAAAATAAAAATTCATTCATCGTTTAAATAAAACTTAAAAACTATAAAACATGAGCACATCACGATTTCTGGCAGGAGCCGTAGTAGGCGTTGTTATAGGACTGCTGATAGCACCCGAATCGGGCGAAGAACTGCGTACTGACATAGCAGATACGGCAGGTAAATGGCGTAACCGGCTGAACAAGCTGGTAGGTAAAGCAGATGCTACACTGGATGACCTGAAAGCTTACTTGGATAATAACATTGACGGCATGACCGACGACGTTAAAAGGAAAATATTAAGCATCCTCGACGATGCCGAGCAAATGGCATACAATGCCGAAAGGACGCTGAAAAATGGTGTGTTGTAGGAATTTGCGTGTTATGGTTATAAGGGGCTGGCTATTTGCCGGCCCCCCTTTTTTTATACTAATATTTCTGGAGTAATACATTGGCGGTAGCTACCACACCTTCTTCCCGTCCTATAAAGCTCAGGTGTTCGGTAGTAGTGGCTTTGATAGATACATCATCTATCGATATATGCAGCAGGTTGGCTATCGTGCTTTGCATTTGCGGCACGTATGGGCTTATTTTCGGCGCCTGCAGCAGCAGTGTGCTATCAATATTTACCAACCAGTAGCCTTTTTCGCGTACCAGGTTGTAGCAGCGGCGCAGCAATACCTTGCTGTCTATGCCTTTATACACCGGGTCGGTATCCGGAAAGTGTTTGCCAATATCGCCCAGGCACAGCGCGCCCAGCATAGCATCGCAAATGGCATGCAGCAATACATCTGCATCCGAATGCCCAACAGCACCTTTGGAGTGTGGAACTTTTACGCCACCCAGCCACAACTCGCGGCCCTCTGCCAATTGGTGAAAATCAATTCCTTGTCCTATTCTATACATACTATCAAATATAATTAAACCATAAAAGAAAACTGCAAAGTGCGGAATACAACTCCATCACTTTGCAGTTAATTGTTTATTAAAAGGAATCTACCAGATATCCAATCCGAACTTTTTAGCGTTTTCTTCCGCCAGTTCGTAGCCGGCATCTGTATGGCGCAGTACGCCCATAGCAGGGTCGTTGAACAGTACGCGGCGAAGGCGCTCATCCGCATCCTGCGTGCCATCTGCTACTATCACCATACCTGCGTGCAGCGAATAGCCCATACCCACGCCACCGCCATGGTGGAAGGATACCCAGCTGGCACCGCCTGCGGTATTTATCAGTGCATTTAGTATTGGCCAGTCGGCTACGGCATCGCTACCATCTTTCATGGCTTCTGTTTCGCGGTTGGGCGATGCTACAGAGCCACAGTCCAGGTGGTCGCGACCTATAACGATTGGTGCTTTCACTTTACCGGTACGTACCAGTTCGTTGAAGAGCAAGCCTGCTTTTTCGCGCTCGCCCATGCCCAGCCAGCATATACGTGCAGGCAGGCCCTGGAAGGCGATGCGGTCTTTGGCCATATGCAACCAGCGGTGCAGCCCCTTGTTGTCAGGGAACAGCTCCATCAGTGCTTTATCGGTTATATATATATCTTCAGGATCGCCACTCAGCGCTACCCAGCGGAATGGGCCTTTACCCTCGCAAAACAGCGGGCGGATATAAGCAGGCACAAAACCGGGGAAATCGAATGCGTTTTCTACACCACGTTTATCATGTGCTTGTCCGCGCAGGTTATTACCATAGTCGAAGGTGATGGCACCACGCTTTTGCAGTTCCAGCATCTGGCGCACGTGTTTCGCCATCGTATCCAGCGAGCGTTTGATGTACTCATCGGGGTTAGCTGTGCGTAAAGTATTTGCTTCTTCAACACTCAACCCTTCGGGGAAGTAGCCTACCAGTTCATCGTGTGCCGATGTCTGGTCGGTAAGTGTATCAGGTGTTATGTTGCGGTCCAGCAGGCGTTGCAGCAGGTCTACCACGTTGCAGCATACACCAATAGATATAGCTTCTTTATTTTCCTTAGCCTGCAAAGCCCAGTCGATAGCCTCATCTATATCATGTGTGTATTTATCCAGGTAGCGCGTTTCTATACGCTTCTGCATGCGCCATTCTTCCATTTCAGCAGCAAGGCATACACCTTCGTTCATGGTGATGGCCAGTGGCTGAGCGCCACCCATACCACCCAGGCCGGCAGTTACATTCAGCGTGCCTTTCAGTGTGCCATTGTAATGCTGGTTGGCAAGAGATAAGTACGTTTCGTAGGTACCTTGTACAATGCCCTGAGAGCCTATATATATCCAGCTACCGGCAGTCATCTGGCCATACATCATCAGGCCTTTGGCTTCCAGTTCGCGGAAGTGTTCCCATGTAGCCCAGCGGCCTACGAGATTTGAATTGGCAATGATAACACGCGGCGCATCTTTGTGCGAGCGCAGCACGCCCACCGGCTTGCCCGACTGTACCAGCAGGGTTTCATCCTCGTTCAGGCCTTTCAGCAATTCCAGTATTTTATCAAAGCTTTCCCAGTTGCGGGCAGCCTTGCCTATGCCACCATAAACTACCAAGTCTTCCGGGCGTTCTGCCACTTCAGGGTCCAGGTTGTTTTGCAGCATGCGATACGCGGCCTCCGCTACCCAGTTCTTACAGTTCAGCTGGTTACCTTTCGGTGCGTGTATTACTCTTTTGGTTGTGTTCATACCCCAAACCCCTAAGGGGCTTTTTATTGTATAATATTTTTTATAACTCAGGCGGAATATTTCATTAACCGCAAAGGCACTAAGTCGCAAAGAAGGCTTCAGGATTAAAACTTAGCGTCCTTGCGACTTAGTGGTTAAATTCTACAGCGTACCTATTGTAGCAGGCACCGGCGGCAGGTGCTCCAGTTCTTTTTTCAGGCGCTCGTTCATTTCAGCTTCACTAACATCTTCTTTCACGAATTTTTTGCCCGTAACATTTTCATACAGCTCTATATAGCGGTCAGAAATGCCTTTAATCACTTCGTCCGTCATTTCAGGAACCTGCTGGCCTTCTTTGCCCTGGAAGCCGTTTTCCATCAGCCATTCGCGAACGAATTCTTTAGAAAGTTGCTTTTGAGGCTTGCCTTCTTTTTGCAGTTCTTCATAACCTTCCAGGTAGAAGTAGCGGGAAGAATCGGGCGTGTGTATCTCATCTATCAGGTAGATGGTATCGCCAATGTGGCCAAACTCGTACTTGGTATCTACCAGTATCAGGCCGCGCTCTTTGGCTATTTGTGTACCACGCTCAAACAGGGCCAGTGTATATTTTTCCAGTTGCTCGTATTCTTCTTTCGATACCAATCCTTGTTTGATGATCTCTTCACGGCTGATGTCTTCATCATGGCCTTCGTGTGCTTTAGTAGTTGGCGTGATGATGGGCGTTGGGAATTTATCGTTCTCCTTCATGCCTTCCGGCAATGCTACACCACACAGCGTGCGTGCACCGGTTTTGTAGGTGCGCCATGCATGGCCGGTCAGGTAGCCGCGTACCACCATTTCCACCGGGTAGGTGTCGCATTTATAACCGATGGTTACGTTTGGCATGGGCACATTTATCATCCAGTTAGGCACGATGTCCTTTGTAGCTTCCAGGTATTGTGCAGCTATCTGGTTCAGCACTTGTCCTTTGTAAGGAATGGGGCGGGGCAGTACTACATCGAAGGCTGAGATACGGTCGCTCACCAGCATCACCATATACTTGTCATCAATAGTGTACACATCGCGTACTTTTCCTTTGTAGAAATTCGTTTGCTTAGGCAGTTGTAAGGTTGACATATGCTAATAAATGATTTTAAGAATAAAAAGTTCACTGCAACGGGCAGCAAAGATAAACCAAGAACAGGATACCCTGAAAAAAATAGGCATACCGTATTTATCTAAAACTAAAAAAATAGTTTAAAAAGCTTGGTGAACTAAAAATATAGTTCTATGTTTGGACTAAGTTTTTAGTTTAAAAGAAATGAAAAGTCTTACAAAAGCCGAAGAACAAGTAATGATGGTGCTGTGGAAACTGGGCAACGGACTATTGATGGAAATAGTAGAGCAGATGCCCGACCCGCAACCACATAAGAATACGGTGGCTACTATCCTTAAGATACTGGTAGAAAAAGAATTTGTGTCGATAGAGAACCTGGGGCGCATCCATCGTTACCACCCGGTAGTTACCAAAGAATCGTATTCAAAAAATACCCTTACCAATGTAGCGAAGGGGTATTTTGAAGGATCGTTCAGTAACGTGGTCTCTTTCCTGGTAGATGAAAAGAAACTATCGGTGCAAGACCTGGAACTACTACTAAAACAGCTAAAGAAGAAATAGCATGAACGAGATACCGGCATATATATTCAAGGCTTTGCTATATAGCGCCTTGCTATCAGGCTACTATTGGCTGTTCCTGCGCAATAAGCGCCTGCATACATTTAACAGGTTCTATTTGCTGGTAGCAATGGCTGCGAGCCTATTATTGCCACTATTGCATTTCAGTCTGCCGGGCATGCAGCTTCCGAAGTCGGCTACTGCCTATACCTTGCTGGATGTAGTATCTACCGGCGAAGAGGAAATCGCTACAACGGCAAAGGCTGCATCATCCTTCTCATGGCAAATGGTAGTGGCAATAGGGTATACGCTCGCCTGCACAGCAATGGCTTTTATGCTGGTTAGCCGTATTATATGGCTGTTCAGGTTGAAAGCAAAGGGCACACAATCACAACAAAATGGCTATACGCTGGTATATACAGATAATAATAAAGCGCCTTTCTCTTTCTTCCGTTTCCTGTTCTGGAAGAGTGAGGTAGATATTACATCTGCGGAAGGGATGCGGATACTACAACATGAGCTGGCCCACATCCGGCAACAGCATACACTTGATAAGTTATTCATACAAATAGTGCTGGTTTTCTTTTGGTTCAACCCGTTTTACTGGTTGCTGCAAAAAGAGCTATCACTGATACACGAGTTTATAGCCGATGAAAAGGCTATAGAAGACCGGGATACCGAAATCTTTGCACGCATGCTACTGCAGGAGTATTGCGGCACTGTATATCCCGATATTGTTCATCCATTTTTTTACTCATCCACAAAACGAAGATTGCTTATGCTGAATCAAATGAATAAGCCACGCTTTGCAGGTATGCGCCGCCTGATGGTGCTGCCTTTACTGGGCACTGCAGTATTGCTATTCTCCTTCAAACCCATTGAAGCGCCTGTGACAAGGGCTAACAAAACCATTACCCTGGCACTGGATGCAGGCCATGGTGGAGTAGATGATGGTGCGGTAGGACTGAATGGCATAAAGGAGAAAGACCTGGCACTAAAAATAACCAACAGGCTGGCACAGATGGGCGAAGCCTACAATGTAAAAGTAGTAACCCTGCGCGCTGATGATAAATACATCGCCTTGCCCGACCGTGGTATTAAAGCCAATGAGATGGGCGCAGATATGCTGGTGTCTATACACATCAATACAATGCCGCCGGCAGAAGATGCTAATAACCAGCCCCGCAACCCATCAGGCTTTGAACTGATAGTAGAGAAGCGCAATAGTCAATATGGACAAAGCAGGGCATTGGCATCGGCCATTGCAGCGCAGTTAAATGACATGAAGCTATCGCCGCGCCTGCTGGACAAAGGGCTGGTGATATTGCGAAATGCAAACATGCCTGCCGTGCTGATAGAGTGTGGTTATATGGAAAATGCGGCTGACGTGGACCGCATCAACAATAGCGAGCAGCTTGACAAACTGTGCAGCCATATACTAACCGGACTAGTAGCTTATCAGAATTCTAAGTAAGACTATGCGCAGGATGAAGATATGGATGCTATTGGTTTGCATTACGCATGTAGCTAAAGCACAGGTTGTGTTTACCAAAGAGCTGTTTGTGCAGGGCAATGATACCTTGCGCTACCAGCTGCTGGCACCCGCCAATTACGATCCTGCGCATACATATCCATTACTTGTTTACCTGCATGGCTCCGGCCAGCGTGGTAGTGATAACAAAGCACCGCTAAGCAAGCTAGCCCCTATATTCACCAGTGATAGTTTTAGGAATGCATACCCATGCTACCTGCTAGTGTCGCAATGTCCTAGGGGCGATGCGTGGGTCAACTTTCCAGACTTTCCACAATCTTTGCATGCAACGGATACGGCGACTAGAGCGGGTAGGCTAGTACTGGCTCTTGTTGAAGAGATGCGAAGCAAGGCTAACATAGATAAACGCCGTGTGTACCTCACAGGTTATTCCATGGGTGGTGAAGGCACGCTGGATCTGCTGGCAAGAAAGCCTGAAATGTTTGCTGCAGCGATTGCATTATGTCCCGTTGCAGATACAGCTAATGCACCCATCCTGAAGCGTAAGCCCATATGGATATTCCATGGCGATAAAGATGCCGTGAACGATGTGAAATACGCGCGTATGATGGTTGCTGCATTGAAAACAGTAAGCAGCCCCATTATATATACCGAGTATGCAGGCGAAGGGCATCAGCTAGATAACAGGGCTTATAATGAACCCGATCTATTCAAGTGGCTGTTCAAACAAAAGCTGAAATGAATAAGGCCTCAACATTGTTGAGGCCTTATTAGTTATATGCTAAGTATATTACAACCTTGACTTGACACTGGCGATAGCTGCCAGGCGATTTTCAGCCAGGCGCATAGCTGCAGCCTGGTTGTGTATATTTTCGTTTTCAGCCAGGTTGTATATTTCCAGTGTGCGGTCGTATATCTTTTCTACATTGCCCATTACACGCTCGCGGTTGTAGCCATCCAGTTCTGCGCTTACGTTGATAAGGCCACCGGCGTTTATCAGGAAGTCGGGCGCGTACACGATCCCTTTTTGTACCAGTGCTGGACCGTGGATGTTCTCATCGGCCAGTTGGTTGTTAGCTGCACCTGCTATAATTGGCGCTTTCAACTTGGCTATGCTTTCATCATTCACCGTAGCACCCAATGCGCATGGCGCGTAGATATCCATTTCCATATCGAATATCTTGCTGCCTTCTACTACTTCTACACTGCGATATTTTTCTACTGTCTCTTTTATTTTGGCTTCGTTGATATCAGAAATATATACCTTAGCACCTGCTTCTATCAGGTGGCCTACCAGGTATTGACCCACGTGGCCTACACCCTGTACCAATACCTTCTTGCCAGCCAGGCTATCGTTACCCCAAACTTTTTTTGCAGAGGCTTTCATGCCTACAAACACGCCATATGCTGTGAACGGAGAAGGATCACCGCTACCACCCATGTATTCAGGTACACCGGTTACGTGCTGCGTTTCCAGTGATATGTATTCCATATCGCGGGCAGATGTGTTTACGTCCTCTGCAGTGATGTATTTGCCATTCAGGCTATCTACAAATTTGCCGTAGCGTCGCCACAGGCCTTCAGATTTTACTTTAGCAGCATCGCCAATGATAACCGCTTTACCACCACCCAGGTTCAGTCCACTGATGGCTGCTTTATACGTCATGCCACGGCTGAGGCGCAGGGCATCTACTATGGCATCCTGATGGCTGTCGTAGTTCCACAGGCGGGTACCACCAAGAGCAGGGCCCAGCGTAGTATTATGTATAGCTATGATAGCATTAAGTCCTGAATAGGGGTCGTGGCAAAAAACCAGTTGCTCGTGGCCCATTTGCTGCATTAGATCGAATACCGAAGACTGCATGGATTTAAAAAATTAAGCTGCAAACGTACAAAAAACGGCGAATAGTCCTATATCAGTATTCATTAATGCGTTGTAAATGAATGGCTACTTCCATTGTATCACTTCGCTGTCGGTAACTACGTAGATGTGTTTATGATCGTCTTCATACACAGTATGGTTACCCGTAAACTGCCCAAAGGCGGGTAATATCATGCGATGTGCATCGGCAGCAAAGCAATCGAGCTTTATATGATTGCGTCCTTTGCCGGAGATGCGGACGGCGGGGTGTACGTGACCGTGTATGCAATAACCATCACAGTTTTCCACTACATCGTGCGCTATATAAAAGGGGCCGAGTTTCAACCCGTCGTGATGTTGTTGCAGGTTCCAGTCTTCATATTGCTTAGGTGGTAATATATCGTGGTTGCCTATTACGAGATCGATATGCAACTGGAGGTGCGACTGTCGCCAGTGCAGGAAACCTTGCACTTCCTTATTGTCTTTGCTATGAAACATATCGCCGGCCACTACCAGGCGCTGCACTTTGTGTTTGCTGATGACGGATGCCAACTTTATTTCATCGTGCTGCTGTGCCTGCGCCGGTATAGCAATACCATTCTTACGAAAATGTCCGGCTTTGCCCCAGTGGAGGTCGGCCACGATGAGGGTGTGGTGTGCAGGCCAGTAGAGTGCCCGTTCGGGTAGCAGTGCTATCTTCTCTCCTTCAATTTCTATTTCCAGCATCAGGGTGGCAAAATTAGGGTTTATTTTATGTGTTGATAGTTTTTGATAGTTTTCTCTCTATTTTGATGATGTTATTCTCTTGTTTATTGATTTTCAGTGATTTGTGGTGTTTCGGTTTGTTTCTTTGGTTGTGTTTTGTTTCTCGGTGTTATGTGGTTGTTCTTTTTTTGCTTCTCCAAAAAAAGAACCAAAAAAAAGAGCCCGACAATCAATCACAGGGTGATTGTCGGTGGCTGCCGATGAGGCCGGGTTGCTACTGTTGTGCCGGGCTATGGGCCTTGATGGGCTTGCATGTGATATATTCAGAAGTATTTTAGTATTTCGAGTTTAGTATTTAGTATTTAGTATTTCGATAGTTTTTATAGCAAATTTACGCTTTTTTATTCTAATGTGAAGCGGATGGGAAGGGTGTAATATACTTTTACTGCTTTGCCCATGTGCTTGCCGGGTTTCCATTTGGGCATGCCACTGACTACGCGCACGGCTTCTTCATCGCAACCGCCACCTATGCCCCTTGATACTATGGCATTGCTAACGCTGCCATCTTCGTTCACTACAAATTTGATGATGACCTTGCCTTCTATGTTCTGAGAACGGGCGGCATCGGGGTAGCGCAGATGTTGACTAAGATAGGCTATGATATCACCTATAAACTGCGGCATTTCTTCGGCATACACTATAGGTGCGGGTGGTTCGCCCGGTACTACTATATGACTGGTGCCTTCGGTGGGCTTGCGTACTACGGTTTCGCCGCCGGGTGTGCCAGCAGTCGTAATGATGCCCGATTCTGCTTTGGTAAGGTCTTCTTTGGTGGCGGGTGGGGTTATTACTTTATCGTCGGTTACTACTTTGGGTATGGTATTAGCTACCGTCGGCTTTACAGCGGGAGGTGTGGCAGGCAGCTTGGGCTTTTCTATTTCTACCTTTTTATGCTCGAATATAACGTCTGTTATCTTATTGGGTGTTGCCTTTAATAGTGCCATTTGCTGCTGTGGCTTGCCACTACTGATAAAGGCATAGACAGATAAGGCGCTGCAGAGGGCGAGTACGGTAAACAGTGCTGTTTTGATACGCTTATCGTAATGGCGGCGCAATTCATAACCACCATATTGCTTGTTGCGATTATCGAAAAGGATATCGAGATAGTCGGCTTTAGATAATGTTGCTGCATCCATAGTTAAAGTGATTTATACTTAAAACGCTGCTACTATATTATTCCATAGCGAGTGTTTGTAATTTGTTTGTCACTAATGTTTTTTCTTCGCTACATGGGTTTCGTCGTGGTTTGTCGGTGAAGCTGGGTTGCTACTATTGTACCGAGCTAAAGCGCATCGGTGGTTATATTTTGTTTTGTTTGAATAAAAAAACGGGAGCTAAGTAACTCCCGGTCATGTTTTGTGGTCTATTTATCTGTCTTTTTATCTCTGTTGCTGTTGTTGTTGCTCCAGACGTTCACGTTCTTTACGTTTACGTTCGGCGTCTATAATAGCACCTGTACCCAAACCTACTGCGGCACCGGATACACCACCTATGATGGCACCTGTACCTTTTTGTTTGCTTATTAAAGCACCACCCAATGCACCTACACCTGCACCAACCAGTGTACCGGTAGCTTTAGAGCTCCACCTTTTCTTTTGAGCAGGCTGTTGCTGCACATTGGTATTGGCAGGTGTTGTAGTGGTAGTGTAGTAGTTGTTTGTAACATTGCTACCACCACCCGAACTGCGCGATGAACGCGTGCGGCTACGTGGTGCAACGGCTGCTGCGGTCTTCTCTGCATTTAGTACAGAGTCGCGTCTTACAGCTTCGGCTTCTGCCATTGCCTGGTTCATACTATCTATTACCTGTTGCCTTGCCATCTCTATTTTCATAGAGTCTATCGTTCGTTGCTGTGCTTCTGCCACATCATTGTTTTTACAAGATGCCATAGCAAAAGCGAAACCTGCAATCAATACTATCTTTTTCATAACGTTGAGCATTTGTTACCTAACAGGTAGTTTCAAAACTGTGCCAAAACTTGTTAGAAAGCGTTTAAAAGATGCCTTTAGATAGCTTATCGTATTGATAGTGATATGCTTATAAAAATGTTAATGCCCCGCAAAAGCGGGGCATTTTAGCTAATTGTTATCGTATCGGCTTCCAATCGTCGCGGTGTTTTCGCAACGGGTGGTCTTTCGATTTGTTGAATATCATCACCCCATTTTCGCGGCCTGCCCGGCGTTCGCGTTGTTCATCGGCAGGCAGGTTCTTTTCCGTAACACAATCGGTACTGCAGCAACCTTCCAATGCCGTGGCGCAATCCTCACATTGTATGAATAGCAGGTGGCATCCATCGTTCTTACAGTTGGTATGCGTATCGCAAGGCTTGCCGCAAGTATGGCAACTGGCCAGTATATCATCAGAAATACGTTCGCCCAGGCGCTCATCAAAAACGAAGTTCTTCCCTTTGAATTTTACAGGCAGGCCTTCTTCTTTGGCTTTGCGTGCATATTCTATAATGCCGCCTTCTACATGAAAGACATTTTTAAAACCATTGTGCAGCATGTAAGCGCTTGCCTTTTCGCAGCGTATGCCGCCTGTGCAATACATAATGATGTTTTTATCCTTATGCTCCTGCAGCATATCTACTGCCATGGGCAATTGGTCGCGAAAGGTGTCGGAAGGTATCTCTATTGCATTTTCAAAATGGCCCACTTCATATTCGTAGTGGTTGCGCATGTCCACAATAATGGTATCCGGTTTTTCAGAAAGTTCGTTGTATTCTTTTGCCTTCAGGTATTGTCCTGTTTTTGATGGATTGAAATTGGGGTCATCAATACCATCGGCCACTATTTTGGGGCGCACCTTCATGCGCAGTACCCAGAAAGATTTGCCATCGTCATCTACGGCTATATTCATTCGGATGCCATTCAGCTCCGGCGCCGATGCGTAGAGTGCATCGCGAAAAGCTTCGTAATTGCTTGCAGGTACGCTTACCTGTCCGTTAATGCCTTCATTGGCGATGTAGATACGGCCAAATACTTTCAGCTTTTCAAAAGCTATCCACAGGTTATCGCGGTACTGTTGCGGATCTGCAATATTGAAATACTTGTAGAAGGAAACTGTAGTACGCGGCTCGGTTTCGGCCAGCATACGCTGCTTCAGTTCCTCGTTGGAGATGCGGTTGTGTAACACTGGCATGGTGTACCGTCCTTTTTCTTTTTGAGGTTATGAAATATGAGCCGCAAAGTTAACCTATTTCTGAAAAACCTATCGTTCAAAACCGTATTTTAACGGCATGAAAACGCTGATAGTCGTCATTTTTATGTGCTTTGCCGGGATTGTAGCTGCACAACCGACAGAGGTAAGGGTGAAGCCGCTGAAAGACTATTATTATACCGGCAGCATGCCTTTAAAGGAAGATGTAAACTGCTATGTGCTGACCAGCCGTAAGGATTTTAAAAAGTTCTTTGGTGAAACCACGCGACCTGATACGCCCGATTTCAGCAAAGAACTGATGCTGGTATTACTGATGCCGTCTACTAAACGCGATGCGAAGCTGGACTTTGACCGGATATCGATGAAGGCAGGACAGTTTATAGAAGTGTATTGCAAAGTGCGGTATGGCAAACATAAACTTACCTATGAATCGTACCCGCTGAGTACCTGCGTGATACCAAGATACCCCGGCATTACCAAGGTGCATTTTTATAACAACCGGCATATGCGCCCGCTGGCTACGGTGATGATAGAATAGTATTTTATCTTACAGGGCGATTGCGTATTTTAACGCCATCAAATCAACAAGAGAAAACATTACGGTATGAATATCCGCCCGCTTATCCTGACCATTTTTACTGCGCTATCGTTCTTTGCAGCGCAAGCACAGCCACTATCGGTGCGTGTAGAGCATAAAACCTACGATAACTTTTTCCTGAAATGGGAAGGCAAGCTGGATAAGGGGATCAACTACTGGCTGCTGACCGATGAGGAAGAGTTTAACAATATGCTGGGCTTAGCGCAAACTATGGGCAGCACGACCCGTATGCCCGACTTTACCACGCAATATGTATTTGCCATAGCAGCACCGGAAACGCGTATGGAGACTTATCTGACCATCAAACGTGTAGAAATAGTAGACGAGAAAGATGTGAATATACATTGCATATTGATGGAGAATGGGAATAAACAGAGCTATACGACCAAACCGGTAGTAGTGGCCAGTGTGCCTAAGTCGCCATATGTAAAGAACATTATATTCTTTGACGAGTCGGGCAAGGAGCAGAAGAGATATAACCTGGAAAAACTAGGTAAAGAAAAACAGAAGGAAAACGAGAAGCTGCAAAAAGAAGCCGAAGAAGCAAGGGCTAAAGTAGAAAAAGCAGCAAAGAAAGAGGCCGCTGATGCAGCGGAAGCAGAAGAACAGGATAATGTGGTAGATAGCAAAGCCGCAGCACGCGCTGCAAAAGAAGAAGCCAGGAAGCAAGAGCTGGCTGAAAAACAAGCACGTGAAGAAGCGGAAGAAGCTGCCCGGCTGGAAAAGCTGGAACGCGAAGCTAAAATAGCTGCAGCGGAACGTAAAAAAGCTGAGGAAGAACGTAAAAAGGTAGAAGCCGAAAAGAAGGCAAAGCAGGCTAAGCTGGAAATGGAAAGGATGGAGCGAGAAGAAAAGGCTGCTGCAGCTGAAAGAGAAAGGGCAGAAGCCGAAGCGCGCGAAATGAAAGAGCAGGAGGAGGCTTTTGAAAATGCACGTAAAGAACGCGAAACGGAAAAAGAAGAGCTACGCAAAGAACGCGAGCAGAAGCGCAAGGAGCGCAAAGCCCGCAGGGAAGCGGCAGAGGAAGAAGAGTAGTATTATAATATTACAACCAGCGTAAGGGGTTGCGTCGGCGCATGAGGATGTAGTTTTTCAGATTCATCCAGAAGGCGAGTATCATGTAAACGATGAGTGGCGACCCAAGTGTGAGGAAAGATATGTAAATGAACCATAGGCGTATGCGCGATGTTGCTACGCCTAATTTTTCGCCTATGGCTGAACATACGCCAAAGGCCTTCCATTCTATAAAGTTCTTGATGTCGTACAGGGGTTTCATATATGGGTAAAAATATAGAAAAATGATTTGCGCTGCGGACTTCCGGTATTTTTTATGTTATCATTAGTTTTACAGCTATGCTGCCGCAGTATATTAATATTCACACACATCATGCCAAAGCCGGCGATGCACTGGAAATACAGAATGTTTTATCAGGTTTCGATAAAAAACTTGCGGTACCCTGTTCTATGGGCTTGCACCCGTGGTACCTGGATGCTGCTACGATAGACGCTGAAATGCAACAATTAAAAAAAGCATCTGTAAACGGAAATGTATATGCGATAGGCGAGTGCGGGCTGGATAAAGTGGCGGAAACAGACTGGATATTGCAAGTACAGGCATTTCGTGAGCAAGTAGTGATAGCTAATGAACTGCACAAGCCGCTGATAATACACTGTGTACGTGCATACGAAGAAGTATTGGTCCTGCTGAAAGAGCTGCAAGTGGCGGTACCCGTTATCTTCCATGGGTTTAATAAAGGGCTGGAATTGGCAGCACGCATTACAGACCTTGGGTACTACCTTTCGTTCGGGCAGCATTTGCTGAAGCAGGAAAGCCACGCGGCCAATACGCTGCGTATGATTAGCTCCGACCATTTCTTCCTTGAAACAGATGATTCAGAAACGGGGATAGCAGCTATATATGAAAAAGCGGCGGCGCTCAGGCAAATTCCTTTAGATACGCTTATTTTGCAGCTTCAAAAAAGATTTAAAGCAGTATTCAGGTATGAATAACACGGCATGGCTATCGCGCACCGAACTATTGATAGGCAGGGAAAAACTGGAGAAACTATTTAATGCACATGTGTTGGTAGTTGGCATGGGTGGGGTAGGCTCTTTCGCCGCAGAGTTTATTTGTAGGTCGGGCATAGGGGAGATGACCATAGTAGATGGAGACGTAGTAGACCCTAGCAACCGCAACAGGCAGCTACCGGCGTTGGCTACCACACACGGGCAAAGCAAGGCTGAGATCATGGCGGAGCGCCTACTGGCTATCAACCCCGAACTGAAACTGCATGTGATAAAGGAGTTTGTAACGCCGGAGAAGGTAGCTGCGATACTGGATACACCATTCGATTATGTGGTGGATGCGATAGATAGCATTACACCGAAACTTACTTTTATAAAGGCTGCATATGCCAAAGGCTTAAAGATAGTAAGCTCTATGGGTGCCGGTGCCAAACTGGACCCTACACAGTTGCGCGTGGTAGATATATCGAAAACCTACAACTGCCCTTTTGCACAACAGATACGCAAGAAGCTGAAAGAAGCGCAGATATATAAAGGTATTAAAGTAGTATTCTCGCCCGAGGAGCCTATAAAAGAATCGCTGATGCTGACGGATGGGTCTAACTTCAAAAAGTCGGCATATGGTACCATATCTTATCTGCCCGCCACTTTTGGTGCCTGTGTGGCATCGGTAGCTATCAGAGATTTGATGGAGCGATAAGGTTATTTTGTTAGTTGCTCAATATCGTCAAGGTCTTTATAACGACCTGCAGCTTGTTTGGCCTGGATGAGGCTATTTAAATGGAGATACCTGATAGATAAACCATCTTCTAAATAATACTCTGCAATGGAAAAGGCATTGTCGAAATCAAGTCCTTTGACAGCAGTCATGATTTCTATCTTAACAGGTTCCCTGCCAAACCCCCATACATCAAATTCATCACCCATGAATTTTTCAAGGGTCATATCAAATACAGGCAAATGAAATTCACTGAAGGCTTTAGTAAGAGATGTATAGTTTGCTTCCGTTTTCTTTACCCAAATATCCATATCACCTGTCGTGCGTATATACCCATGTATTAACACAGCCATACCACCTACCAAAATGTACGCTACATTATGCTTGTTGAGGCAAGTAATAAAGTCCCGGAAATCATCATTAAATATATTTCCCATTAGTTTCTTTTCCTTGCAGAAAAAACAGTCCTGTCCACAGGGGTTTTATTTGTTGTCCCGTATAATTGATTGATAAGATAAAATGCAGCTTCAAGACGCTGCTGGGGCGTTTTATGTTTCCAAAAGGAAATGTGATTGTCAGCTTCCCTGGCTGAAGATGCAGAAAACGCCGTTCTGTCAAAGCGGAATTGGTTCCCCATAAACACAAAGTAAATAAAAAACGCCCCAAACGGGGCGTTTTTTATTTACTCAAAAAGAAATATTAGTTAGCAAATTCAGCACGGATAACATTCAGTGCACCGCCTGATTTGAACCAGCCTATTTGCTGCTCATTGTATGTATGGTTCAGTATGATCTCATCCTTCGTGCCATCTTCGTGGTTCAACACCATAGTAAGTGGCTGGCCCGGTGCGAAGTTGGTAAGGCCTATGATATCAATGGTATCATCTTCCTGTACTTTATCGTAGTCTTCCTTGTTGGCAAATGTAAGCGCCAGCATACCTTGCTTTTTCAGGTTCGTTTCATGGATACGTGCAAAGCTCTTTACCACGATAGCGCGAACACCCAGGTGACGAGGTTCCATAGCTGCGTGCTCGCGAGAGCTACCTTCACCATAGTTCTCATCGCCCACTACTACGCTGCCGATGCCTTGTGCTTTATAAGCGCGCTGCACGGCAGGCACTTCACCATATACATCGGTCAGTTGGCTTTTTACCTTATTGGTCTCCATGTTGAAAGCATTTACAGCGCCTATCAGCATGTTGTTAGAGATATTATCCAGGTGGCCACGGAATTTCAACCATGGGCCTGCCATAGAAATGTGGTCGGTAGTACATTTGCCGTATGCTTTTATCAGCAGGCGCAGACCGGTAAGGTCTGTACCTTCCCATGCGGTAAATGGTTCCAACAGTTGCAGGCGCGTGCTATCAGACTTAACGATAACCTCTACCTTGCTACCGTCCGCAGCCGGTGCCTGGTAACCTGCATCTTCTACTGCAAAGCCTTTAGCCGGCAGTTCAAAGCCCTTAGGCTCATCCAGCATCACTTCTTTACCTTCTGCATTCACCAGCTTATCTGTAAGCGGGTTGAAGCTCAGGCGGCCGGCAATAGCATAAGCCGTAACGATTTCAGGAGAAGCTACGAAAGCGTGCGTAGATGCAAAACCATCATTACGTTTAGCAAAGTTCCTGTTGAAAGAAGTTACGATTGTGTTTTTGCGGCTAGGGTCATCCATATGGCGCGCCCACTGCCCTATACAAGGGCCGCAAGCATTTGCCAGTACTACACCACCCATCTTATCGAAAGTTTTCAGGAAACCATCGCGCTCAATTGTGTAGCGTACCATTTCCGAACCCGGAGTGATGGTGAATTCGCTCTTAGAAGCAAGGCCTTTAGCCATGGCGTCTTCAGCTATAGAAGCAGAGCGGGAGATGTCTTCGTAAGAAGAGTTGGTACAAGAGCCTATCAGGGCTACTTCTACCGCATCAGGCCAGCCATGTTCTGCTACCGCAGCAGCCATCTGGCTGATAGGCGTAGCCAGGTCCGGAGTGAATGGGCCATTTACATATGGTTCCAGCTCATCCAGGTTTATTTCTATCAGTTGATCGTAGTATTTAGCAGGGTCTGCATATACTTCAGCATCCGGGCGCAGGTGCTCTTTTACAGCATCGGCCAGTTTAGCTATATCAGCACGGCTGGTACCTACCAGGTAGTCGGCCATTTTCTGATCGTATGCAAACAGTGAGCAGGTAGCGCCTATTTCTGCACCCATGTTGCAGATAGTGCCTTTACCTGTAGCGCTGAGGTTTTCAGCACCATCACCAAAGTATTCAACAATAGCACCGGTACCACCTTTTACGGTAAGGATACCTGCTACTTTCAGGATAACATCTTTTGCTGAAGTCCAGCCGTTCATTTTACCGGTCAGCTTCACGCCTATCAGTTTAGGCATTTTCAGCTCCCATGGCAGGCCGGCCATTACGTCTACCGCATCGGCACCACCTACGCCTATCGCTATCATACCCAGGCCACCGGCATTGGGCGTGTGGCTATCGGTACCTATCATCATACCACCGGGGAATGCATAGTTTTCCAGCACTACCTGGTGTATGATACCGGCACCCGGTTTCCAGAAACCGATACCGTATTTATTAGATATAGAAGCCAGGAAGTCGTACACTTCCTTGTTTACATCGTTGGCAGTTGCCAGATCTTCTACCGCACCTGTTTTAGCTTGTATCAGGTGGTCGCAGTGTACCGAGCTGGGTACGGCTACCTTAGCGCGGCCGCAAGTCATAAACTGCAGCAGGGCCATCTGTGCTGTTGCATCCTGCATCGCTACGCGGTCGGGTGCAAAGTTTACATAATCTTTACCACGTACATAGGCTTTGGTAGCTGCATCGTAAGCGTGAGAGTAAAGGATTTTTTCAGCTTGAGTAAGTGGGCGTCCGAGAAGGGTGCGTGCGGCTGTTACCTTAGCAGGTAATTCGCTATATACCTTCTGGATAAGATCAAGATCAAATGCCATTATGAGGAAATTTGAAGTGTTTGGTTATAAAAGCGATGCGAAATTACCGAAAATGAAAATGAAAATGAAATGAATACTTTAAAGTAAGCTGCATTTTTTTATAAAAAAGTATGTATAAACGAAAGGCTGTCAATGTTGACAGCCTTTCGTAATAATATTTATAAGCAAATACTATGGGAATATACCCAGTTCTTCGTAAGCTACACCTACTTTGTTGATAGCAACGATGAAAGCAGCCGTACGCATATCTTTCAGGTTGTGCTCTTTCATAGCATCGCGTATTTCGTAGAAAGAACCAATCATGGTATCTTCCAGGCCAGAGTAAACCAGGTCTACCTCATCAGGGCCGTGTTGTAATTGGCGGCGCTCTATATCAGATACTTTTTTGCCTGTCATTTCTTCTAACGTAGCGATGATAGAGCTGTTCTGATTTTCGCTGAAGCGTTTGTCCATACGGCCAAAACGAACGTGGCTCAGGTTTTTCAACCATTCGAAGTAGGATACAGTAACACCACCTGCATTCAGGTACATATCCGGTATGATGATTGCACCTTTTGCCAGCAGTATCTCGTCTGCTTCAGGCGTCAGCGGGCCATTAGCACCTTCACCTATTATTTTAGCTTTGATGCGGGCAGCGTTATCTGCATTGATAACGTTTTCCAGCGCAGCAGGTATCAGGATATCGCACTCTTGTTCTATAACGTCGAAACCATTTTTGAAATCTGTAGCGCCAGGGAAGCCCAGGATAGAACCTGTAGACTTACGGTGAGCTACTACAGCTTCCAGGTCAAGGCCGTTTGCATTATAAACACCACCTTCATATTCAGCCAGGCCTACGATAACAGCGCCACCTTGTGCAAAGAATTTTGCAGCGTGGTAACCTACGTTACCTAAACCTTGTACGATTACTTTTTTACCTTTTATGCCGGGTGTCAGGCCAAGTGCATGCATGTCTTCAGCTACATTGCACATTTCGCGCACACCGTAGAATACACCAAGGCCAGTAGCCTCTGTACGGCCGCGAACACCACCTTGTGCTATCGGTTTACCTGTAACACAACCCAGTGCATCTACCTCACCCGGTTTCAAAGAAGCGTATGTATCTGCTATCCAGCTCATTTCGCGCGCGCCTGTACCATAGTCAGGAGCAGGTACGTCGATACCGGGGCCTATGAAGTTTTTCTTTACCAGTTCTGAAGCATAACGGCGTGTTATTTTCTCCAGTTCAAATGGCGTGTAATTTTTAGGATTGATAGTGATACCGCCTTTAGCGCCACCGAATGGTACGTTAACGATAGCACATTTGTAGGTCATCAGTGCAGCCAGGGCCATTACCTCGTCCTGGTTTACATCCATGCTATAACGGATACCACCTTTACAAGGCAGTTTATGGTGAGAGTGCTGTACGCGGAACGCTTCTATAACCTCTATTTTATCGCCGATGCGAACCGGGAACTTTATTTGATAAATAGCGTTACAGGCCTTGATTTGTTCCAGTATACCTTTTTCAAAACGGGTGTATTTAGCGGCTTTGTCAAAGTTGCGCTCAACACCCTGGAAGAAGCTGTAGTGAGCCTTCTGGGCGGTTTTGGCAGTAGCTGTTTCTACCATATTCTTGTTATTAGATTAGAGATGTAAATTGAGTTAACTTTCTTTTTCAAGCTTGGATATCTTGCGGTCGAGGCGAACCAGGTACGCAATAATCCCCGCAAAGATAGTGGCTAATACTAAAACCACAACGTATATTTTACCATTGCTGCGCATGGTATCGGCCATTTCGGCCTGGTTTTCCTGGGCGTGTAATAGCATTGGTGCCAGCAGGATAAATATGAGTGATAAAAGATATGCTTTGCGCATCCTATTCTTTTTAAGTTTTGTCTAAAAACTATTTTCCTTTTTCAGTTGCAACAGGTTGATACGGCTTTGCAGGGTAGCTATCCATACGCCCAATAAATACCAGCCTGTTACGGCAGGGTAAAATACTTTACGCATATTATTATCCAGGTCGTATGCATTGAAGCCGGGATTGCCGCCATTGCCGGGGTGCAGGGAATCGACCATGCGTGGCAACACGAACAGCAACGGTATCATCAGTGCAAAGGCAAATACATTATATACAGCAGATATTTTGGCGCGCTTTTCTTCATCCTTAATGCCACCCCTTAGTATGATATAGGCAAAGTATATAAGCATGCACAAGGCCGATGCCAATTGCTTGGGGTCATTGCTCCAGGGTTCGCCCCAGGTATATTTTGCCCATTCCATACCCGTAACCATGCCCAGCACACTGAAGAGCAGGCCGGCATTTATCATGGCTACGCCTTTTACATCGTACTCCATATTGCCGGTGCGCAGGTAGCGCAGTGCATAATAAAAGGAATAGCTGAAGAGCAGTATCATGGTAAACCACATAGGTACGTGGTAGTACAGGTTGCGCACGGTTTCGTTGAGGATGAACTGGCGGGGAACAGGTAGTAACAATCCGCCTATGATGGTATAGGCCAAGAGGATGATGCAAAGTACTTTCCACCAGGAGCGACGCATAAGCTCTGATTTAAATTTTTGCAAATGTAGGGGAATAAAGTACTCGCTGCAAAGCAATTGTGTGTTTGAGGTAATTTAATTGGCCGAAATGGGTAAGATGAAAAAAGCCGTCCATATGAACGGCTGCTGGCTGTAGTGCCCCGGGCGGGAGTTGAACCCGCACATGCATTGCTGCATACAGGATTTTAAGTCCTGCGCGTCTACCAGTTTCACCACCAGGGCGTACACGGTAGGTATGTGTACAAACAAAAAAATCCAAACCGTAGGGCCTGGATTTTCTTTAGAGCGGAAGACGAGACTCGAACCCGCGACCCTCACCTTGGCAAGGTGATGCTCTACCAACTGAGCTACTTCCGCATGATTGTTTAAGAACTTTGGGGCTGCAAATATAGATATTCCTTCCGGAAAACAAAATGAAGTTTTTGAAGCAGTGAAATTTTTATTCCTGCCACAGGAAAGGGAATAATATAATGCCCAATATCACTACCAATAAACTAAGTAGCATAAGGTAAAGTGCTATAAGCCACCAGCCGGGTTGATACACCGGGGCAATGGCTTTCAGTGAAAGGTTACTGAGCATCATAAGGATAGGTATGATGAGCGGGAAGCCTAATATGGCCATGAGTGCTGCATTTTGTTGTGTGCGGGCAGCTATGGCTGAAAGAAAAGTAAAAATGACCGACAGGCTGATGCTGCCAGCCGCTGTAATGGCTACAAATAAGCCCGTTTGCGATAAGGGATTGCCCAGCATTAAGGTGAATAATGCCAGGCTTACAAAGCTCATTAATAACAATAATATGCAGCTATATATCATTTTTGCCAGCAGAAAATTTGCGGGCTTCACGATGGTGAAATAGTAGCGAAAGCGGGCAGGGGATTCCTGCAGAAAACTTTTAGCCACTGCATTTACTGCTACGAATAATTGAGATATCCAGAAAAGGGCATTCCATACTTTGGCCTGCGGCTGGCCGTTCATCATATATATTACAAACACCGTGCAACCTACATACAGCAGCACACCATACAGCGTATGCTTTTGCCGCCATTCTATCAGCAGGTCTTTTTTTATAAGTGTAAGCAGGTGGGATGAAGCCATGTGGCAAAGGTAGAAGCGTTAGTTGCGATTACCAATTTATTACAATAAAATTGTTGTGGTGCATTGGTGCTGTATTTGATGCAGGCATAACAATTGGTGGAAATTTATTTTTGAAAACTTGTTTGGAAATTAGGTTAGGCACTATATCTTTGCAGTCCCAAAGTTCTTAAACACTCATGCGGAAGTAGCTCAGTTGGTAGAGCATCACCTTGCCAAGGTGAGGGTCGCGGGTTCGAGTCTCGTCTTCCGCTCTAAAGAATTCCAAGCCCTTATGGTTTGGAATTTTTTGTTTGCACACTACCGTGCAGGAAGCCCTGGTGGTGGAATTGGTAGACGCGCAGGACTTAAAATCCTGTATGCAGCAATGCGTGTGCGGGTTCAAGTCCCGCCCGGGGCACAGAGATTTAAAAAGCCGTTTCGTTCGAAGCGGCTTTCTTGTTTCTATACACAAAAAAGCCGCGCTAATTAATGCGCGGCCTGAAGGATTACGTATAAATTTTACTCTATCACTAACCGTGAGGCATAGGTACGCTGGCTGTTGTCTGTAGCGCGTATGAAGAATATACCGCTACCCCAATCCGCTCTGCTGATCAACATTTTTCGTTCTGTTGTCAATTCTTTATTCAGTACCAATTTGCCGGTAATATCATACATCTGTACGGTGCAGGGCAGTGTAGCATTGGCATCCAAAACCAGTGTAGCCTCGTTACTACAGGGGTTAGGTGCTATATCTATATGGCTGCTTACAGTTACATTATCAATGCCGGTTGCCATACCCAGCATATCCACATCATCTACATGTACCGTGTATGGATCCCCGCCTAGTACAGCTA
>DASWWE010000114.1:0-11365 GCA_036406055.1 Flavipsychrobacter sp. | reverse complement strand
CTTATCTATGGTGTATAATTCACAATCGGTTAATGCCTGAAGATTCCATCGGGCCGGAGTGCTGAAAATGAAACTGGCAAGGTCGGTAACGAAATAACCTGCAGATGATATCCATTGTGTTACTTCCTTTTCGCCTTTTTGTGCATATATCCTAATTAGTCCGTTTTGTATAAAAGAAAGCTGGTTGCATAACCTACCTTCTTTTAAAAGGTAGTCACCCTTTGTAACTTGCCGAAATTGAAAGCTATTGGCAATAATATCCAATTGCTCACCTTTTACATCAAAGTAGTTTTGTATATGCTGTTGTAAAACTGACATACGTGACTAGTAAAAATGCCCCATTGTGGGGCATTTGAGATATTTTTCTAAGCATGTTCCAGCGCACCAAGGTAGCGTTCGGCATCCAATGCTGCCATACAGCCGCTACCGGCTGCCGTTACTGCCTGGCGGTATATTTTATCCTGCACATCACCACAGGCAAACACACCTTCGATGTTGGTTTTAGAAGAACCCGGTTGTGTTATGAGGTAGCCGGCCTCATCCATATCCAGCAGGCCTTTGAACAGGCCAGAGTTTGGCTCATGGCCAATAGCAACGAAAAATGCTTTCAGCGGTATTACGGTTTCTTCGTTAGTCTTATTGTTCAGTATCTTCAGACCATCTACTTTGCTTTCGCCCAATACTTCTACGGTTTCACTATTCCAGTATACTTTTATGTTTGGTGTTTTCAGCACCCGTTGCTGCATTACCTTACTGGCCCTCATTTCATCGCGACGAACCAGCATATGTACCGTACTGCATATTTTAGATAAGTAGAGCGCTTCTTCGCAAGCCGTATCGCCGGCACCTACTATAGCTACTTCCTGTCCTTTGAAGAAGAAACCATCACATACAGCACAGGCAGATACACCATGGCCATTCAGGCGCTGTTCTGAAGGTAGGCCCAGCCATTTGGCAGAGGCGCCTGTAGCAATAATCACAGCATCAGCCTCTATCCATTTTTCTTCATCTATTTCTACTTTGAACGGGCGCTGAGAGAAGTCAACTTTTGTAGCATATCCCCAACGGATATCTGCACCCATACGTTGCGCTTGTTTCTCAAAATCTACCATCATCTGCGGGCCCATTACACCTTCTGGGTAACCGGGATAGTTTTCTACATCGGTAGTAATTGTAAGTTGCCCACCGGGTTGCAGGCCTTGATATAAAACAGGATTCAAACCGGCGCGAGATGCATATATAGCAGCAGTATATCCTGCAGGACCAGAGCCTATAATAAGGCAATGTACTTTTTCCGTTTCTGTCATCATTTGAAATTAATGCCTGCAAAAATGCGAATTTTTTGCGAGCATGCCTATTATCTAAAGACTTGGATTATTCGAGTATAATCGTTTTATATACAGCACCGTATCCCGCCCATATTCCAAGGCCATTATTGCTAATATTTGTTTTTACTTTGATGGGCGTAGAGAAGGGATTCCCAATAGTGCCTAGAGAAAATTCATATGTACTCCAAAAGCTATATGAAGCCTTGTCAATAGCGCACCATTTTAATGTTACCGTATCGCCAACATACCCTATGCCTGAAGAGTCTGCATCATATACCTGTGATTGTGGTTCGCCAAGGGGTAATGTTGTTTCAAACTGTGTACCATTTATGATTTCATCAGAATACGTTGCATTTAGTCCGGGATAGTAGGGCTCGCTATTTCGACGGGTATAATATCGCACATAGTTACCCATTGTATCTGGGTCTTTGAAATAGATACGTACCTGCCTTGCTTCGGGGAACTTATCCTTGTCGAAAGGTGCATCGGGCTGTACAGAAATAACCGAATCGAGGGTAGTAGGCTCTGGTATCTTAGTTATGGCTTCATATACTTTACCTTCATATTCTACTCTCAGCGTATAGTATTTATTTACCTGACCTACAAAGAAATTGCCACCGGCGGTATCTATTGTATAAAATGAAAATTTATAACCGTTGCCAGTGTCTACCGTATATTCAATAAGGTCAACAGACCGACTGCCATCCGATACGGTAACTTTTGCACCATGTACGAAACTGTTTTGCAGCGTGTTTAGGTCGATAGTGGCGAAATAGCCAATAGACTTAGTAAGGAAAACATAAGGCGGCAGGCCTGTTTCTATTGCACCTTCCACCACCAAGCGGGGTTCGCCACTGTCAAGGTTTATTTTCACCTCTTTTTCGCACGATAGTAATGTAACGATAACGGCTATAAAAAAAGCAACACCTGCTATTGCGTTGGTATTGCTTTTCCTTATTATGTTGCGCATAAATCTGTTTAGTATCTTCTTATAACACAAATTTAGGGTAAAGTGTTGTGTTTAGTTGGCATAAACATACTTGCCATTCGAATTGTACATTACAGGTTGTAGTTTCCTGTAGCGCTCAAAATAGTCATACCCTTGTTTCAGGTTTACCCAAAAACGTTGCTTTGTGGTATCTGAAGCATATTCGCGTCCTAAAAAGTTTAGGCCTACGGTATTGAACCTTGTTGGGAAAATATGCACCGGTATGTATGTTTGTCCCGCCAATTTAGCATTCAGGCACAGTGTATATATTTCCTGTATACCTGCATCTGTCATTGGCATGCAACCTACCGTAACGCAGCCACCGTGAATGTAAATATCGCCACCGGGCTTTTTCTTATCTCCCATCACCATGTCTGAATAGTTAGGGTAGTTCAAGAGCATAGACAAAAAGAAATCGCTCTTTGGATTGAAATCTTCAATGAAATAGTAGCCTTCAGGCACCTGGTGATCGCCCTCGTAGCGCTTAGGCCCCAGTATACCAGATAATGCGCATATACGGTATAGTTTTACCAACTGATACCTGTCATTATCATTATCACGTGCCCACAATTCCATTTCATTCTGCGCTTTGAAAGTGCGGATATAAATATCTGCAGGCGGATATGCCAGGCCTTTCGACTGGAACATCTTCCGCAAAGAATCATTATTCTTTACCCAAGCCTGGGATACGCGGCTGAATGAAAGCTGAAAGTTACGAAACGCCTGCACATCATCCTGGGCATAAGCAGTGCTTGCACCTATCAACAGTAAACTGTATAACAGCTTTTTTATCATCACTACAGTAATAAAGTGGTTAGTAAATGGAATCGCGTAAAGATAAGCCTAATGTATGAATATAAGTCTTAAAACAAAGCAAAAATGGGGCAACAAAGCCCCATTTCATGTATTCTAATTAGTTATAAATTATAAATTACCACGCTTTGCCTGTTCACGCTCAATAGATTCGAACAATGCTTTAAAATTACCTGCACCAAAGCTTTTGGCACCTTTACGCTGTATGATCTCGAAGAACAGGGTAGGACGGTCTTGCTGAGGCTTAGTAAATATCTGGAGCAGATAGCCTTCCTCATCACGATCAACCAATATTTTCAGCTCGTGGAGTGGAGCCAAGTCTTCATCTATTTTTCCTACGCGGTCAAAAAGGTCTTCGTAGTATGTATCCGGGGTATCCAGAAATTCTACACCACGAGATTTCAGATCACGAACAGTTGCTATGATGTCATTTGTAGCGATTGCTATGTGCTGTACACCTTCACCTTCGTAAAAATCCAGGTACTCTTCTATCTGCGATTTCTTTTTGCCTTCTGCAGGCTCGTTGATCGGGAATTTTACATAACCGTTACCATTACTCATTACTTTACTCATCAGGGCAGAGTATTCGGTATTTATTTGCTTATCATCAAATGTCAGGATATTGGCAAAGCCCATTACATCTTCATACCATTTCACAGTTTCATTCATACGGCCCCAACCTACATTACCTACACAATGGTCAACATACAACAGGCCTGCATCTTTTGTTTTAAAACCACCTTCTACTTTTTTGTATCCGGGTAAGAAAGCGCCTTTGTAGTTTTTACGTTCTATGAACATATGGATGGTTTCGCCATAGGTATAGATACCACTCATTACTACTTCACCATCTTCATCTGTCAGCGTAGTAGGCTCTAAGTAAGGCTTTGCACCACGCTGTGTGGTTTCTTTAAAAGACTTTGCAGCGTCATCTACCCACAGGGCGAGCACTTTTACACCATCACCGTGTTTGCGTACATGCTCAGATATCGGGTGATCTGATTTCAGTGCTGTAGTAAGAACAAGACGTATTTTACCTTGCTGTAATACATAAGAAGCACGGTCGCGCACACCTGTTTCAGGGCCGGAATATGCTACTGTTTCAAAACCGAAAGCAGTTTTGTAATAGTGTGCAGATTGTTTGGCATTACCTACATACAGTTCTAAATAGTCTGTACCATTGATAGGTAAAAAATCTTTGGCCGCAGCCATTTTCTCGCTAACTGTCAGTGGTTCCATAATTATCTTGTTAGTTAATTAAGCTTTAGATTGTTGTTTATTGTTGATTATTCAGCCCAGCTCATAATATAATTATCATCCTCAATGCCTTGCGCTTCTGCTGTCATTTTCAGCGGGTGGAAGGTATCTACCATCACCGCCAGTTCTCCTGTTTCTTTAGCACCTATACTCTTTTCTACAGCGCCGGGATGCGGGCCGTGAGGTATACCTGCAGGGTGCAGGGTTATCATGCCACGTGTTACATGCTTGCGGCTCATAAAGTCGCCATCTACATAGTACAGTACCTCATCGCTATCGATATTGCTGTGATTGTACGGGGCAGGTATGGCTTGCGGATGGTAATCGAACAAACGAGGGCAGAATGAGCATATTACGAAGTTGTGCGCATCAAAGGTTTGGTGTACCGGAGGTGGCTGGTGTACACGGCCTGTAATAGGTTCAAAATCGTGAATGCTGAATGCATAAGGATATTCGCAGCCATCCCATCCAACCACATCAAAAGGATGGTTGGCATAAGTGATAGGATACAATAACCCTTTCTTCTTTGTATTTATCAGGAATTCGCCTTTCTGGTCAATTGTTTCCAGGTCTTGTGGTTTACGTATATCGCGCTCGCAATAGGGAGCGTGTTCCAGTAACTGTCCGTAGCGGCTCAGGTATCTTTTAGGATAAGTAATAGGGCTGAATGATTCTATAATGAAAAGCCTGTTGTTCTCATCATTGAAATGTATCTGGTAGATGGTGCCACGAGGTATCACAAGGTAATCGCCATAGCCGAAAGGTATCTGGCCATATTGTGTTTTCAGCGTACCCGTACCCTCATGCACAAAAATCACTTCGTCAGCATCTGCATTCTTAAAAAAGCTTTCAGTAAGGCTCTTAGTAGGTGCCGCCAGTGTTATCTGCACATCATTATTGAAAAGGACGATTTTACGGCTCTTCAGGTAATCGGCTTCAGGCTTTACATTAAACCCCTGAAAGCTGCGATGTTTAAGGATATTATCATGCGCCGGTTTTGGAGAAACATCTATCGGTTCTTCCGCCTTGATGATTTGTGTGGGGGGGTGGATGTGGTAGAGCAGGGAGTAGTTTGAAGAGAACCCTTCGGTACTAAAAAGCTGCTCAGAATACAGTCCGCCATCCGGTTTCCGAAATTGGGTATGGCGCTTATGAGGAATGTTCCCCAGCGAATAATAATGTGCCATTTTATAACGGTCTTATTTTTAATTAAAGTTACAATATTGCCCGGCTTTGGCAATGTGATTACGTTAAAGCTGATATAAATCACTTATATCAAAAACTTTAACTGATTAATTAGAGGGAGAGGATGAAAGCCGAAAGAGCAGCGATTGCCAGGCCTAAAACTGCGCCGCCTGCCTGTAGCTTCCATTGCTGTTGCCGGATGTGTGGTTCAATGATTGCCTGAAACTTATCAGCGGGTATAGCAGATAGTTTGCCGGTTATGATTGTTGAGATATCCAGCTGCGCTCCCAGGTTGCGGGAGTACTGAGCCATAACGCTCGGCAGCAGTAGGTTTATTTCTTCAATCATGCCTTCTTTTATCTTGGTCAATGTGCTTTCACCCATAAAGGTAGCAACAAAAGGTAATTTCTGGGTCAGTTTCACCAAAAGAAATTCCTCGATGTGCTTTTCAATCATTGGGTTGAGACCGGATAGCAAGGTGGGATCCTGCAGTTTTGCAGCCAGCGTATCGGTAGTAAACAGTTCCTGTGTTACAGTGCTTACTATGTTATTGATGATTCGTTTATCGGATAGCTTGCGAAACATGACATTACCTGCCAGCCGGGCAGCAAACCAACCTACAGCAGCAGACAAAACCAGTAATAATGCAAGCTTACCTTCGTACGCCATTATTTTTCTTTAGCTATCATTTCAAGGTATTTGCCATAGCCGCTCTTCATAAATTTTTGAGCCAGGACCTGTAGTTGTTCTTTATCTATAAACCCCATGCGGTAAGCTATTTCTTCTATGCAACCCACCTTCAGACCCTGTCGTTTTTCTATTACTTCAATAAACTGGCCGGCTTCCTGCAGCGATTCAAATGTGCCGGTATCCAGCCATGCCGTACCACGGTTTAGCACACCTACTTCCAGCTTGCCACGTTCCAGGTAGGTTTTGTTTACATCCGTAATTTCCAACTCACCACGAGGCGAGGGCTTCATATTCTTAGCTATAGATACTACTTCGTTATCGTAAAAATATAATCCCGGTACAGCATAGTTTGATTTAGGCTGCGTAGGTTTTTCCTCTATACTTAATACTTTGAAACTTTTATCAAATTCTACCACACCATACCTTTCCGGGTCGTGTACCTGGTAAGCAAAAACCACGGCACCGCTAGGGTTCACTTTATTTCTCAATAAGGTGCCCATACCTGAGCCATAGAAGATGTTATCGCCTAAGACCAGCGCTACAGAATCATTTCCGATAAACTCTTCGCCCAATATAAATGCTTGCGCCAGCCCGTCAGGACTAGGTTGCACTACATATTCAAAACGGCAGCCTACCTGGCTACCATCGCCCAGCAGCTTTTTAAAACCAGCCTGGTCTTCCGGAGTGGTAATAATAAGTATCTCACGAATGCCGGCAAGCATCAGTGTAGACAACGGATAATATATCATCGGTTTGTCATACACCGGCATTAATTGTTTACTAACTGCTATAGTGAGTGGGTAGAGGCGTGTGCCCGAACCACCTGCAAGGACGATTCCTTTCATTATATAATAGTCTTTAAGTCGTGAGTCATAAGTCGTAAGTCTAATTTATAGATTTAATAAGACCACGAATTATCATGGATACTTCACTTGTATATTTTAATAACTGCTCCCTATTATCAGGGGAAATATAATTGAGTCTTGCTGCAAGATAGAGCATTGATTTCACTTCGCTGGCAGAGCTAATAGCGAAGTACAGAAACCGCGCGAAATCTGCATCCGAATTTCTATCAAAACCTTCAGCAATATTATTTGATATGGATACTACAGCTCTGCAAATCTGATCTCTAAAACTATAGTCCTTTATTTCTTTAAATGCCTCATAAATAAATAAAGCCAAATCCTGTGCTTTTTGCCAAGCTATAATATCCTCAAACTTCTGTATCGTCATTTCTTACGACTTATGACTTAATACTTACGACTAATTATATTGAGTACTGTAATAGTTTTGATAATCGCCACTCGTAACATGATTCAGCCATTCTTCATTGGCAAGATACCAGTCGATGGTTTTTGCGAGGCCTTCTTCAAATGTTACCGATGGTTCCCAACCCAGTTCATTCTTTATTTTAGTGGCATCGATAGCATAGCGCCTGTCATGTCCCGGGCGATCTTTGATGTAAGTGATGAGTTGTGCTGATGTCCCGGGCTCGCGTCCCAGTTTTTCATCCATTTTCTCACACAGCAGTTTCACCAGCTCTATATTCTGCCATTCGTTGAAACCACCTATGTTGTAGGTTTCTCTGTTTTTTCCATTGTGAAACACCGTATCTATAGCGCGGGCATGGTCTATTACGTACAGCCAGTCGCGGGTGTATTTACCATCCCCATATACCGGCAACGATTTATTATTGCGGATGTTATTAATGAACAGTGGTATCAGCTTCTCCGGAAAGTGATTGGGACCGTAGTTGTTAGAGCAATTTGTCAAAACAAAGGGCAACCCATAAGTATTGCCATAAGCACGTACTAAGTGATCTGAAGCTGCTTTAGATGCAGAGTAGGGTGATTGCGGATCGTAAGGAGTAGTTTCCAGGAAGAAGCCTGTTTCGCCTAAGGAACCATATACCTCGTCTGTAGATACATGGTAAAACCGTTTGCCTTCAAAGCTATCTTTCCATATTTCGCGCGCAGCATTCAGAAGGTTAGCCGTACCCATTACATTGGTCTGTATAAAAGCATTGGGATTAGTGATAGAGCGGTCCACATGGCTTTCTGCTGCCAGGTGTATGATGCCATCCGGTTGATATTGGGCAAACACCTCGTTGATATGTTGCGCATGCGTAATATCAGCCTTTACAAAAGTGTAATTAGGTGCTTCTTCTATGTCCTTCAGGTTTTCAAGATTGCCGGCATAAGTGAGTGCATCGAGGTTGATGATCTTATAATCAGGGTACTTGGTTACAAATAACCTGACCACATGCGAACCGATAAACCCCGCACCTCCTGTTATAATTATAGTTTTTGCCATGCGATACTTTGAAATATGCGTGCGAAATTAATTAAATAAATAGTAAAGAGCCTTACAAATCATTGCATTTAGCAAGTCATTTGCAAAGCTCTTTTAACGTAGCGGTGCTACAGTTTATTTCAGTTCGAAAGATTCGATGAATTTGGTAGTGAAGTTCCCGTTTCTGAAATCTTCATTACGCATTAGTTGCTGGTGGAATGGAATCGTGGTTTTTACACCTTCAATCACATATTCACTCAGGGCACGCTCCATCGTATCCAGTGCTTCTTCGCGTGTTTGTGCTACAGCTATCAGTTTAGCCACCATAGAATCGTAATACGGAGGTATGGTATAACCTGCATAAATATGCGAATCTACCCTTACACCATGGCCACCCGGCGTGTGCAGTACCGTGATCCTGCCTGGGCTGGGGCGGAAATCGTTATACGGGTCTTCCGCATTGATACGGCACTCAATGGCATGCATTTCAGGGATATAATCCTTACCGCTAATAGGTATACCTGCCGCTATTTTTATTTGCTCTTTTATCAGGTCGTAGTTTATCACTTCTTCCGTCACGCAGTGCTCTACCTGTATACGGGTGTTCATTTCCATAAAGTAGAAGTTGCGGTGCTTATCTACCAGGAACTCTATAGTACCTACGCTTTCATAATTAATGGCTGCTGCTGCTTTTTTAGCAGCTTCACCCATTTTATGGCGCAGTTCGGGAGTCATAAAAGGAGAAGGGGATTCTTCAACCAGTTTCTGATGACGGCGTTGTATAGAACAGTCGCGCTCGCCCAGATGGCAAACAGTGCCATATTGGTCACCGGCTATTTGTATCTCTATATGGCGTGGTTCTTCCACAAACTTCTCCATATAGATACCATCGTTTTTAAATGCAGCACCGGCCTCAGCTTTAGCCGTATTGTAAGCACGCTCTATCTCTTCTTCGGCCCATACTACACGCATACCTTTACCACCGCCACCGGCAGTAGCTTTTAGGATGACAGGGTAGCCCATATCATTTGCTAATTTCTTAGCCTCTTCCAGGCTTTCCAACAATCCGTCAGAACCTGGGATAACTGGTACGCCTGCTTTTATCATGGTTTCCTTGGCCGTCATTTTATCGCCCATAGAGCGTATCATTTCCGGCGTCGGCCCTATGAATTTGATACCATATTTGGCACATATTTCAGAGAAACCGGCATTTTCTGCCAGGAAACCATAGCCCGGATGTATGGCATCTGCATTGGTTATTTCTGCAGCAGCCATTATGTGTGGGATATTCAGGTAAGAGTCTGAACTTTGGGGTTTGCCTATACATACTGCTTCATCAGCAAAGCGTACGTGCAGGCTATCTTTATCTGCCGTAGAGTAAACGGCCACCGTTTTGATACCCATCTCCCTGCATGTACGTATTACGCGCAAGGCTATTTCTCCACGGTTTGCTATTAGTATTTTTTTAAACATCTTTTTCTTGTTAAATGTTTTGTGATTACTCTGCGTTCATAACTAATAATAGTTATATAAAACGATGTATAAACGAAATGGCTCAATCCTTTGTTCAGTATTGAGCCATCAATCTTTTATTGTAAGTTACGCAGGTTCTACCAGGAACAACGGTTGATCGTATTCTACAGGAGAAGCGTCGTCTATCAGCACTTTAACTATTTTACCGCTCACTTCACTTTCTATTTCGTTAAACAGCTTCATAGCCTCAACGATGCACAATACCTGTCCTTGTTTGATGTCATCACCAACATTTACAAACGATGGTTTATCCGGCGATGGGCTACGGTAAAACGTACCAATCATTGGAGATTTGATAGTAATCAGGTTGCTATTGTCGCTTGCAGCAGCCGGTTGAGACGGAGCTGCCGGTGCAGCTGCGGGAATAGCTACAGGTGCAGCGGCCTGTGGCAATACCTGCTGCATAGCAGGGTTTGGTGCCTGTATAGCTACAAACTGTGTTTCGCTAACGGTTTGAGCCTGTTTGATAGTGATTTTGAATTCACCTTCTTCAATGCTCAGTTCGCTGATGTTTGACTTGTTAATAGCCTTTATCAACTCTTGTATCTGTTTGAATTCCATTGCGGATATCTTTAAAGATTTGAATGTATGGGTAAGTGAAAAACGGGATATTATCCTTTTACGCGCTCTATATAAGCACCTGTTTTGGTATCAATCCTTATCAGTTCATTTTCGTCAACAAACAAAGGAACCATAACGGTAGCACCGGTTTCAACAGTAGCGGGTTTCAGGGTACGAGTAGCGGTATCGCCTTTAAGGCCCGGCTCCGAATAGGTAACCATCAGCACTACGTTTGGCGGTAGTTCCACACTCATAGGCTGTTCTGTTTCTGTATTTACCAGTATAAAGCACTCCTGGCCATCTTTGTACAGCTCCGGACGCTCTATCTGGTTTTCAGGCAATGACAGTTGCTCAAAAGTATTCGTGTCCATAAAGTTGAAACCACTGTCATCTTTATAGAGAAATTGATAAGGGCGGCGTTCTACACGTACAGGGTAAATGTTGTCGCCAGAGTTCCATGTATGTTCGATAGAGCGTGTATTGTCGACGCCTTTCAGTTTTGCCCAAACTTTAGCTGCTGCACGTGCTGTTTTGTTTTGTCCGAATTCTACTATTGAATACAGGCTGCCATCCAATTTGATGATCATACCGTTTCTGATGTCTGCTGTTGTAGCCATAAATGTTTTTTAGTACGGATTGCAAAAGTAATGCAGGAAAGCCAAAAAAGAAAGATTTTAAAAATGAAGCAAAATGTAAAGAAAATGAGTGAAATAGGGCT
>DASWWE010000113.1:0-24329 GCA_036406055.1 Flavipsychrobacter sp. | reverse complement strand
CTGTTTATAAAAGCGCAACATGGCAATGTATAAGTAAGCGAACAAGCCAAGTGGGATCAGGATAGCAAGTATATCTTCTAATACCGGGATAGAGTAATATTTATTGCTAAATAAAAACCCTACAAGAATAAAGAAGAAAAGAACGCAGTAAAAATGCAAAGCAAATATAGCGTGCGAAACGTAGTAATATTGACTACGGCGCCTTATGTACAACAGGTGCAAGAAGAACGCAAAAATAGGCAGCGAGATAAAAGATATTTTAGAAACAGAGTGCTTGAACTTATCTATCCCCTTATTAAAGAAATTGTATGGGTCGTCGTCATAAGCCGAATAAGTAGCTACAAGTTTACGTTCACCCCACCTATCAAACCAATCACTTTTTAGGCTGTCCGGCAAAGCACGCTGCACAGAATCATAATAATGCAAACCATGCTTGTACATATCATCTACTAAAAGTACTTTGATATTTTTGCCATCTATTGATTCTCCATGTAATCCATGAAATGAGCTGTCTTGCATAGCAATGCGCATGGAATCGATAAGTTGATATTCCCGTGCATCATCATGCCTGTTGATATAATTGTTTTCGGTTATTACAGAAAACATCAAAATAAAAAATGCCGCCGATATAAACAGGTACATGCGTATAGGGTCGAGGTATTTCATCCGGCGCCCCTTTATATATTCTGCCGATAGAAAACCCGGCTTTAGTATCAGCGACTTCATGGTAGAAAAAAACTTGCCATCGAAGTGGGTAATGTCATTGAAAAAATGCGTTACCAGATGCCAAAGGCTCTGTTTAGGCTCCACATTTTCCTGCCCGCAATTTTTACAATAGCGGCCATCTACTATGGCATCACAGTTCAGGCAATTGTTTTCTTTTCTGAGTTTAGAGTGCGACACGCTGCGGTTTCTTTAAGGCTAAAGTACTCAAAGCACCTGTTTTTCAAAATGGTGTAAAGGGTATTAATACTATAATAATGCTATTTTTGCGCCGTATCAACGTATAACCATGTATGGACGACAGTCATGAACAGTTGCGCTACCCGATAGGCCGCTTTAATGCGCCGGATGAGCACCACCCCGAAATGCAACGCGAATGGATAGCCGCTATTGAAGCCCTCCCCAACTGGCTGGACCATTGTATAGAAAACCTTGACGAAGCACAACTGCAAACCCCTTACCGCCCCGGTGGTTGGAACAGCATACAAGTAATACACCACATAGCCGACAGCCATATGAATGCCTACATCAGGCTGAAACTGGCACTAACGGAAGATAGCCCTGTTATAAAACCCTACGAAGAAAAACTATGGGCCGAACTGCCCGATGTGGACATCGTGCCCGTAAATGTTTCCATCACCCTGCTGCACGCCTTGCATCGCAGGTGGGGTACCACACTGCGCAATATGTCGCCCGAAGATTGGGAGCGCACCTATTATCATCCCGAACATGAACGGTATGTGCCCATGTGGGAGATGGCCGACCTGTATGCATGGCATGGGCGTCACCATATGGAGCAAATAAGGCAACTGCGCCAGCGCAATAACTGGTAATACGCGAAACTATTTGCCGGGATGGCATTCGCTTTGTAGATTGCAGCAACTTTTAAAACCACCACATATGCAACAAGGCTTGTTACACCTGCACAATTTTCTGCGTTGGTTTGTATTGATATTCGCCATATGGACGATTTTTAAGACTTTTAGTGGTATGGGTAGCGGCCGCGCGTTTACTAAGGCCGATAAACGTCCTGCACTGTTCTTAATGATCACATGCGATATACAACTGTTGCTGGGCCTTGTATTGTACACAACAGGTGCTTGGGGTATTAAGAATATACAGAACCAGGGCATGGGTGCTGTAATGAAAGATAGCGTGAGCCGTTTTTGGGCGGTAGAGCATATCGCCGGTATGCTGATAGCCGTAGTGCTGGTGCATATAGGCTATGCTGCTATCAAAAAGAACATAGCCGACAGTGCCAAGTTCAAAAAAGTATTCTGGTTTACACTGATAGCTCTATTGATAATCATCGCTACTATACCCTGGCCATTCCGCGAAATGATAGGCCGCCCATTGTTTCCGGGCATGCACTAATACATGAAGCGTTTACTGCAACCTTTTTATACCATCCTGGTGCTATCCACATTTGTGGTGTGCCTGTTTGTGGCGTTGCCTGTGTTTCTTATTGCAGGTAGTTTTGATAAAGCTGCTGCCCGCGGGGTGATATGGTATGTAGTACATTATTGGGCCAAAGGCTGGTTGTTTTTCATTGGCATGCCTATGAAGCGTTTGGGTGAAAGGCCTGATAAGCACCGCTACATTTACATTGCCAATCATATTTCCTACCTGGATACCGTGCTGATATATGCCGCAGTACCCACTTATTTCCGTACACTGGCAAAGAAGGAAATGTCGCGCATACCCGTTTTCGGTTTTGTGTATAGGCAGGTAGCTATATTGGTAGACCGCAGCAGTAGTGAAAGCCGGGCCAAGAGCCTGCGCCTGATGTGGCGGATGCTGAAACATGAGTGCAACATAGCCATCTTCCCTGAGGGTACGTTTAACGAAACCAGCGCACCGTTGAAAGAATTTTATGATGGTGCTTTCCGCCTGGCAATTAATACACAAACGCCCATTCTGCCGATAGTGTTTCCCGACACTGTACATCGCTGGCACTATAGTGCCTGGTGGAAACTGTGGCCGGGGCGCAACCGTGTGATGTACCTGGCGCCTGTATATGTAACGGGGATGACCATGGAAGACCTGCCTGTATTAAAAGAAAAAGTACATGCCGCCATGGCTGCGGCCCTGCTAACGTGCCGTAGTACATACCCATTATAAGCCGTAAAATGCGTACCTTTGCGCAAATTTTTTTAGATATATGGCATTGCAAGTGGGTATTGTGGGTTTGCCCAACGTAGGAAAATCAACTTTGTTCAACGCAGTAAGCAATAGCGCGAAAGCGCAGGCTTCGAATTACAGGTTCTGTACCATAGAGCCGAACGTAGGACAGGTAGATGTACCAGATGAAAGGTTGGCAAAACTGTCAGAACTGGTTCAGCCGCAACGCACCATCCCTACTACTATAGAGTTTGTGGATATAGCCGGCCTGGTAAAAGGTGCCAGCAAAGGCGAGGGCCTGGGTAATAAATTCCTGGCAAACATCCGCGAGGTAGATGCTATTGTGCACGTTATCCGTTGTTTTGAAGATGAGAACATTTTGCGCGAAGAAGGAGCTATCAACCCTGTAAGCGATAAAGAAATAATAGATACAGAGCTGCAACTGAAAGACCTGGAGAGCGTAGAAAAGAAAATGCAGCGCTATGAAAAAATAGCTAAAAATGACCCTAAAGCAAAGCGCGTATTTGATGTGCTGGTGAAGTGCAAGGCTCATTTGGAACAGGGTAAGAACATACGTGGCCTGCAACTGGAAGGCGAAGACTTGGAAGCAATAGCCGACCTGTTCCTGCTGACGCAAAAGCCGGTGCTGTATGTAGCCAATATTGATGAAGCGTCTATCCACACGGGTAATAAGTATTCTGAAGCATTGGTAAAGACAGCTACGGAAGAGGGCGCGGAAGTGATTGTAATGAATAACTCTATCGAAGCGCAGATATCTGAAATGGAATCTGCTGAAGATAAAGAACTGTTCCTGGGTGAATATGGCCTTACAGAGCCGGGCCTGAACCGCCTGATACGCGCGGCTTACAAACTGCTGAACCTCATCACCTACTTTACAGCAGGTGTTCAGGAAGTTCGGGCTTGGACTATCCACCGTGGGTGGAAAGCACCACAGGCTGCCAGCGTGATACATACAGATTTCGAGAAAGGCTTTATCAAAGCTGAAACGATTGCCTATAACGACTTTGTAACCTTTAAAAATGAGGCCGCCTGTCGTGAAAATGGCAAGCTGCGCATAGAAGGTAAAGAATATGTAGTGCAGGATGGCGATGTACTGCACTTCAGGTTCAATGTATAATGACCGATACTATTATAAATAAAGCCCGTTCATGCGAACGGGCTTTATTATTGTATGCTGGTTAAAGAACTATCCTTCAGCTACGCTATTTTCATATACCGGGTGGTTGTGACCATTGCGACGTTCCTGTGCTTCTTTTGCAGCTTTTATAAAGGCTACAAACAGGGGGTGCGGGTTTTCAACCGTGCTTTTATACTCCGGGTGAAACTGCACACCTACATAGAATGGATGGTCCTGAACTTCTACTACTTCTACCAGTCCGGTTTTAGGATTTTTACCTACCGGTATCATGCCTGCTTTTTCGTAGGCATCCATGTATTCATTATTAAACTCGTAACGGTGACGGTGACGCTCGTTGATGTGTGTAGAACCATAGATAGATGCAGCGCGGGAATCAGGACGTAGTTCGCATTCGTAAGAACCAAGGCGCATGGTACCACCCATTTGGGTAATGTTTTTCTGCTCTTCCATCATGGCTATTACCGCATCGGTAGTATCGGGGTTCATCTCGGTAGAATGGGCCTTACCCATTTTCAATACGTTGCGCGCAAATTCTACACACGCCATTTGCATACCTAGGCATATACCAAAGAAAGGTATTTTGTTTTCGCGGGAATAGCGTATGGCATCTATTTTACCTTCTATACCACGGCTGCCAAAGCCGGGGGCTACCAATATGGCATCCAGGTTGTGCAGTTTTTCTATTGCATTTTCCGGTGTCAGGTATTCAGAATGGATGTTGCGCACTTCTACTTTGCACTCATTCATAGCGCCGGCATGTATCAGTGCTTCCAGTATCGATTTATAAGCATCCTGCAACTCTACATATTTACCTATCAGGCCGATGGTTACTTTCGATTTAGGGTAACGCAGTTTGTTCAGGAACTCTTTCCACTTCGTCATGTCAGGGTCATTGCCCTTAGGCATGTTCAGCTTCTGCAGGCATATTTCATCCAGCCTTTCGCGCATCATTTCCAGTGGCACGCTGTAAATGGTATCAGCATCCATGGCTTCTATTACTGCATCCTGCGTTACGTTGCAGAACAGGGCTATTTTCCTTTTCAGGTCTTTATACAGCGGCTCTTCCGTGCGGCAAACCAGCACATCGGGGTTCAGCCCGTGCTCGCTCATCATTTTTACAGAGTGCTGTGTAGGTTTTGTTTTCAGCTCTTTTGCTGCTTTCAGGTAGGGTATCAGGGTCAGGTGCACTACCAGTGCGTTGTCATCACCCATTTCCCACTTTAGCTGACGAACAGCCTCTATATACGGAAGCGATTCAATGTCGCCTACGGTGCCACCCAGCTCGGTTATAACGATATCATATTTATTGTCTTTCCCCAGCAGTGTAATGCGGCGCTTTATCTCATCAGTAATATGAGGGATAACCTGCACGGTTTTGCCGAGGTAGGCACCCTCACGCTCCTTATTAATAACGTATTGATATATGCGGCCGGTAGTCACATTGTTGGCCTGCGATGTAAATGTGTTCAGGTAGCGCTCGTAGTGCCCCAGGTCCAGGTCGGTTTCCGCACCATCCTCCGTTACATAGCACTCGCCGTGCTCGTAAGGGTTTAATGTACCCGGGTCTACGTTGATATACGGGTCAAATTTCTGGATAGTGGTACGGAAGCCACGTGCCTGTAACAATTTCGCCAGCGATGCTGCAATAATTCCTTTTCCTAATGAAGACGTAACCCCTCCGGTTACAAAAATATACTTGGTCATAACGCTCCTGTTTTTTGCAGACCGGTAGCGCAGCTATAAATATTACAATAAAATCTGGGAAGTAGCTGTTGCGGTCGCACAAAGATAAAAACTAACCCAGCATTAAAAAAATATTCTACCTCATTTAGCTAACAATCTGTGTATAACTACCATTTCTGCAACAAATGGTTAATCAAAAATCCCCCTGTTCATTTAGTATTTTTTAACATTTATAATTTTCATATCCAGAACAATAGCAGCACATTTGTCACGTTAGTGTAATAAACCACTAATGCCCCCAATGCGCCACTTATCCACCCTCTTATTACTGGTGTGCTTATGCACCGGAGCCATGGCCCAGTCCTACAGCATAAAAGGTACGGTAGCCGATACGCTCAATGATAACAAACTACCCAATGCCTGCATTACCGTGATGCGGGCGCGCGATTCGGTCATGGAATCGTTTACGCGCACTAAAGAGGACGGTAGTTTTTCTGTAAAAACCAAGGCAAAAGGTAAGTATCTTATTATGGCCACCTTTCCCGGCCTTGCCGATTATGTAGATATCATAGAAATAAAAGATGATGCCCCGTTTGATATGGGGTTGGTACCCATGGTATCAAAAACCCACCTGTTGCAGGAGTTTGTCTTAACGCAGCAATATGCAGCCATCAAAGTGAAAGGCGATACCATAGAATACCTTGCTGATAGCTTTAAAACCCGCGATAATGCTACCGTAGAAGCCCTGCTGAAAAAATTGCCCGGTATACAGGTAGATAAAAACGGGCAGATAGTAGCCCAGGGCGAAAAAGTGCAGAAAGTATTGGTAGATGGCGAAGAATTTTTTACCGATGACCCTGCCGTGGTTACCAAAAGCCTGCAGGCAAAGGCGGTAGATAAAGTGCAGGTATTTGATAAGAAAAGCGAACAGGCGGAATTTACAGGCATAGACGATGGTGAAAAAACACGTACCATCAACCTGCAACTGAAAGATGATAAGAAGAAGGGTTACTTCGGTAAAATAATAGCAGGTGGCGGTACGGGCGACCAGCAATCTTTTTTCGAAAACCAGGCTATGTTCAATGCCTTTAAAGGCAAGCGTAAGTTGTCCGCATTCGGTATAATGGCCAATACAGGTAAAGTAGGTTTAGGCTGGGAAGACCGTGACAAGTTTGGTGGTGGCGGTGGTGGTGTTACCGAAGTGACAGATGATGGTGGCATAATGACTTACTATAATAGTGATGATGATGATTTTGAAAGCTGGAGCGGTACTTATAACGGGCAGGGTTTGCCAAGGGCATGGACAGGCGGGCTCCACTATTCCAACAAATGGAAGCAAGACAAACATCACCTGGGCGGCAACTATCGCTATGGCAAACAGGATATAGAAACAACAACCAATACACTTACAGAATATTCATTGCCCAATGATAAAAAGAACTTTAACCGTCAAACCAAGGATGTATACAGTGTAGGTCAGCGTCACCGTGGGGATGGGTTGTACGAATGGAAGATGGATTCCACATCTACCCTGAAGGTGACAGCTAATGCCGGTTATTCTAATACTAAGTCTACATCTGTTTATAATGCAGATAACCGTAATGAGCTGGATTCATTGCTAAGCACCAACGATCGTCGTGTTACCAGCGATGCAACAACTAAGAGTATTAACTCGACACTGGACTGGCGCAAGAAATTCAAGAAGAAAGGAAGGACGATATCTGTAAATATTTCTGAAAACTATAGGGAAACCATGAGTGATGGATTGCTGCTATCGACTAACATTTTATATGAGCGTGACAGCAATACGGGTAGCCTGCTATCAACAAAGCGGGATGAAACAGACCAGCAGAAACAGAATGAGAACACTACCTTATCGTTAAGTTCACGCTTGTCTTATACCGAGCCGCTATCTAAAGTGACTTTCCTGGAAGTGAACTATGCTTTTAAAGTAGATAACAACAGCTCCAAGCGCGAAACGTACAATAAAAAGAATCCATTGGGTGATGTGTATGATACACTGGATAGCACTTTTAGTAATAACTATGCTTTCAATATAATGACGCATACGGGCGGTAGCAACCTGCGTTTCATGTTTAAGAAAATAAACTTTTCTTTCGGCGGTTCCGTATCCAATGCAGCTTTTCAACAGAAAGACCAGATGCCGGATACTTCCTATAATTATAATTTTACCAACTTCTTTCCGAAAGCGAATTTCCAATATAGCATCAGCAAGCAAAGCCGCATCCGTTTCGATTATAATGGTAGCACACGACAGCCTACTATAGAGCAGATACAACCATTGCGCAATAACCTGGACCCGTTGAATATTGCCATCGGCAATGCAGCGCTGACACAGGAATTCAGGCATAATCTGCGCCTGTCATTTAATGACTACAAGATGCTGACGAACCGTTATATATGGGCAAGTGTAAGCATGAACCTGATAGACAATGCTATCAGCCGTTCTGAAAATATAGATGCCATCGGCCGCCGAACATATCAGTATATTAATGTGGATGGCAACTATAGCGGGTGGGGCTACATCAGCTACGGTACTAAGATAAAAGCACTAAACCTGCATACGGGTATACATGCCAATGTAAACGTTAACCACATCAATAATATCGTAAATGGTCGCAAGAATATAAGTGATAACAATACTTATACTTTAGGGTTAGACTTTAGTTATGATTCAGAAAACGAGAAGTTTTCTATCAGTTACGATCCTTCGGTATCGTATAACGATAACAAATCGACCATCAATACACAGACTACCAGTTTCTGGACAACAGAGCAAGAGCTGGAGATGTCTTACGAATTGCCCTGGAAGTTTGAAGTGGGTACTGATATCAACTGGTATATCCGGGAGAAAACTTCCGTTTTCGACAGGAACAATAATGTGTTTAAATGGAATGCTTATGTGAGTAAGAAATTCCTGAAGAACGATCAATTGGAACTGCGTATGTCGATGTTCGACATCCTGAACCAGAACCTCGGCTTCTACCGTTATGCGCAAAACAATTATGTAACAGAAGATAACTATAATACTATACGCCGTTATGGCTTGTTGAGCCTTACATGGAATTTTACCAAATCGGCTGCCGGTGTACCGCAACAGGAGTCTAACATTATCATAACCCCATAACAACCCGCAAAAATGAAACGTATACTGGTAACAATAAGCACACTATTGCTAACTATATCGGCTACGGCACAATATACGGTGCAGGGCAAAATAGAATATGAAAAGAAAGTGAACCTGCAACGTATAATGGATGACCTGGATGAAGAGCAGAAAGAATGGATGGAACGGTTTCGTTCGCAGTTACCTAAGTTTACTACTACCTATTTCGACCTGTATTTCAATGCTTCAAAATCTCTTTACAAACCCGGTCGCGAAGTGGAAGGCAATACCAAGCTTTGGTTTGCACAATCGCCTGCCAGTGAAAATATTGTACTTACCGATTTCAAAACAGAACGTGTAAAAGCCAACAAACAGGTATTTGAACAGAAATTCCTTGTTGAAGATTCTATGCGGCAGATAGAATGGAAAATATCTGATGAGATACGCACCATAGCTAACTATAAATGTCGCAAGGCTGTGGGTAAAATACTCGACTCTGTTTACGTAGTAGCATTTTATACCGAAGATATTATGGTGAGCGGTGGCCCTGAAATGTTTTCAGGATTGCCGGGTATGATATTGCAAATAGCCATCCCCCGCCTGAATACTACCTGGATAGCTACTAAAATAGATGTAGTTGCGCCAAAAGAAAGCGATTTTACCATCAGCGACAAAGGCAAAAAAGTAAACCAGAAGGAACTGTATGATAACCTGAGAGAAAGCTTAAAAGACTGGAAGAAGTATGCCGATAAAAATATCTGGTGGTCTATGTTATAGGCGCCATTCCACCTGCGAGATGCCCTTCACACGAAGGGCATTTTTATTATATCAATAATCCGCATTAACTTCAATACGATGTTGATGCGGCTGTTATGTATTGTTTGCTTACTGGGTTGTGGCCATTGTTTTGGGCAGCAGCCTACATGTGCGTACAGTTTGCTGCTTGCATCCCTGAAAGGCAGGGATACAGTAGCAACGCTCAATATCAATACCGGTAGTAAAGTAACAGCAGATGAAAGCACCGCATACCGCATACCCGTGGTATTTCATATTGTACTGAACAGTACGCAGATGTCGGCATTAGGTACGCCTGAAAACATCCGGTCTTATATAGCTGCACAACTGGAAGTTATAAATCGTGATTTCAATGCACAGAATAGCGATAGCACCGGCATCCCTGCCGTTTTTAAGCCGTTTCATGGCAATGCCAAAGTGCGGTTTGAATTAGCACATACAGCGCCTGATGGTAGCGCCAGCGCAGGGTATAATACGTACGTCACTACAAAGCAGGGTTTCGATTTTGAGAATGATATAACGAACAGTGTCGGTTTCAGCGATTCCAAATACAGTAATACTGGCGGCATAGATGCATGGGATCCTACTACTTACTTAAATGTATGGGTGATAAACCCGCTTGATGATGGCAAAACCAATACACTGCTGGGGCTAACAATACCGCCTTCATTTGTGGCCCGTTATAATATACCCTATGTAGAGCAGGGTATTACTTTAAATTACCTTACCTGGAAGGGCATGGGTGCGCCACGTTACCGCACGCTGACACATGAACTGGGCCACTATTTTGAGCTGCGGCATATATGGGGTGATGACGATGGTAAATGTGCAAACAACGGTGGTAATGACGATGGTATAGAAGACACGCCGCCACAGGCCAAAGAAACATATGGTTGTCCCCGTTTTCCTAAATATGATGCTTGCTCGCCTGAAGGTTCGGGTATCATGTTCATGAACTATATGGACTATACAGACGATGCCTGCCAGCTCATGTTTACCAAAGAGCAGGTAGCCTTGATGCGCAGGCAGCTACAGGTGTATGGTAATTCCTATTCTTTAACGCGCCACCCTCAAGTATTGGATTATCCTGCTTCAACTGCCATCAACTATACCGTATCGCCCAATCCTGCCAATAAATTAATAAATATCAGCTTTGCCCAGACTTCCGCAGGCCTGCAAAGCATTCGTTTATTCAATGCCATAGGGCAGCAGGTATATGAAAGAAAGGTAGAGGCGCAGCAAGGGTTTTATAGTATTGATGCCACCGTATTCATGAAGGGGCTATACTTGCTGCAATTGAAATTTACACACAAGCAGGAAGTTCATAGAATATCAGTACAGGATTAAGGGAGTGATTATTTCACGATACCTCTTATCTCCACCCTATCATGCCCGTGCACATCATCGCCGTTGGGTAGTTTTTTATTTTTCAGGTAACCGAAAGATTGTTGTTTGATACGGCCGGCAGGTATGCCTTTGCCTATAAGGTAGGCGCTGATAGCTTGTGTGCGCTTATCGCATATGCGCGTAGCACCATTGATGCGTGCGGTGTCTGTATAACGTGTTGATCTTAATTTATTATATTGTTTCATGCCTAAACCGTCGTAATTATAACAGCATACATACCCATTCACATATATTTTCATTTTAGGATTAGCCTTCAACACACTACCTAAGGAATCCAGTATTCTGCCAGATTTTGGTAAGATAGATACAGTTGTGTATTTAAAATAAACAGTGCCGATGAGTGTACCATCCTCATTCCATTCTATTTTATCCTTCTGGCGTATGTCACCTAAAAATATAGTTACCCTTCTGTCTTTGGGATACCCTGTTTCTGTTTCGGGCCGTACTATCTCGCCTTCACCGCTTATCTTTTCTATTTGCGTACTATCTACACCCATTTTGCTCAGATAAGCTGCCACCGCGTCCGACCGGTTTTGAGACAACGTTTTGTTGATTTCTTCATCACCTAATACATCAGCATACCCCACTACACTGATAATCCTATTGGGTGGTATCGCATCTGCATATACCAATGAATCGAGCGTATGCTTTGCAGCGGGAGTCAAGTCGTATGAACCTACGTTGAAAAAAACATGTACCTCTGGTGGCATCGTCGCACCGCTTTGGGCAAAGCAAAGGTTGTTGATGAGAAGGGTTAAGCAGAGAAGCAGGTTTCGCATAAGTGATGGATATATGCATCAATATACAAAATGCCACATATACTAAAAAAGCCCCGCATTGCGGGGCTTTGTATCGTTAGCCTATAGCTTGTTCGAGGTCGGCTATCAGGTCGTCTGCATCTTCAATTCCCACGCTCAGGCGTATCAGCGAGTCGGCCAGGCCGTTCTTTATACGTTCTTCGCGTGGTATAGAACCATGCGTCATAGAGGCAGGGTGTCCTATCAGCGATTCCACGCCACCCAGCGATTCTGCAAGGGCAAAGAGTTGTGTGTTTTTCAGCACATGCATCGCATCATCCATGCTATCGCTTTTCAGTGTAAAGGATATCATACCCCCAAAGCCGCGCATTTGTTTCTTGGCTATATCGTGGTTCGGATGGTCTTCAAAACCGCACCAGTACACTTTCCCTACTTTAGGATGATTGCGCAGGTAGTTGGCTATTTTCTCACCATTTTCACAATGGCGCTGCATACGTACGTGCAGGGTTTTTATGCCGCGCAACACCAGCCAGCAGTCGTGCGGGCCGGGTACAGCACCGCAGCTGTTTTGTATAAAGCGCAGTTTTTCTTCCAGCGCAGCATCGTTCATAATAAGGGCGCCATGTACCACATCGCTATGGCCCCCCAGGTATTTGGTGGCAGAGTGTAGTACAATATCCGCACCTTGGTCCAGCGGGTTTTGCAGGTAGGGCGATGCGAAGGTATTATCTACTACCAGCAGCAGTTTGTGCTCCTTGGCAATAGTGCCACATGCAGCAATATCTACGATATTCAGTAGTGGGTTGGTAGGCGTTTCCGTCCATATCATCTTTGTTTTTTCATTGATATAGCCACGTATGTTTTCCGCATTGCTCATATCTATGAAGTGGAACGTAATGCCGTAATTAGCAAACACTTTGGTAAAGATGCGGTACGTACCGCCATACAGGTCGTTCGCTACAATCACTTCATCGCCCGGTTGCAGCAGTTTCGCTACCGCATCGGTAGCAGCCATACCACTGCCGAAGCATAGACCATATTTACCATTTTCTATCGCTGCCAGCGCATTTTGCAAGGCCGTACGCGTAGGGTTTTGCGTGCGTGCATACTCATAACCTTTATGGTCGCCGGGTGCTGCCTGCACATAGGTAGATGTCTGGTATATCGGCGTCATAATAGCGCCGGTACTTGGGTCGGGTTCTACACCTGCGTGTATCAGTTTAGTTGCTAATTTATAATTCTTGTTTTCCATCAATATACCATTTTGAATGGGGCAAAGGTATAAAGTCTCCTTGTAACTAAATTTCTGAGTTGTTTCATATTTTTAGCATCATGAAACCTGCAGATATCAAGGGCAAAAAAGAAAAAATTTATAAAATATCATTCTGGATAATATTGGTAATAGCGCTTTTTTTAAGAAGCTACCAGTATTTTATTAACAGAAGTCTATGGCATGACGAAGCACACCTCGCATTGAATTTTGTAGATTTTGGGTTTAAAGACCTATCTAAACCACTGGAACACTATCAAAGCGCACCGATTTTTTTCCTTTGGGGTATAGAAGCACTTTCTCGCATTTTCGGGTTAGGAGAAATGTCGTTAAGGATTGTACCATTCGTATTTTCCATCATAGCAGTTCCTTTATTCTATCACCTGGTTTTAAGCATAACTAAAAATAAGCTTACCGCGACCATTGCATTCCTGATATATGCCATTAATCTGTCGTTCGTTTATTATGCATCTGAATTGAAGCCATACACCGTCGATGTTTCAGCCTATATTATCCTTATCTATTTGTTAGTTACAAGCAATGCGTTTGTCACCCGTCACAGAACTTTATTACTAATATGCTCTGGTTGTTTACTGGCTTTTTTCTCAAATGCTACTGCAGTTGTTTTCTTATGTTGCACACTTTACTATATCATGCAGGCGCGTATTATTAATGCCGACTCAGAGAAAGTGTTTGTTATGCCATTGCGCAATATATGCATACTAGGCGCTTGGTTTATAGCTTTTGCATTAAATTACCTGCTATTTGTACATGATCATCCATATGCTGAAGGCATGCGGCAAATATGGTCTTATACTTTTTGCCCAACCCCGTTTTTCGGTCCGGAATTTAATGAGTACATGAAACATTATTTCACAGATTTGTTTCTGAATGATTTATTTCTTGTAGATAGAACCTACTATATTGGCTATATATTGTTACTGCTGGCAATAACAGGTATAGCTGTTGCTTTGATTAGGAAACAATATTTACTATTGTTATTCGCATTGTTACCGATAGCAATAGCATATTTGTTTTCCATCCTTAAATTATATCCGTTTTATCCACGTTTTATACTGTATACATTTCCGGGTATCATTATTATAATCAGTAATGGTATTAGCCATTTGGTGATGGGTTTTAACAATAAAGGATACAGAATGGTAAGTGGGCTAATGGCGGGATTATTTCTCGTACTATTACTAAAGAATTCCATTTTGACATTTCCTAAATGGGAAATCAAGATCAAACCATCCCTGGCATATATCAACAAAAAATTCCCGAATACTACCATTTTCGTAACTACACCTTATACCATGACGGAGTATTATTATAAAACAGGTTTCCTGAAAAATGGAGACATCAAAAGCCTTACCTGGCACCTTGATGCTTATGCGCTGTTGAAAGATGAAAATGTGCAGAAGCAAACACGTCCATTCATCATATTGCATTCTGCAACAGGTGGCGATAACGCCGAGGTCTTTATTAAAGAACTGAAAGAGCGTGGATTGGTACTGTCTGAATTCAGGGATAATAATTTCGGTGTCACGGAAATAAAGCCTGAAAGCTATAGGTAATTCTGTAATTTTATGGCATGCAGTCTCATGTGCGACCAACAGATGATTTGAACTCTCAGGAGAAGGAATATGAGAATAGTATCCGCCCCCAGTCTATCGAAGACTTTTCGGGACAGCCGCAGCTAGTAGAAAACCTGCGTATCTTCATCAAGGCAGCCAACCTCCGTGGTGAGGCGCTCGACCATGTGCTGTTTCACGGCCCACCCGGCTTAGGTAAAACTACGCTATCGCGCATTGTGGCCAATGAGCTGGGTGTGAATATTAAAGAAACGAGCGGCCCGGTAATTGAAAAGCCTGCCGATCTGGCCGGTCTGCTTACCAGCCTGGAAGAGCGGGATGTATTATTTATAGACGAGATACATCGGCTCAGCACTGTAGTAGAGGAATACCTCTATGCGGCGATGGAGGATTTCAAAATAGATATCATGATAGATTCGGGCCCTGCTGCCCGCTCAATACAAATAAATCTGAGTCCCTTTACGCTGGTCGGTGCTACTACTCGTTCAGGCCTGCTTACAGCGCCGTTGCTCAGTCGTTTCGGTATCAAGTCTAGGCTTGATTATTACACGGCAGAGGTATTGCAGCGTATAGTAATGCGCGCAGCAGGCCTGTTGAATGTAAAGGTGACATCAGAAGCTGCCCTGCAGATAGCCAGCCGAAGCCGCGGTACGCCCCGTATAGCCAATGGCTTGCTGCGCCGTATGCGCGATTTTGCACAGGTACTGGGTAATGGTGTGATAGACCTGGCCATAGTAGAGCATGGCCTGCGTGCACTGAATGTAGATGAAAGCGGCCTGGATGATATGGATAACAAGATACTGGCCACACTGATTGATAAATTCAAAGGTGGCCCCACCGGCATCAATAACATTGCAACTGCAGTAGGTGAAGAAGCGGGAACTATAGAAGAGGTGTATGAACCTTTCCTGATACAGGAGGGCTACATTGTACGCACCCCGCGTGGCAGGGAAGCTACCGATAAGGCCTATAAACATTTGAAGCGCAGCAAAAGCGCCTCTGAAAACTATTTATTCTAAATTGCAGCTCCTTTAATTAAGAAATTTAATGGCTGATACAAATAATAAGGTTACGCTACCGGTATTCATCACCGGCGGCTGTGGTATGGTAGGTACACACCTGGTAGATCATTACCATGCAAAAGGAGAAACTGTATTGGCCACCTATTATACCCACCCAACTACCCGGCTGGAAGAATCAATACACAAAGCGCACTACGTGCCCTGCGATGTGCGCGATAAAGCCACCATTGATAATCTGATAGATGAATATCGCCCGGAGATCATATTTCACCTGGCGGCACAAAGCTATCCTACCGTATCGTGGGAAAAGCCGGTTGAAACTTTTGACATAAATGTGAATGGTACCATTCATGTAATGGAGGCTATAAAACGTATCCGCAAAACCACACCGTCATACGATCCCATCGTGCTGATAGCATGCAGTAGTGCAGAATATGGCAGCAGCCTGTTGGTTCCCGAAAACCTGCCGGCCAATGAAGATGTGCCGTTATTACCATTGCATCCATATGGCGTTAGCAAAGTAGCGCAAGACCTGCTGGGCTACCAGTATTTTATGAACGATGGTATCAGGTCTATCCGTGTGCGCATATTCAATACCACCGGCCCGCGCAAAACCAATGATGTGGTTTCTGATTTTACCAAGCGCACCGTTTTGTGGGAAAAACAGCAGATAGATAAAATAACGGTAGGCAACCTGCATACAAAACGCGCTATTACCGACGTGCGCGATCTGATCAATGCATTGCTGCTGCTAGCTGAAAAAGGTGTGGCAGGCGATGTATATAATGTATGCGGCAGCAATATCTACGAGATACAGGATATTGTTAGGATAATTGAACAAGTGATAGGACGATCACTGGCTACCGAAACAGATCCGCAGCTGCTGAGGCCTACAGACGAGCCAATCATCTGGGGCGATGCATCAAAATTGGTAGCAACTACCGGCTGGCAGCAAACATACGCACTGGAAACTACTATAAAAGATATGATAGACTACTGGAGAACTATACTTTAGTTCTCAGGTATTCCAGCATATTTTTAAACACACCGTTCACATCCTTAAAGCTGTGTTTATGCGTAATGTAGTGTTTGATATGTCCCGCATAATCAGTACCATTCTTTTTTGATTGCAGGTAGCGTTGCATACCTTCTTTAATGTCTGCTACATCGGGCTTGGCTACAATATGCCCGGTTTCGCCTTCATCTACCAGGCTGCCCAGCTCGCCTACATTGGTAACGATTACAGGTTTATAAAAGCCATAGGCCACATTCAAAATGCCGCTCTGCGTAGCCGACCGGTATGGCAGCACAACAGCATCGCAGGTCATCATATATCTTTCCACTTCATCATTACTGATGTAGCGGTTCTCTACTATCACTTTATCGTTTATACCATACTTCTCAATAATGTCGGTATAGGGTTTTATGTCTTCATAAAACTCGCCTACTACCAGCAGCTTTACAGATGCATCTTGTTTGGCCAGTTCCCCAAAGGCTTCCAGCAATAAATCCAATCCTTTATACCTGCGTACCAGGCCAAAGAAAAGAAATACATTATCCGTATCGCTGAACCCGAAAGAAGCTCTTATGTTCTCTTCCGGTTTGCTCAGCCGGTAAAAATCATAGATAGGGAGTTCAGACCTGAATACGCGCTTATCGAACATCGACTCCAAATGCTTCTTTACAGCATCAGACAGGGCCAGGAAGCAATTGGCATTTTTAAGTGCCAGCCGTGTAAGTGCTTTATCTGTTTTATTGGCCTCGTGCGAAATAACGTTTTCCGTCAGGTACACTACTTTCCGTTTCAGGCTTTTTTTAAGAAAGCTGACGATGCCTGTATGACAAGGGGCGAAGAATGGATGCCACCAGTCAAAAACGATCATATCCGGTTGCTGTTTATTGATATAGCGCGCAGTCTTAACCCAGCTAAGGGGGTTCAGGCTGTTTACCAGCCTCACATTAGGAAAGGCCAATGCATCCTTGCTTTCATCATATTGCGTTTTGCCGGGAAACAGGAAGTTTGGGTATAGCATGCTATAGTTTACCACCAGCATTTCAAAGTCGGGCGATAGCTGCTTACATAAATGATACAGGTAAACAGATGGCCCGTTCCGGTACGGATAGGCAGGCCCCACTATTAATATCTTTGGCTTACTGTTCATCATTCCCAATTAAAACAAAGTCGTAAAATCGCGTTGTGCTTTTTCGTAATCGGCAGGTATGCCTATGTCAATAAAATACGCATCGCTTGAAAAGCCAAAAAATTTCTTTTCAGATACAAATGCCTCCAGGTAGTCTTTTTCAAATGAATATTTAACAGGAAGCTGCTTCTCTTCCAGTGCTTTTTTATTGATAACAAAAACACCGCCATTTATCAGCCCCGCATCATAATATTTCTTTTCTTCAAAAGAGTTGATGCAACCATTGGCATCGATTTGCACCACGCCATAACGCTCGAAAGCGGTCATGTGCTTAAGTGCCAACGTGGTTTGCGATTGTTTGCTTTTATGAAATTGCATTAAAGCATTCAGGTCGGCTAAAAACAAGGTATCGCCATTCAGTGCCAGCACGTCTGCTTCGCCGGCTTTAGTAAGGGCAAGGCTGATGCCGCCGCCGGTACCTAAAGGCTCGTGCTCTATTACATGGTCTATGCTGAAACTTCTATGCTGTGTTTCCAACCAACTGAGCACTACCTCGTGCTTATAGCCCAGCGATAGTATGGCGCGTGTGCAGCCATGCTGTTCCAGGTAATCGAAAACATAATGAAGAAACGGTCTGCCATTTACATGGGCCATGCATTTGGGGTGTTCCCCTATTACACTTTGCAGCCGTGTGCCCAGCCCGCCTGCCAATATGATACATTCCATTATACACTCCAGGTTGATAGCCCGTGCTCTACGAACTGGTAATTACGAAATGCACCGCCAAATTGTTCCAGTGCGGCCATTACATTATAGCGTGTAGTGCCAGGGCAGTAAAACATCATAAAGCCACCACCACCAGCACCGCTCACTTTTCCGCCTGTAGCCCCTGCTGCCAATGCTGTTTCATATATCGTGTCCATGGCCGTGTTAGATATACCCTGTGCCGTTTGCTTTTTAAAACGGAAGCCATAGTCCAGTATTTTGCCTATATCATCTACTGCACCCTTTAGCAAGGCCTCTTTCATCATATTGGCCTGCTGTTTCAGTTGGTGCATCGCATCTATCGATTTTTCGTTCTTTTCTGTCACGTTTTTACTCTGCGCTTCAATAATAGTAGAAGACAGGCGGCTGGTAGATGTAAAATATAGCAGCAGGTTATTTTCCAGCTCGAACAGGATTTTTTGCTTGATGCGCAAAGGGTTTACAATAACGCGGTTGTTCTCATAAAACTCCATAAAGTTCACACCGCCGAATGTAGCAGCGTACTGGTCTTGCTTACCACCTGCCATAGCCAGCTCTACGCGTTCTATATGGTAAGACATATGCGCGATATCATATTCACCCAAAGGCAGGCGCAGCCATTCTGCAAAGGCACCAATGATGGCTACCATCAGGGTAGAAGAACTGCCCAGGCCCGAACCTGCAGGTGCATCTACAAACGTCGTTAGCTTGAAGCCGCTGTTAACAGGGCCGTACTTAGTTACTATGTGGTTGTACACACCTTTTGCAAGGTCCAGCGTACCATCTATAGGTAGTTTGTTTGCTTTTTCATAACGCACACTTTCTTTCCTGTCTGTGGCTTCAATAATAATATCATTGGTAGAAAGCAGCTCTATACTGGCATATGCATATAGCGAGATGGTAGCATTCAGGATAGCGCCACCATACATATCGCAATACGGGCTAACATCGGTGCCACCACCCGCAAGTCCTATCCTTAGTGGTGCTTTACTACGGTATATCATTTGTACAAAGAAGATTTATATAAGTATTATACTCGCTAAAATAGTGAATCTAAGCGATGTGCAGCTTAAGAGTATAGCCTTAAGCCCGTGTATTTCGCATTTTATAGTATATGGAATATGCCATAACACCCACCAATCCGCCAATACCATCAGCTAATGTATCCATGTTATCCTGGCTCCTGCCGAGTACGTAGTGCCCCTGCACATATTCTACCAGCCAGCCCAGGTATATGGTTATTATAAGCAGTGTCAGCTTGTACCTGGTGCTGTTAGTAGGGCTTACAGCATGCCACAGGTAGCTGAACACGCCAAATAATATGATATGCGCCCATTTATCTATTAGCGGCACTTTTACATCCGGCAGGTCTTTACCGGGTATAAAGCATAAAATAAAAATGAGCAAAGTCCATAGCCATGCTACCAACTTTGCTCTTTTATAGGATATGTAATGTATACTTTTTGGGGTGTTATTATTCACCTATTACAGCTTTGTAACCGGCTGCATCCAACAGTGCGTCTACTTCGGCCGGGTTATCTACCGTCATTTTTATCATCCAGCCTTTGCCGTATGGGTCCTGGTTTACAAATTCCGGGTTGCCTTCCAGTTCGGCATTTACTTCATTAACCGTACCCGCAACAGGTAAATAAAGGTCAGAAACTGTTTTCACTGCTTCAACAGTGCCGAATATTTCATTTGCACCCAAGGCTTTTCCAACAGCATTGATATCTACAAATACGATATCGCCCAGCTCACGTTGTGCAAATTCGGTAATACCCACTGTAGCTACGTTACCTTCCAGCTTCAGCCATTCATGGTCCTTTGTGTACTTAATTGCGTCGGGAAATTGCATGTTTCAGATTTTGCGCGTAAAAATAGTAGAATTTTACAGAAATATATGCCTTTAAAACAGGCTTCCTATAAACATACATTTTAATAATAACATTAAAACGGGATTAAAGACTACTGAAACTCAATAACGAGTTTGTAAAATTTTGCTAAAGTTTATTAATTTACAATTGCATTTTGTTCTTATTGGGCAAAATGCTTCTTTGTCTTATAATGTAACTTATGTATAAATGTATGGAAAGTAAACTTCTACAAACCTCAAAAATACAACGTTTCTTAAGAAACTTGTCCTTAATGCTGTTTTGCGCATTGATGCTGCCATTCTCTTCCGGCGCGCAATTGCCTACCACAGCAGCAGCATATCCGTTCGTTTCATCTAACAAACCTTTTACGTATCTGTCAAGCGGTACGCCTATCACTTTTGGTAACTGGGATGATGGTTATGTACAAAACATACCAATAGGTTTCCCTTTTACTTTTTGTGGCGTACCCTATACAACAGTTACCGCACATACCAACGGATATATGTGCTTTGGTAATAATACTAATATGTATTTGACCGCAGCTCAAACTTATATGCAGTATATGGCTCCTGCCGTTATTGCACAGTGGCATGATGCTTATGGACAAAGCGCCAGTGCTACACCGGTTACTTATACAACCATAGGTACCGCGCCCAACCGTGTATTTATACTGGAGTTTAAAAACTGGGGCACCTGCTGTTCTCCTGCTTTTTATATAAGCTATCAATACATTCTTCACGAAGGTGGTGCTGTAGAGATTTTGTATGATCAGGTAGGCAGTGGCAATTTCCCCTCATATGCGGCCGTGGGTATCGCCAGGAATCAGAATGATTTCCAGATGTTGCCAAACTTAAGCGCATCTCCTACGCCTAATAGCACAACCTTTGTAACATGTGGTGGTGGCCGCCCGGCTACAGGTCAAAGTTATCTTTGGGGCTTGATCCCTTGTACAGGTATACCTGAATTTGAAGTTACAGGCCCTACACAAGTTTGTCCGGGCAAGCCATTTTCTCTTACAGTTAGCGGTACAGGTATTATTTCAGGCCTTACATTTCAATGGGAATCATCAAACGATGGTACTACATGGAATACAATTATGGGTGCAACAACAAATAGCATATCAGATGTAATTACCACACCTATGTGGTACCGTTGCAATATTACATGTACCAATTCAGGCTTATCATATACTACACAGCCCTGGAAAATAAATATTGCTGATTTTATGTTCTGCTATTGCGATAATGGTGCAGCTACAGCTACAGGTTTGGATATAGGTAATGTAACGCTTATCGAACAATCTATTTACAAAGCAAAATCGGATACAATACTGAATAATGGCGTGGCCAGTCCGCCATCCGGCAATGCAACCGCCAATAAAACGTACTCTACATTCCAACATACACTGCCACCTATAGTAATGTATCGTGATTCTGTATACAGGATATCCGTATCACGTATCACATCTGCGGCAGCCAGTGCTACCAATCCTATCAAAGATGCCAATGTTACTGTGTTTATAGATTTGGATAGGGATGGTGTTTTTGATGCTACCGATAAGGTGATGCAAACGCAGATAAATAGTTTGTCATTAATTGCAGATACGGAAGTAGATACTTTCCAGATACCAATGTCTGCCGAAATAGGTTTGACAGGTATGCGTGTAGTACTGAGAGGCGCACCTAACAATGCTGATTCATGTGGTTTCAGCGGCGAAGGTGAAACAGAAGACTACATAGTGGATATGCGTTATGAGCCTTGTTCGGGCCCGGTTAACCCCGGTGCCGGTCAGGCTACGGATACCAGCATTTGTGCCGGTTACGACTATATCGTATTAGACACCACATATGAGAAGAAAAAATCTGAACTGCAACGTTTCTGGCAGGTATCCGGCGATAATGTTTATTGGTCGAACATTACAGCCAGCACTGATAAAGATACACTGATGCGGGTTTTTGGTGGCCAGCCTTTATATTACCGTGTACGCATGATATGCCAGGCTACCAATGATACAACATATTCAGACCCTGTATTGGTAAATGCAAAGGCAGGTTACAAATGTTATTGCTATAGCCAATCTATGGGTGGTAAAAATGATAGCAGTGATATTGGTGGTATTACCGTAGGCCCATATACAGTATATACAGGCGGCCCTCACGTATTGAATCCGGATGCTAACCGCAAACGTACCGACCATACGGATGATACACCTATGATATTGGATGTTGATAGCACTTATAATCTTGTAGTATATCACACACAGCGTTCAATAGAACATGCGGATGCCAAGATTACCATATTTATGGACTTCAATAATAACAAGCAATATGATGTGCCATATGAACGTGTATTCACCGGCTATACCGGCATTGGCAACTTTACCATAGCAGATAATGTAACAATACCATCTACCGTAATTACAGGTTTGGAAACCGGTTTGCGTGTAGTATTGAATAACGATTTGGCACCAAACATTCCTTCTGATGAAGCTTGCGGCCCTTACAGCTCAGGAGAAACAGAAGATTACATTGTAAGGTTTGAAAGAAGGCTGTTCCCTGCGGGTGTTAATACTGCAAATGCTATTTCTTCATTCGGTATGTACCCCAACCCTACCAAAGGCAAATTTGTATTGCAATTTGCCAGTGCAGCAGCATTCGACAATGTAGATGTTACTATCGCAAACATAACCGGCCAATTAGTATATAATAATACTTACAAGCACAATGGCGGCCAGTTCAGCCAGGAGATCAATTTAACAGAATTGCCTCGTGGTGTTTATATGGTAACGTTAGCGGCAGGCGGTGAAAAACAAATACAGAAATTAGTGATAGAGTAGTATTATAGAATAACTATTATATAAAGTAAAGGAGGCCAAAAGCCTCCTTTACTTTTTTAAGCAGTTTTTAACCAATTTAAAATAATTCTATACCTGTTTACACTTCTTTTAATTATGCTTTAATATGTTTTAAACTACCTTAACATATACAAAAACTGATGTACATGAAAAGAACCTTATTACTCTTTCTGTCATTGTGGCTATATGTAGGTGCAGCGTTGGCTCAAATACCTCAATATACCTATACAAACAATGCAACAGGTGGTAATTATATTCCTTTTGGTGTTGGTGCCGGATGGAACAATTACCGGTCGCAATTTTTGTATTTGCCGGGCGATTTCCCTACTGCGCCTGCGCTTCCCGGTTTTATAACCACCATATATTTCAGGGCATATTATGCCACAGCTTCTTTTACGCTGAATGATTTGAATGTTTCTATCGGGAACACCAGTGTCACAAGCCTTACCGGTTATGTTACCGGGTTGACTCCGGCATTTTCAGCCAGTTCGTACTCATGGTCAGGTCTGACTGCCGGCCAGTGGTTCGCCATTCCGCTGCCTACACCTGTATATGTAGATTTAACGCAACCTCTGGTTATAGATGTTAGCCAAACAGGCGGCTCAGGCGGTATCCCCGTATATGCCGGGGGCACACCGGTTAGTAGCACATACACAGGCAATACACATGCGTATAGCACAACATCCAGTTCTTCTGCCAGCACACGCCGTTATTCTTATCAGTTTGGTTTCGATTTTTTCGTTGGTTACCCTTGTACAGGCACACCTACCTCAGATGTAGTGGCACCTACGCCTGTATGTCCTAATAAAGGATATGTTGTGAAACCCGGTACATTTTATGCAGATGCTACATATGATTGGGAGTACTCTGATGATGGTACTACCTGGAACCCTTACCTGGGCCCTGTTGGACAATTGGCAGATTTCCGTGATTCTATTACCGCACCGCGTTGGTACAGGTGTAAGATCACCTGTATTAATACCGGCTTATCATATGTAACGCCTGCCAAAAAAGTAGAGATCGCGCCGTTCTATTATTGCTATTGCGATAATGGTG
>DASWWE010000112.1:0-4080 GCA_036406055.1 Flavipsychrobacter sp. | reverse complement strand
GTGGAGCGCTGGTGGTTGAAAATGCACAACCCGTTTTTGACACCGCTACAACTGTGCATAATTCAATTTCACTGGTAGCCGGCAGTTTCGGGCAATACCAGTTGGGCTTGCAATCTTCAGTAAGCACAGCCCGTTGGTATGTATCTGCAAATCTGAACGGACAATTGGCCGAAAACAACTTTACCTATACAGATAATGATGGTAAAGAAAACAAAACCCTCAATTCAAAATTACGGAGTGGGGTAGCCATGATACAGGCGGCCTATAAAGCCAATGATAAAAATACGTTGAGTGTTACAGCATGGTACCAGAACTATTATCGTGAGATACCTAAAGCACTATTTGAAGCGGTTTCTGCCAGGAACCAGCGCGATAGATCTACGCGCTTTTTAGCCATATGTAACCGGGATGGTGAACGCACAAAGCTATATCTGCGTACGGCATACATGCACGATTATATGCATTACAGGGATTCACTGGCACAGTTGGCGCCACAAAATGTAACGCAACAAATATATGCCGAAGCCGGTATTAAGTACAGGCACAATACACATCACCAATGGATGCTCTTCGCCCCCGTCCATATATCTCTTTTAGAAAGACGCATAAAGAACGATGTGAAATATCAGTACCGTTATGCATTGGCAGCAGCCTATAGATATACGGCATTTAAAGAAAAGCTACAGGTGGCTGCCAACTTGCGTGGTGAGATTATCAATGAGCAGAGCATATTACTGCCCGGCATAAATGCTGCTTATAGTTTTACCTCTTGGTTATCGGTTCGTGGCAATGTGCAACGTACTTACCGCAACCCAACACTGAACGAGTGGTATTTTGACCCCGGTGGTAATGAGCAGTTGAAACCTGAACAGGGCTGGAGCAAAGATGTAGGCTATACTGTCAAAACAAGCATCACCAACCGCCTGGTTTTCCTGCACGACCTATCCTACTTTGATAGAAAGATACACAACTGGATCATCTGGTTTGGTGGTGGCATCTGGACACCTCATAACATCGCCACCGTTCACAGCCATGGCATAGAAACAGAAAACAACCTGCAGTATCGCACGGGCAAATGGACATGGCATATAGGGCTGAACACGGCCTATGTGCTCGCCACAACAAAAAGTAGTAATGCTCCTAATGATGGCAGCATAGGCAAACAAATACCCTACACGCCGCGCTATAACGGACAAGCTAATATTGGGTTTACTTACGGAGCCCTTCATTTCAACTACAACCATACCTATACAGGTTATCGCTTTGTAACGGTAGACGAATCGCAATATCTCTTGCCGTATAATACAGGGAACATACAGCTTTTGTATGGCAAACAATTATCTGTATTCAGGTTGCAGGCTACTGCACAGTGCAATAACGTATGGAATAAGCAATATGCTGTAGTAAACGGCAGGCCCATGCCGGGTATCAATTGGTTGGTAGGTTTATCTGTAAGCAGGTAAAATAAAAAAGCATACCCGGAGGTATGCTATACAAATGATACTAAAAATATAAATTAGATAACTTTTACGTTAACCGCGTTCAATCCTTTTTTACCATTTTGTACCTCGTAAGTCACCTTGTCGTTCTCGCGAATTTCGTCTATCAGACCTGATACGTGAACGAAGATGTCTTGACCGCCATCAGCGGGCTTAATAAAACCAAAACCTTTAGTTTCATTGAAGAATTTTACTGTACCTTCTTGCATTGTGTTTAAATAAAAAAATTACTAAAACACGAAGTTGCATATTACATTCTATAATTCCAAATAAGTTTTTAGTAAGTAATGTTAATATAATAACTAAGCACCTAATTTTTTTAAAACCTTACCTATATCAATGCCTTTTTTCAGCGTTGGGAGAAATAGGTCGCCCTTCTTTTCTATGCGCTGCAGTGTATTGTTAATGTTGAAATCGGCAGGTTTCAGGCCCAGTTTCACTTCTTTCCATTCCAGTGGTGTAGACACTGGCGCACCCGGTTTAGGCCGCAGGCTATATGCGCAGGATAGGGTAGCGCCCTCTTTATTTTGAAGGTAATCTATATAAATGTGATGCTTCTTACGCTTGCTCAATGAGCGTTCCAGTGTAGTCGTATCGGGTAGTTGTTCTTGCGTGATATGAGCTATCAGTTCAGCAAAGCTGCGTGCTTGCTCATAATCGTATCTCGCACCCAAGGGTACATACACATGCAATCCGGTAGCGCCCGAGGTTTTGCAATAACAATCTGCACCTGCTTTGTCAAATATCTCTTTTATCACCAGCGCACATTCTACTACTTCATCAAAGGTATTTTTAGCAGATGGGTCCAGGTCCATAACCAGGAAGTCCGGCTTATCATGTGTTTCTACCCGCGAGTTCCACGGGTTTATTTCTATGCATCCAAGGTTAGCTATGTACAATAACGAATCTTTGTTATTGCATATAAGATAGTCTATTGTTTTACCTGCACTGTGTGAATACACCGGGTAGGTATCCAGCCAGTCAGGCGCATTCTCCCCTGCATCTTTATGAAAGAAGGCAGGGCCTTTTATCCCATTCGGCATACGCAGCAGCGATTGTGGTTTGCCTTTTATATGTGGTGCTATATATTTATACACCGATTCATAATACCTGATCACGTCGCCTTTTGTAAAGCCTTCATCAGGCCAGTAAACCTTATTGAGGTTGGTAAGGGCCGTCTTGGTTTTAGGCGCAGCAGCAGGTCCTTCTTCTGCTGGCTGTTTAGTTGCCTTCTTTGCAGCAGCTTTCTTAACCGCTGTTGTCTTTTTCGCAGCAGTTTTTTTTACTGCTGTCTTAGCCGGTGCTTTATTTGGCTTTGCCATTATTTCGGGTTTTACATCTTTCGCTAGTTTGTCTTCCCGCAGGCCCATAAACACGGGGTGTCGCCTGTTGCCTTCACTGGTCACTTCAGTATATTTCAGGTTGCAAACCAACTGTGGTTTTACCCATGTTACGGGCGAATTAATACGCACTGGTTTCCCAAATGGGTTTTCATCGGTCACCAAAGGTTGCATTTTCTGGTATACTTCTTTCAGCGCTTTTTCATTAAAGCCGGTACCGGTGTGCCCTATATACACCAGCTTCCCTTTTTCATAAGTGCCCAATACCAATGCCCCAAACCTTTTCCTGGAACCACGTGGAGCTGTATAGCCGGCAATAACGGCCTCATCGGTCAGCATATGTTTTATCTTCAGCCAGTCATTCGTACGCACGCCTTCTTTGTAAATGCTATTGCCGTTTTTGGCTATCATGCCTTCCATGCCTGCTTTCTTTACCTGGTTGAAGAAGGTGATGCCTTTACCTTGTATATGGTCGCAGTATTTTATAAAGTCGTTTTCAGGCAACAATTCTTTTAATAATGCCTTTCGTTTCAACAATGTTTTGTCTTCTACCGACTTCCCATTGATATAAAGTACATCAAATACGTAATACACAATAGGTGCAGGATTTGCCGGGTCAAACTGCTGCAGTGCCTGGAAGCTTGGTTTGCCATGTTCGTCAAATACTACTACCTCCCCGTCCAGCACCACTTTCTTTTTTACAGCAGTCAATGCTTCAAATATCTGTGGGTATTTATCTTCAAATGATAAGCCGTTGCGCGAATACAGCTTTCTATTCTTACCGTTTATCTCAGCTATAGCGCGATAGCCATCCCATTTCAATTCATACACCCAGTCTTCATTGTCAAAAGCCTCATCGTGCAGTTTTGCCAGCATGGGCGAGATGTAATCACTAAGTTTTCTGGCTTTTTGCAGCTCTTGTTTTACCTGCTGCTGACTTTTTCGTGGGGACTTTTTTTTTACCGCCGTCTTTTTACCCAGTCGTTCTTCTGTATACTTTAAGGATGATTTTTTGGCATAGTTCTCGCTGTTATAATCTTCATCTGTAGCATGTGCGTCCCGGTGTTTTATCAGCAGCCAGCTATTACTTTCATCTTTTTTTATTTTCACCAATGCAAATTCGCCTTTTAGCTTTCTGCCCTTCATCTTGAATTTTATACTGCCTTTTTTCAGGTCGCTGCTAAAGGTTCGGGTGCTTATTACTTCTCCTTTTTCGTTTACAGGCTCATAAGTACCGCGGT
>DASWWE010000111.1:0-1757 GCA_036406055.1 Flavipsychrobacter sp. | reverse complement strand
TGCCACTGCCTGTGTAACCATTGATGGCAGTGTGCCTATAAGCCCTTGCGGCCCCGGCACCTATACAGGTACCATTCAGAGTTGCGATTACTGCGCCAATTTTAACGGCACTGTAGCGGTTACTTTCGACCCAACGACAGGCGATATAGATATTGTGCCATAACCAAGCTTGAAATTAAAATAGAAAAGGCGGGAAGTATCCCGCCTTTTCTATTACCAGTTTCCTGTAATCTTATTTCGTTTTGTAGGTCAGCCCCATATTATACAACAGGAAAGCCCATTTATCGGCCTGCTCATCTATTATCATAGCAGTAGGCTTGCCTGCACCGTGTCCGGCTTTGGTTTCTATGCGTATAAATACCGGCGTGCGGCATACTTCACGTTGCGCATCCTGCAGGGCAGCAGCAAACTTGAAAGAGTGTGCCGGTACTACCCTGTCATCATGGTCGCCCGTCATCACCATAGTAGCGGGATAGCACACGCCTTTCTTCACATTATGAACGGGTGAGTATTTGTACAGGTAGTCGAACATTTCCTTGCTATCATCAGCCGTACCATAGTCGTAAGACCAACCTGCACCGGCAGTGAATTTGTGATAGCGCAGCATATCCAGCACACCTACCGCAGGGAAGCAAACCTTAAATAAGTCTGGACGCTGGGTAAGGCAGGCACCCACCAGCAGGCCACCGTTAGAGCCACCTGAAATGGCCATGTAGTCTTTAGATGTATACTTCTCTTTTATAAGATATTCTGCAGCCGCTATAAAATCGTCAAATACGTTTTGCTTCTGCATTTTGGTACCTGCATTGTGCCAGTCATCACCATACTCGCCGCCGCCACGCAGGTTGGCTACCGCATACACACCACCATTTTCCATAAACACCAGGTTGCTGACACTGAAAGAAGGCGTAATGCTAACATTGAAACCACCATAGCCATACAGCATGGTAGGGTTCTTGCCATTTAATACCACACCTTTTTTGCTGGTGATGATCATAGGCACTTTTGTACCATCTTTAGATGTATAGAACACTTGCTTGCTTTCGTATTGGGCAGGGTCGAATTTCACATTCGATTTTTTATATACGGTAGATTTACCCGTAGCTATATCGTATTTGAAGATGGTAGAAGGGTATACATAAGAAGTGAAGCTATAGTACAGTTCTTTCTCCTCGCGCTTGCCGCCAAAGCCACCGGCAGTACCCAGGCCCGGCAAGGTGATATCCCTTTCCTTTTTACCATCCAGGCTGTATTGAGATACTTGTGAAACGGCATCTTTCAGGTATTGGGCAAACAGTTTGCGGCCACATGCCGATACTGTAAGCGGGAATTTTGTTTCTGCTATCAGTTCCTTCCAGTTGGCCGGTTGCGGTGCATCGGCACTAACTGTTACCAGCTTGCGGTTGGGAGCATTCAGGTTGGTAGCAATATATAGTGTACCATTTTCAGCATATACCACATCATGCTCGTTTTCGAAACCTGTAACAATAGGCTGTATCGGCGCATCTGCTTTAGACAGGTCTTGTATATACAACTCATTACCATAAGTAGCATTGGCAGTAGATATGACAAGATACTTCTGGTCTTCGGTAACACCACCGCCTATATAGCGGCGCTGTTGCTTTTCGCCGCCAAATACCAGCTTGTCATCGCTTTGGTCGGTACCCAGCTTGTGGTAATACAGCTTATGCATCTGTGTCATGCCCGATAGCTGGCTGCCTTCTTTAGGCTTATCGTAGCTGCTGTAGTAAAAGCCT
>DASWWE010000110.1:0-8295 GCA_036406055.1 Flavipsychrobacter sp. | reverse complement strand
GTGCTGCAAATAGCCTTGTGGAAGAAACAGTTGTTTACTGCGGGGCTTGTGGTAGCTGTACTCATTGCATCGCAAACCACAAGCGATGTGGTATACATATGGCTAACTACAGTATTGGGGGCTTTATTTGCCATATTGATAATGCTGACGATACCGGAGCGCTCTGCATTTCGAATCAGTGATAAAAATGTATTGAGCAGGATGGGAGTATATACTTACGGGTTGTACCTGTATCATACACTGGTGATAAACCTGCTGAGGGTAGTATGGGGGAAAGTGGGGTTGAGCCTTGATGAATGGAAAGGCGCTACTCTTTTTGTTATAGCAGCATTGATGGTTACACTATTGTGTAGTATACTTTCTTATTATGCTTTTGAAAGGCAATTCCTGAAATTGAAACGATTTTTCAGGTAGTTAGTTGTTGATGACTATAAACAATCCGACAAGGATGTAAATGCATATTAAAGTAACGGTCATCCATTTTTTAGGCTGATTTTCTTTCAGGGGCAGTTTGTAAGACATTGTCATAGATTTTTTCAGGGCTAACAATTATTGTGCTCGTCTACCATTTTAACATAACGTTGGCAATATTGAAATATTGTATTGCCATTAAAATAATTTCTGCGACTACAACAATTGCAATCCAAATATTGAGCCAAAATGAATGCCGTAGGTTATGGTTTTGTCATCCAGGTTTCAATTGTTGCCTGGCTTAGCGATATATAGTTGGTTTCGGCTTCTACCCACCCATTATTTACAAAATAAATAACCGGCCAGCTATAGCCTACCAGGTCGGTAAACGTCTGTCCGTCAAGGCGGGTATAGGGAATATTTTGCGCATTCGTCTTTTTCCAAAAATCGGGTAGATACTTATCATTACCGGCCAATACCATAAATATGGGCAGTGAAGGATTTTTCTCCTTCATTACGTGCATTTTATATGCGGCCATTTTGCAATGCGGGCATTTCAGGCTGAAGAAAGCAATGATATGCTTTCCTTTGCGCAGATCTATAGCCGGGGCATCCTTTTTGCCTGCGGCATAGAAAGATGACATGTCAAGTTGAAAATGCCCTTTATTAAGCCACTGAGGCTGATTATCGGGCAGCGGATAGTAAATAAACGGCGTAGCCACCAGCCCTATGCAAATAAGAGGTATGGCAACTTTAGCATACCTAAAATCAAGACCACGATGGTAGCGTATAATAAGCAAAATGACTAAAGCAAGAACTGCATTTTTGATAAGCGAAGTAGAGGGGCTCATCCAGATAGCATCGCCAAAACAACCACAGTTGATATCGTTGCCGGCATATATCCAGAGATATACCAGGTAAATGCTGAAAATAGCCAGCAGTGCCAACGCCAGCTTAAGTATCCATTTGTGTTTGCCAAAGAAATGCAGTGTGATGAGTATACCCAAAGCGGCTTCCAAACCTATCAAAGCACGGGCACCTAAAGCAGATAAAAGCCAGGGTAATTTTACATATTCTACTATAGAATACTGGAAACTTTCAAAACTTTCAAGCGAGTATATCTTAGTATAGGCAGAGTATATGAAAACCAGGCCGGTAAGTATAGTGGCGGCTATCAGCAGTACTTTGGAAACTATCTTCATCTGAAAAACGGGGTAATAAAAAAGCCCGGAATTACCGGGCTTTAAAACTAATATAATTCGATGAAAAAACTTAAGCTAAAGCATTCAGCCTTTTGGTGATACCTGATTTCAGGTTACCAGCTTTGTTTTTATGTATAACGTTGCGTTTTGCCAGCTTATCTATCAGAGATACAACTTTAGGCAGTTCCTGAGTAGCTGTTGCTTTATCAGTAATGGCTAAAAGCTTGCGAATAGCGTTACGAGTCGTTTTGCCGTAGTAACGGTTACGATCGCGACGTTTTTCACTCTGACGGATATCCTTCTTGGTTGCTTTATGATTTGCCATTTAAATTTACAATTTGAGTTTGCAAAGGTAAACAATAAATATTTACTACAAAATTTATTTTCCCGAAAAATTACATGTTTTGTGCGCTGAATACCTGTTTAGACCTTTTGTAGAGCGATTCTTTCATTTCTACAAACATGTCCAGTTTGTCTTTAGGCAGGCGCAGTTTATATGTTTCTGCTGAATAGGTGTTGTATTCAAACAGTTCATAGTCTGGGTTCCATTTATCCATAGTATTGCGGTCCATTTTCAGCTCATGCACCATCAGGTCCATGCTTAGAGGCTCATTCAATACTACGATAGCCATGTTTTTTAGCTCTTCGTCAGTGAAGCGTGGCTTTTTAGGCTTTATAGATGCTACGCCTGTAGAATCGGTATTGATCTCAAAATCTTCAGGAAGCGTATTGCCGATAAACTTGCCCATTTTCTCGAAAATGGTAGCTGTGGCAATGAAAGCCAGTACGTGACCCTGGGTTTCGCGCGGCAGATACTTTTTAATATCCCAGAAATTGTTACTGCCGGTACGCTCCATAGCACGTTTTACGGGGGTAGGGCCGCTGTTGTAAGCTGCTACTACCAGTAGCCAATCGTTCAGATCATCGTAAAGCGTGGTAAGATATTTGGCTGCCGCGTTGGTAGATTTATACCAATCTTTACGGTCGTCGCGCTTTTTATTTACCGTTAAGCCCATCAGGCGGGCAGTAGGTGCCATAAACTGCCAGGGGCCGACAGCGCCTACTTTAGATACCGCATTATTATTAAGTGCAGATTCTATAACCGCAAGGTATTTCAGTTCTTTTGGTATCTCATGCTTTTGCAGCACGTTATCCATCAATGGAAACTGCTTGTTGCTGCGGCCTTGTACCACATTCAGTGTCCTGTTGTGTGTAGTAAGGTATTTTTCCACATATTGCGTTACATACTCAGACATCGGCCCGTAGTATGCCTTTTCATGTGCCAGCGGCACTGGTTTGAATACACGTGGTTTGACTTCTACCGCTTTAGGCATAGCAACAGCTATAGGCAGGGCAGGAGCAGTAGTAACAGCTTTTTTGCGTATGATGATGGTGTCTTTTTTCGCTACCGGGTGAGAGGAGCGGACTTTTACCATCTGCGCATGGAGCAATGAAGGGGATAGGGTAACCAGTAATGCGAACAAAAAATGTTTGTATTGCATGTATTTAGCGTTTTTAAGCGGTTAAACCATGCAACCCATATAGGGAAGCTTAAACTATAATCTTAAGGGGGAAGCTAAACAAGCTTATTCAGCTTTGCTTTCGCTTTTTTTCATACCCGCTTCTATTTCGTTCTTAACGCCTTCTTTAGCGTCGTTGAACTCACGGATACCCTTTCCAATGCCACGTGCAAGCTCAGGAATTTTCCGGCCACCAAAGAAGATGATGACTACCAATAATATGATGATCCACTCACCACCACTAGGCATAGACCACAACATCTGTGGATTAATCGATAATAAAGACATAATCAGTTTTATTTGTAAAAAGGTGACTATCCTGCAAAAATAGGGTTAATTAATCATTAAGCTGTGTTAATTCCCAAGTTAACCCTGTCTTGCAGTTTCCAAGATATATGATTGCTTCGAAAAATCATATTTTATAATAGCGAAAAATATGTGATTACTGCCCGTCCAGTTGTTCTTTCAGTTGTTTTGTCATACCGCCGGTGTATGTGCGCCATTTTTCTATAACTTGTTGCATATCATCCGGTAATGCAGAGTCGAACATTACTTTTTCACGCGTGCGGGGATGGATAAAACCCAGTTCTTTGGCATGTAAAGCATGGCGCGGAAGAATTTTAAAGCAGTTTTCCACAAATTGCTTGTACTTGGTAAAAACGGTTCCCTTTACAATGTGTGCACCACCATACGTAGCATCGTTAAACAGGGGGTGGCCTTTATGTTTCATATGCACACGTATCTGGTGGGTGCGTCCTGTTTCCAGGCGCAGCTCTACCAGGGTTACATAATTGAAGCGCTCTAAAACTTTGTAGTGGGTGATGGCCTCTTTACCATGATCGCCATCGGGGAAGGCATCCATTATCTTGCGGAAGCGCAGGTTGCGGCCCACGTGTGCTACGATGGTGCCTTCATCTTCTTCTACATTGCCCCATACCAGTGCTATATAGCGGCGGTGTACCGTGTGTTTTTTGAATTGTGCAGCAAGGTCGGTCATGGCCTTTTCTGTCTTGGCTATTACCACAAGACCGCTGGTATCTTTATCTATACGGTGTACTAAGCCTACACGGGGCAAGGCATCGGTATCTATATCTTCAGATTTCAGGTAGTAAGCCAGGCCATTTACCAGCGTACCGCTATAATTGCCGCAGCCGGGGTGTACCACCATGCCTGCGGGCTTATTGATGATCATCACATCGTCATCTTCGTAAAAGATGTTCAGGTCCATCTGCTCGGGTATCACCTCAAGCGATTCGGGCCGGCGGGTATCGAATACGACTATTTCATCGCCGCCTTTCACCTTATAGTTCGATTTGACGGTTTCGCCGTTTACCAATATCAACCCTTCATCCAGTGCCTGCTGCAATTTATTGCGCGTGGCACCTTCTATGCGGTTCATCAGGAACTTGTCTATACGTAAAGGTTCCTGGCGCTTGTCTGTCTTTATACGCAGGCGCTCGATAGGCTCGGCATTGCCACCTTCCAGCTCGCCCTGTTCCGGTTCTTCATCGTCCCAAACCTCTTCTATATCGTTATCTACTGCCATGTATGATGCTTGAAAAATGCAAAGTTACTGACTTAGCCAGTCTTTAATGTCTTTTGGGTCCAGTTGAAAATAATTGCTCTTATATTCTACCTGCCCGTTGTTTACCCAATAGATAGCGGGCACACCGTCGCCTGCCATATCTATAAACGCATTCATGTCTTTATATAGCAGGTATGGTATGTTGGTTGCTTTAGTTTCTTTCAAGAAGGGTTGAATGTTATAAGCATCGCCCGAAAGCACTATGTAAATGGGTAGGGTAGTATCCTGGCGTTTTAATACGTGCAGCAGGTAGGCAGCCTTCTTGCAATGCGGGCAGGTAAGGCTCATATAAGCTATAATATGCTTACCCGTGCGCAGCTCTACATCCGGTTTGTTGTATTTGTCTTTGTACAGCAGGTGCAGTGGTAAAGGCCGGCTGATGCGTTGTGGCTTGTGATCGGTACTGAGCGGCACAACTACAAAGGTGGTAACCATGGCTACCATACCGATAACAGCAGAAAGCCATTCCTGGCCTTTGTAAGGCTTTATAGGGTAGATGAATATCAGCAGTATAGTAGCACCCATCATAATGATGTTCTTAATGATAGCCTGCACCGGCTTCATTTCAAACTGTTCGCCAAAGCAGCCGCAGTTGCCTTCATTTCCCTGTTGCGCAACCAATACAATAAGATAAATGGTAAATATCACCAGCATGGCCAGTGTAATGGGATAGGTGACCTGTTTTAAATAAACATGGAACAGGAGAAAAGCGCCAATTAGTAATTCAATACCAATGAATATATGTGCAATGACGGATGCCAGCACCATGTTGCCAATGCCCATATCTATGAAGCTCCACTCAAAGGCTTCCATATCTATAAGCTTGGTAATGGCTGAAAAGAAAAATACTGCTGCTAAAGCCAGCAGCAGTATCAATCCGGAAATACGTTTTATGTAGAAAGATGTCTTATTATCTTGACCTGTGATTGCCATAAACTATGCTAATAGCGCCAAAAATAGCGAATACAGGCAAATGTGCTTAATAGAGGTCGCAGGTTTCAACTGCTTTTATGCCATCGCGCTCGCTGGTAGCAGAGTTGGCCTGGCAGGTGCTCTTCGCTTTTTTCTTAGTATCGTTGATATTATACTGGTGTACGGTAGTATCAGGTAAGCCCGGTTGGCCGGTATAGGAAATGGTACATTCACAAATATATTCGCGAACACAGGAGCTGAGGCCCATTACTGTAAACAGTGCAACAACCAGCAAAGCACCGGAGCGTAGTTTCATGTATAATGCTATTTAACGGTTGAAGATAGAAGGAAAAATTGAAAACTACAACAATAGGTTAAATGAAAAAGAGCGCTGATTTAATAAATATTTATGGAATAGCACGTCGGGTTTTGGTATAACTTTATAGTAAGATAGCTGAGCGATACAATTAAGAACATGATATTTCCGCATCAACCTGCCCTCGAAAACCTGGAGCTGCTGGCTAAGCAAGTGGTGGAAGGTTTTATAATAGGATTGCATAAGAGCCCTTTTCATGGATTTTCGGTAGAATTTGCAGAGCACCGGTTATATAACCAGGGGGATGCCCTGCGCCATATAGACTGGCGGGTGTATGGGCGTACCGATAAGCTGTTTGTAAAAAAGTATGAAGAAGAAACTAACCTGCGCTGCTGTATGGTGATAGACACTTCTTCATCTATGCACTACCCGCAGCAGGAGGGAAAGATGAGCAAGCTGGAATTTGCCTGCCTTTCGGCAGCTGGGTTGTTGCAGCTTACTAAACGGCAACTGGATGCGGCAGCTCTGGCGTTATTCAATAAAGATCTTTACTATTTATCTGACTGCCGCTCGGCGCACAGCCACTATAGGGTATTGACACATGAACTGCAAAAAGTACTGGCCCAGCCACAGGAAAACCAGCCTACCAATGCCGCTGCCGCGCTGCACCAGGTGGCTGAACAAATGCATAAGCGGTCGCTGATAGTGGTGTTTAGCGATATGATGGATGATGCGGAGCATATGGATAGCCTGTTTTCGGCATTGCAGCACCTGAAGTATAATAAACACGAGGTGATTCTATTTCATATAATGGATGGTGATAAGGAGGTGGCTTTTGACTTTGAGAACCGGCCTTACGAGTTTGTAGATATGGAGACCGGGGAGAAGATAAAACTACAGCCACACCAGGTAAAAGAGCAGTACGTGGAACGTATGGCTGCCTTCCGGCAGGAGATAGAAAATAAGTGCCATCAATACCAGGTAGACCTGGTGCCGGTGGACCTTTCCAAGCCGGTGGACCAGGTATTGCACGCCTTTCTGCTGAAAAGAAATAAAATGCTGTAATTATCAGGAAAAAAAGCTACCTTTGCACCCCATTGAAGTTTTTTGACAGGAGCTGTGGCCTATTGCAAGGCTAAATAATTGGAACTCAATTTATTTGGATTTCTGCAGTATGGTATAGGTGAATCAAAATTTAAACTGATACACTAAGATGAAACACAACCGGGAATTTGAGATAGCATGGCAAGGGTTGAAACCCGGTGTTCATACCTATCAATATGATCTTAATGACAGGTTCATACAAGAAGCCGGTAAAACCGATGCTGATTTTAAGGACCTGGATGCACAGGTAACATTGCGTTTCGATAAAAAGAACAATTTCTTTCTGTGTCATTTTGATGTTGATGGAAGTGTTACCGTACCTTGCGACAGGTGCGGAGAAGATTTTAAACTGAGGCTGTGGGATGAGTTTGACCTTGTTATCAAACTTACCGATAGTGAAGAGGCTGATGAGATAGAAGATGATGCGGATGTGGTTTTTATACCGCGTAATGAAACAGTGATAGACATCAGCGGGTGGTTGTATGAATTTGTAATGCTGAGTATACCATTACAACGCGTGCACCCCGATAAAGAAAATGGTGAACCAGGTTGCAACCCGGAAATCTTAAAGCTGCTAAACCAGCTTTCGGACCCGGGAGAAGAACCTAAGAACGATATCTGGAAGGGATTGGATGCCCTGAAAGGACAAAAGGAAAATAAACGTAAAACGAAATAAAATCTAAGTAAGATGCCTAATCCTAAAAGACGTCACTCACAACAGCGCGGTGCTAAACGCCGTACTCACTACAAAGCTGTGGCTGCTACATGGAGTGTTGATGCCGCAACCGGCGAAAGCCACCTGCGTCACCGCGCTCACTGGGTAGAAGGTAAACTGTACTACCGTGGCCGTGTTGTAGTTGATAAAGCGCCTGCAGCAGCAACTGAGGGTGAATAAAAATTAATAATCAGTAAGTATATACTACCCGGATGAAGATAGGGTTTGACATCATGGGGGGCGACTATGCGCCTTCGGAAGCTATAAAAGGTGTTCAACTTTACTTTCAGCAAGAAACAGACACGTCTGTACACCTCTTGCTGATAGGTGATGCCGAAGCTGCATCTCCTTACCTTTCATTGCTGGAGCCATACAAAGAGCGCTATACTTTAGTAAATGCGCCCGAAGTAATAGGCATGCATGAACATCCGACAAAAGCATTGAAAGAGAAGCCAAACTCCAGCATAGCGATGGGGTTTGGCATGCTCATGGCCCAAAAGTCAGATGCTTTCATCAGCGCCGGTAATACC
>DASWWE010000109.1:0-23032 GCA_036406055.1 Flavipsychrobacter sp. | reverse complement strand
CTTGTTATTCAATCCATCGCCAATAAAAAACACCTGGTTCATCTCCGGGCCCCACATAGTGTAGTTTTCGTGTTTTTCAAAGTTTATGGATTCCGGTATGCCCTCCGGTATCACATACGGACTGGTAAATACCCCTACCAGGAACATGGCCTTTTTAGGATGCGAGATACCTGAAAATCCTTTGCTGGCTGCTATCTCTGTAATGAATGGCCCGTCACCATCAGCGCTGCATTCCTTCGAGCTATCGTTCCAGGGCATGAAATCGACTGTACCCGTAACATTTGTAATGCGTATCTGCTTCAGGCCGCGCACATCTATTTCCACAGGCGGCAGGCCGGCACCACCAGGTGTATTGGCATGCGATTGCATCAGGTTATAATAATATACATTGCATTTGGCATCTACCTCTAATGTGGTATCGGGGAAACCTTGTCCATAGACAGTTGACAGGATGGCGAAACAACAGCAGATAAGGAGATACAGCGGGCGCATATGATTACAGGTTGTATATAAATTTACAGAATATCGTAAAACAAAAAGCACCCCTGTGTGGAGTGCTTTCTTAATATGTCATTTCAATAATTACAATAGTCCTTTCACCTTTTCTATCACCGCTTGCAGGGCGCTCACATCCTGGCCACCGGCTGTAGCCAGTGTTTTCTGCCCGCCGCCGCCGCCTTTTATCAGCGGGGCAATATGTTCTTTGATGATCTTGCCTGCATCCAGTCCTTTAGCGGCAACCACGCTATCGGCTACGCCTACGGCTACAAATGGTTTACCATCTATATTGGCACACAGCACTACCACGTGGTCGTTCAGGTGATGTTTTACATCGAGGCACAGTTTCTTCAGTGCATCGGCTGAAGATACATTTACAATATCGCCGATGAAGGTAACCTGATTGATGATCTCATCTTTGGTAAGCACCTCATTGCGGATGCCTACCAGCTGGCGTGCTTCCAGGCTTTCTACTGTTTTTTCCAGCTGTGCTTTTTCTTCCTGCAGTTTTTCTATCGCTTTGATGATGTCTTTCGGATTTTTCAATGCAGCAGCAATATTGTGCAGTGTATGCAAATGCTCATTTACATAAGCTTCGGCAGCAGCACCGCTCACGGCTTCTATACGGCGCACACCGGCAGCTACGGCACTTTCATGCTTCAGCTTAAAAAAGCCCAGCTCGCCTGTATGTCCTACGTGCGTACCGCCACATAGCTCTATAGAATAGCCCGGGTCCATTACCACAACACGTACGGTATCGCCATACTTTTCGCCAAACAAGGCCATAGCACCCATTTTCACTGCATCGTCCTTTGCCATTTCCTTAATAACAACGGGGATGTTTTCGCGTATCTTCTCGTTTACCAGTGTTTCTATTTTAGCAATTTCTTCATCGGTCACTTTAGCAAAGTGAGAGAAGTCGAAACGCAGGTGTTCTTCATTTACCAGCGAACCTTTTTGTGCCACATGCGTGCCCAGTACACTGCGCAGTGCAGCATGCAGCAGGTGCGTGGCGCTATGGTGTATAGTGGTTTCGCGGCGCTTGTTTACATCTACCGCTGCCAGCATCGGGCCATCAAAGCTTTCGGGCAGTGTTTCGGTAAAGTGTATAATAAGGTCGTTTTCTTTCTTGGTATCTATGATGGTTATTTTCTCATTCTCCCATAGCAGTTCGCCACGGTCGCCCACCTGTCCGCCGCTTTCGGCATAGAAAGGTGTTTTATCCAGTACCAACTGGTAAGACTCTTTACCTTTTGCTTTCACCTTGCGGTATTTCAGCACCTGTGCCTGTGCTTCCAGGCTATCGTAGCCTACAAACTTGGTGCTGCCTTCTGCCAGTATCACCCAGTCTTCGGTATCCAGTGCAGTAGCGGCACGGCTGCGGCTTTTTTGCTGTTGCATTTCAGCTTCAAAAGCAGCCTCATCGACCTGCAGGTTATTTTCCTGTCCTATCAGGCGGGTAAGGTCTATCGGGAAACCATAGGTATCATACAGTTCAAAAGCAGCTTTACCATTGATGGTGGTGCTGTTTTGCGAACCGGTTTCCTTGATGATCTCATCCATTTTCTTCAATCCCTTATCCAGCGTACGCAGGAAGGCTTCTTCTTCTTCCTTCACTACTTTGCTTACCAGGTCTACCTGCTGGTGCAGTTCAGGGAATACCGTTTCGAACTGCTCTGCCAGTACCGGCACCAGTTGCGTTAGTAGTGGGTGCTTATAGTCGAGGTAAGAATAATAATAACGGGCAGCCCTACGCAGGATGCGTCGTATCACATAGCCCGCACCGGTATTGCTGGGCAACTGGCCATCGGCTATGGTAAAGCATATGGCGCGTATATGGTCGCTCAGTACACGGAAAGCAATGTCTTGCTTACTATCGGTAAAGCCGTAAGTTTTCTTGGTTATCTTCTCTATCTCGCTGATAGTACCTGTAAACAGGTCGCTATCGTAGTTGCTTTGCTTGCCTTGCAGCACACGTACCAGGCGCTCCAACCCCATACCTGTATCTACGTGCATGGCAGGCAGGTTTTCAAGCTTGGTATACTCTATCATTTTCTGGCCACGCTCTTTTTTATAAGCATCGCCCTTTTCGCCGGGATAGTTTTTATCCCACTCATCGAAGCCCGGTTTATCAGCCCACACACGGTTGAACTGCATGAATACGTTGTTCCATATCTCTATCACCTGCGGGTGGTCGGCATTTACCAGTGTCTTACCATCTACGGCATTGCGCTCTTCATCGGTACGGCAGTCCACATGTATCTCGCTACACGGGCCACATGGGCCGGTATCGCCCATTTCCCAGAAGTTATCCTTCTTATTGCCCATCAGTATGCGGTCTTCAGCTATGTACTGTTTCCAATAGTTGAAAGCCTCTTCATCCATCGGCAGGTTTTCCTTTGCATCGCCTTCAAACACGGTAACGTACAGCCTATCCTTAGGTATCTTATATACATCGGTCAGCAGCTCCCAGCTCCACTCTATGGCTTCTTTCTTGAAGTAATCGCCAAAGCTCCAGTTGCCCAGCATTTCAAACATGGTATGGTGGTAGGTATCTACACCTACTTCTTCCAGGTCGTTGTGCTTACCGCTTACGCGCAGGCATTTCTGCGTATCGGCCACTCGGGGGTTGGGCGCTTGTTTATTGCCCAGGAAATAATCTTTGAACTGGTTCATACCCGCGTTGGTAAACAGCAGGGTGGGGTCGTTCTTTACAACTATAGGGGCAGAAGGCACAATAGCATGGCCTTTGCTGCGGAAGAAATCGAGGAATTGCTGACGTATCTCGTTGCCTGTTAACATAAGGCTGCAAAAATATATAAAAACCCCCTGTGAAGGGCGTTATCAACAGAGTACAGGTAATATTTATCTTAATTATTATTGGGATGTCGTTAATCCATCAACCATGCAAAAGATGCCGGCTGGCAAAATCTGAAATATATATGCCACACCAGTACGAAGAAACTGCTGCATAGACTGAATAATTCAATGCGGGATATTCTGACGCCACGGATAAGGATACATAAGGTCATCAATATGGCAACCTGTATAATGAAAATAGATAGCGCACCCCCAATAATTCCTGAAATCCCGAAGAAAGCATCATAACATTCATTCAGCGATGAAGGGTCAGGGTCTTTGTCATAAACGGGTAAACGCCCATATTTTATAATGCCTGGCAGCATAAAATAAACATCCTGTATAAAAACAGATAACGGGATAAAACCTATATATTTCAGTAGATGCCTTATTGGATAAGCTTCGGTGTAGGTTGACATATAATGGAAACGGTAGGCCCGGGCAAATTATTATTATTTGGCTTTTTACCATTTCCTTAGCTAATTATCACACCTGCTAATCAGCTCATTAACCTTATATTTGATACGTGAGTTTTCTGTATCCTTTATTCCTTATTGCCGGGCTGTCGCTGGCAATACCGGTGCTTATTCACCTGTTCAACCTGCGCAGGTACAAAACCGTGTTGTTCCCCCATACACGTTTCCTGAAAAGTATACAGCTGAAATCTCAAAAGCAGTCGCAGCTGAAATATAAATGGCTGCTGGCCTTGCGCCTGCTGTTCCTGGGCCTGCTGATACTGGCTTTTGCCCAGCCTTTTTTCAATGATGGTAAAAAAGAAAGTGGTAACCGACTGCAGGTAATATATATAGACAATTCGGGCAGTATGGGTGTAAAGGATGGCGCACGCAACCTGTTTGAGAAAGCACGCGACGCGGCCCGCAACCAGGTGCAACACGCCATGCCGGGCACACGCTTCCTGCTGCTTACCAACGATAAGCCCATCAGCTACCAGCCCCTGCCTGCCGATAAGATACTGGCCGAGCTGAACAACCTGCAATTATCTGCCCATACCAAACCTGCCGCTAAAACACTGGCCACTATTCAGAGCATCATGCAAAGCGAGGCGCTGGCGGGGGCTGATGTCTATTACTATTCTGATTTTCAGCGCAGTGCTTTTCCTGCGAAGGCAGATGCCGCACTATTGAAGAACATACGCTTTTATGGCTTGCCCGTGCAAAATGAGGCTGCTGCCAATATATATATTGATACCGCTTACTTAGATGCCCCGGTGCTGCAAACCGGGCAGCAGAACAGGCTCATCGTGCATAGCCGTGCAGAAGGGAAAGTGGGTAAAGAAGCCCCGGTACTGCAATTAGCCATCAACGGGCAGGTAAAAACTGCTGCAACGCTCAATTTTTCCGGTGGCAATGAGCGGATAGATACGCTGAACTTTGAAGCCTATGGCACCGGCTGGCAGCAAATAGCACTGACGGTAAATGATGCGGCTGTGCGTTTTGATGATACCTTCCGCATAGCGGCTCGCAGTGTGCCGGCACTATCGGTACTGGTGCTGAATGAAGGACAACCCAACCCTTATATACAGGCCGCATTCAGGGCTTATAATGGTTTCAACCTGGAGCAAAGCAGTTTTTCAGGAACAATCGATGCCAATAAATACAACCTCGTCATCCTGAATGGTATTACCAACTTTCATGATGCCTATGGTAAAGCCGTGGCTGCTGTGCTTGAAAAAGGTGGTACGGTCTGTATGTTCCCCGGCAGGAATGCAGATGTGAATGCTCTGAACCCCGGCCTGAAACAAATAGGTGATATACAGGTAACCGGTATCGATACATCGGCACAGGCTGCCGCCACCTTGCAGCAGGGCAGCGACCTGGTAAAAAACATGTTTGAACGCATACCGGACAATGTGCAGCTACCGGTGGCTAACTGGCACTACATCATTCAGGCCGGCCTTTCGGCCAATGAACAGTCGGTGCTCAGCTTCCGCAGCGGCAACCCATTTTTGGCAAAGTATACACCGGCTCGCGGGCAGTTTTACCTTTGCGCTACTGCTGCCGACTTACAGGCGGGTAGCTTTACCAGCAGTTATTTCTTTGTGCCTTTCCTATACCAGATGGCCATGCAGTCGGGCGGTTCGGGTATCTATGCCCTTACGCTGGGTAAAGACCAGCCGGCATTTGTACCCGTACAAGGCGGCGAACGTAATATGATACACCTGTATGGTCACGGCGTAGATGCCATACCACCACAGCGCCCAGCGGGCACAGGTGTAGAGATATTTGTCGACCGCGCACTACAGCAACCGGGCTTTTACACCCTGTATGCTGCGGGCAGCGACAGCGCCACCATAGCCCTGAATACCGACCGTAGTGAATCTGTATTACAAACGTGGACGCCCGCACAGCTGAAAAGCCAGTGGAGCGGCAATGATATAAAATGGCTGGAAACCGGTGGCCTGGCTACGGCTAAAAGCGGCGCTACGCTTGGCAGTTTTCCGCTTTGGAAAGTTTGTGCTATTTTAGCCGTGTTAATGCTGGCTGCCGAAACATTTGTACTGGCAGGTGGTTTTCGCAAAAAAACCATGGAAGGCCGCCCGGCCGACTCCGGCATCGCACAATAGCATCATATGCAAGTACTCATCCACCAGGCAAGGGTCTGCGATAAACGATCCGGTTTTCACGATAAAGTAGCTGATATTTTAATTGAAGATGGCATTATTAAAGATATAGCCGCTTCGCTGAACGTTAAGGCAGCCCAGGTGATAGAAGCCGAAGGTTTGTGCGTATCGCCGGGATGGGTAGATATCATAGCAGACTACAGTGAACCGGGCTATGAACATAAAGAAACCATAGCTACCGGCCTGAAGGCTGCCGCGGCGGGTGGCTTTACCCATGTATTGCTGGCACCCAATACCAAGCCTGCCATCAGTACCAAATCGGTAGTGGAATTTGTGCAGCAAAAAGCAAAGGGAAATGCCGTAAGCCTGCATCCACTGGGCGCTATATCGCAGGATATAGAAGGCAAGAACCTGGCCGAGATGCTGGATATGCACAGCCATAGCGCCGTAGCCTTCACCGATGGCTGGAAGCCCGTGCAGAATGCGCAACTGATGCTGAAAGCACTGGAATATGTAAAAGCATTTGATGGTACCATCATACAAATACCTGCAGATGCATCCTTATCGGCAGGCGGGCTGATGCACGAAAGCTTTATATCTACCAAATTAGGCATGCCCGGCATACCGGCATTGGCAGAAACCATACTACTGCACCGCGATATTGAATTGCTGCGCTATACCGGCTCCAGGCTGCACGTAACCGGTATCTCTACCGCTACAGGTGTAGATATGATACGCGCTGCGAAGGCAGAAGGGCTGAACATAACCTGTTCGGTAACACCTTACCACCTGGTGCTGAACGACGAAGCACTGGAAACTTACAGCAGCCTGTATAAGGTAATGCCACCGCTGCGCAGCGAGGCCGACAGGCTGGCGCTGGTAGCAGGTGTGCTGGATGGCACTATCGATGCCATTACCAGCCATCACCGCCCGCAGGAGTGGGATGCCAAAACCAAAGAATTTGAATATGCTTCCGATGGTATGAATATACAGGAGGTGGCTTTCAATATAGCATTGCAGGCCATCAACCCCGACAGGCTGACGGCTGCCCTTACCGCAGGGCGTGATATTTTCGGCCTGGGAACGACTCATGTAGATGCGGGTGCTGTGGCAGACATCACACTGTTTACCACCGCCGGCAAATGGGAACTGGGAGATATGCAATCGGCTGCGCGCAACAACCCTTTTATAGGCAAAGAGCTGAATGGAAAAGTGATAGGTATTATCAACAATCGTCACATTCATCTAAACAAATAGAGCTATGAAAAAAACACAAACACACATGATGTATGGCGGGCTGACAGGCCTCGCAATGATAGTTTTAGGGTTGATATTGTATGTAGCGGGTCTTTCATTTGAAAAATGGGCACAATGGATCAGCTATATACCTTTCCTGGCAGGTATCATCTTAAATGCGCAGGCCTATTCTAAAGCCAACGAGGCGGATATTACATTTGGCAATGCATTTGCCAGTGGCTTTAAGGCTACATTGATCATCACTGCTATTGTGTTAGTGTGGAGCTTTATATCATTAGCCATATTTCCTGAAATGCGCGAAAAGTCTATAGAGATGGCCATCGAAAGCATGGAAGGACGTGGCATGAGCGATGAGCAGATACAACAAAGCATGGAGATGACCGAAAAATACCTGGGCCTGTTTATGGCTATGGGTATCATCTTCGGCCTGGTATTCTTCGGTACTGTCTTCTCACTGATAGCAGCTGCCATAGCTAAGAAAAACCCGCGCCCGCAAGTACAGGATCATTTATAAATAAGCGCAGAAGATTGGAAGCATCTATTGAAGCGAAACGGAACAAATTTGCGATACCTGTAAAAATGGGTATCCTCATCGCTGTTATCAAAGTCATATTCAGCACTATCCAGTACAAATGGTTCCTGGAAAACTGGGCTGCGAGTATGGCCATTGTAAGTCTATCGTTCCTGTTGGGTCTGGGATTACTGATATACACCATCCAATTGCAGAAAAAAGCATTTGGTGGCATCATCAGTATTAAGGAGGCTTTCCAGGCTGCTTTTATAGCTATACTTATTATTGTGAGCGTCAATTTCGTTTTCGACCAGCTGTATATGCGCGTCATAGATACCACTATGATAGACCGCATCTACGCAGGCCGTGCCGATGGATTGAAGAATACGCCCAATGCCGCTACTAAAATAGAAGAGCTGAAAAAGGATTTGGCACTGGAAAAGAAAGAAACGTTAAATATTGGCGGATTGTTCCTGTTACTGATGAAACAGGTTATCCAATATAGCTTTTTAGGATTTATTTTTGCCCTTGTCATTAGCAGAAACAGCTCTGTCACAACACAATAGCATATATGCCCGTAGATATATCCATAGTCGTACCGTTATACAACGAAGAAGAATCGCTGCCGGAACTGGTGGACTGGATAGAGCGTGTGTGTGCCGAACATGGCTCTGCGCACGAGGTAATAATGGTAGATGACGGAAGTACCGATAGCAGCTGGAATGTGGTTAAACAACTTTCGGAAGAATATACCGCTGTAAGGGGCATCAAGTTTCAGCGGAACTATGGCAAAAGCGCCGCGCTGAATGAAGGCTTTAAAGCAGCCAAGGGCAATGTGGTCATCACCATGGATGCCGACCTGCAGGATAGCCCCGATGAGATACCGGAGCTGTACCGCATGATAACGGTAGAGGGTTTCGACCTGGTGAGTGGCTGGAAGAAGGTGCGCCACGATAATGCACTGACCAAAAACCTACCTTCCAAACTGTACAATGGTGTGAACCGCTGGATATCGGGCATCAAGCTGCACGATATGAACTGCGGCCTGAAATCATATAATCGAAAGGTGGTAAAAAGCATAGAGGTATATGGCGAAATGCACCGCTTCATACCTGTACTGGCAAAAGCCGCCGGTTTCCGCAAAATAGGCGAGAAGGTGGTGGTGCACCGCGCACGTAAATATGGTGTTTCAAAATTTGGCTGGGAGCGTTTTATCAATGGCTTTCTCGATCTGTTGTCTATCCAGTTTATCAGCCGCTTTGGCAAAAAACCGATGCACTTTTTCGGGCTATTGGGTACCCTTACCTTCCTGTTTGGTTTTATTGCCATTATATACCTGCTGATAGGCCGCATTGTGGGCGGTGTAGACTTTGGCCTTACCAGCAAAGTGAGTTTCTACCTTGCTATGACAGCCATGGTAATAGGCACGCAATTTTTCCTGGCAGGTTTTCTTGGCGAGCTTATTTCGCGCAATGCTGCCGACAGGAACCATTACCTGATAGAAGAAACCTTGAAATAAAAACATTATGCTATATAATAAAAGCCGCTGCAGTAGCGGCTTTTATTATATTATACCATTGTGTTATGGCGGCGTGCTATTTTTTCCAGCTTATCGTACAGGTCATTTATATTAACCGGCTTATACAGGAAATCGTTAAAGCCATTCTCAAATATCTTTTCCTGTTCGGTAACAGAAGCCGTAAAGGCTACGATATGTACGCCCGCTTTAGCTGCATCGGCCAGTCCACGTATCTGTTTGGTAGTTTGGTACCCGTCTGATACCGGCATGTGCAGGTCCATAAAAATGGCATCATAATCATGAGCCATCAGCGCATCAAAGGCCAGCGCGCCGTTCTCTACTATAGCAGGTTGCAACTGCAGTGTATCCATTTGCTTTTTTATCAGCAACCTGTTTACATCATTGTCTTCGGCCACTAATATCTTCAGGTGGCTAAGGTCTATCCTTTCCTGCGGTGATGCTGCAGCAGGTTTAGCAAGCGATGGTGCTGTAGCAAAGTTTATAAGAAATGAGAAACTGGTGCCCTTGCCGGGTGTGCTGTTTAGCTGTATGCTGCTATTGAAAAGTGTTACCAGTTGATTTACAATAGCCAGCCCCAGGCCGGTACCGCCATATTTGCGCGTGATGTGCGATTCGGCCTGTGTAAACATGTCAAAAACGCTTTCATGCCTGTCGGGATGTATGCCTATGCCTGTATCTGTTACCGAAAACAGAACTTGTACATTCTTTTCAGTTTTCTCTTTCAGCTCCAGCTTTACTGTTACACTACCCTGCTCTGTAAACTTCACCGCGTTGCTTACCAGGTTGTACATGATCTGCGAGAGGCGTGTAGGGTCGCTTGCTACTACCGTATGGCGCAGCCCTTCATCTATATCCAGTATAAAGCGCAGCTGCTTGTCTTGTGCTTTTATCTGCAGTACCGTGCATTTATTTTCTATCAGTTCTGCCAGTTGAAACGGTACCGATTCCAGTATCACTTTATCCGACTCCGTTTTATTAAAATCAAGCACATTGTTGATAAGCGAAAGCAGGTCTGACGTAGAGAGCTGTAATATTTTCAGGTTTTCCTGCTGCCGTTTTTCAGGGTTATCGCGCATTAATAATTCTGTAATGCCCAATACAGAATTGAGCGGCGTGCGTAGCTCGTGCGACATGGTGGAGAGAAAATTCGCCCTTGATTCTGCCAGTTTATTGGCCTCTGTGGCCGATTGCTGTAACTGCAGGTTTAGCTTTTCCTTCTCCTGTATATTAACAGAAAAAGCTTTGTAGAATAAATAATGCGCTACTACTATGGAAATGAAATTGAGAATGGCCAATATTTCGTAGCCGGGCGATGCCAGTTTTTGTGCGCTGCCATGGCTGAAAATATGGACATCATCGCCCAAAAGCAGAACGCTAACAACCGGCAGGATACTGATGGATGCATAAATAAAGCCCCATTTACCCCCCAGCGTATAAAAACCGCTTAGCACTATCATGAACACAAACTGCAAAATAACAAGGTTGATATCGTGCGAGAAAAAGATGATGCTACTAAATACCATCAGTATACCTGCCAGTATCATGATATGCGCCAGCGGCCGCAGTTTGGCAGGTTTGTACAGCAATATTTTAATAAGAACTGTATATACCACCAGAGCAATGGTTGCGCGTTTTACCTGCAGCCATTGCTCACTGGCAATTGCGGTAACCAAAGCAACCAACGCCTTCAGCAGGGAAAATATAAGTATTGTAAATATTAAGCGGATGCGTGCTTTTATAAAACTTTCCGACTGGGAATCTGTGGCCTTTTTTAAAGACCAATTGAAAAATGGTAATTCACCACCCATCATTTTGTTTGTTTGTTTGTTCCAATAAAGATATGGATTGAAACTAACCAATAGGCATGCTTGTATCATTATTACGTGAACGACGCTCTGCAGCAGGTCTTTCCATTGCTAAAACTGCTTTATCCACGCACATTTCACAGCCCTGTTAAAACAGCTGATTTTCTTTGTATATAAGGCCTTTTTTCAGTATTTTTGTAGGATATAAACGGCAGAGATATTAATAAATTTTATTTTGTGTTTTTGCAACAAAACACAACAATTTCTGCCCTGCAAAAAGAGGTTCTCTAAAACGAAATATGAGTACAGAAAACGAGGTTTTACAAACACCTGCGGCCACCGGTTATGATGCCGGCAGCATCCAGGTATTGGAAGGATTGGAAGCCGTGCGCAAGCGCCCCGCGATGTATATTGGTGATATAGGCGTAAAAGGCCTGCACCACCTGGTATATGAAGTGGTGGACAACTCGATAGATGAGGCACTGGCCGGCCATTGTAAAAACATCACCGTTACCATACATACCAACAACTCGATAAGGGTAGAAGATGATGGCCGTGGTATCCCTACGGGCATTCACCCGAAAGAAGGCCGCAGTGCGCTGGAGGTTGTAATGACCGTACTGCACGCAGGTGGTAAATTCGATAAAGATTCTTACAAGGTATCGGGCGGTTTGCACGGTGTGGGTGTGAGTTGTGTGAATGCACTGAGCAGCCATATGCATACTACCGTTTTCCGCGAGGGTAAAATATTTGAGCAGGAATATTCGAAAGGTATACCGCAATATCCCGTGCGCGAAATAGGCACCAGCGATAAGCGCGGTACCATGCAGCATTTCCAGCCCGATGATACCATTTTTAAAGACACCGTTTATAATCGTGAAATACTGGCAGGCCGCCTGCGCGAACTGTCTTACCTGAATAAGGGTATCCGCATCACGCTGATAGATGAGCGCGAGCAGGCAGAAGATGGCGATGGCCCGCTAAGCGAAACTTTTTATAGCGAGGGTGGTATCATGGAGTTTGTAGCGATGCTGGATAGCAAAGGCGGCAGAACACCACTGCTGGCCGCACCTATCTACATGGAAGGCCACGATACGGAAAGCAATGTAGCAGTAGATGTGGCGCTGAGCTACAATACATCTTACAACGAGCATATCTTTTCTTACGTAAATAACATCAACACCATAGAAGGTGGTACGCACGTAGCAGGCTTCCGCCGCGCTATCACACGCGTGTTCAAAGCTTATGGCGATAAGAACAAGCTGTTTGAAAGGGCGAAGGTGGAGATAACGGGCGATGACTTCCGCGAAGGTTTGAGTGCCGTCATATCTGTAAAAGTACCCGAGCCGCAGTTTGAAGGGCAAACCAAAACCAAGCTGGGTAACAACGAGGTAATGGGCGTGGTGGATGTATGTGTAAGCCGCGTACTGGAATCGTACCTGGAAGAACACCCGAAGGAAGCCAAGCTCATCATTGATAAAGTAATCATAGCAGCGCAGGCACGTGCGGCTGCACGTAAGGCACGCGAACTGGTACAGCGTAAAAGCGTACTGACAGGTGGTGGTATGCCGGGCAAACTAGCCGATTGCAGTGACCGTGACCCTGAAAAATGCGAACTGTACCTGGTGGAGGGAGACTCAGCCGGTGGTACCGCCAAACAAGGCCGCGACCGTAGTTTCCAGGCCATATTGCCGCTGCGTGGTAAGATACTGAACGTAGAAAAAGCGCAGGAGCATAAGATATACGAGAACGAAGAGATCAAGAACATGTTTACGGCACTGGGTGTAAGCATCGGCACGCCGGAAGACCCCAAGGCACTAAACATTGCCAAGCTTCGCTATCATAAAATAATAGTGATGACCGATGCCGATGTGGATGGCTCGCACATCGCTACGCTGATACTTACCTTCTTCTTCCGCTATATGAAAGAACTGGTAGAGCAAGGCTATATATACCTGGCACAACCACCACTGTACTTAGTGAAGAAAGGTAAAGACCAGGAATATGCCTGGAATGAAGCGGACCGTAAAAAAGCGGTTGACCGTATGGCCAATGGTAAGGAAGACAGCGTGAACATTCAGCGATATAAAGGCCTTGGTGAGATGAATGCAGACCAGCTGTGGGAAACCACTATGAACCCCGATACCCGTATACTGAAGCAGGTAACCATAGAAAGCGCTGCCGAAGCAGATAGCGTATTCTCTATGCTGATGGGCGATGAAGTAGCACCGCGCAGGGAGTTCATCGAAAGCCATGCAAAGTATGCAAGGATAGACGTATAAGAAACCAACTTGTAGATACAGAAAGCGGCCCACACGGCCGCTTTTCTTTTATCAGTATAAAGAATAGACTTTGAAAAGACATCAGCGGCTTGTAACCCATTGCATGCCGATATGCGGCTGCTGAGCATAAAAAGTATGCATCCCCTTCTCTTTAGATGCGCGTGTGAAGAAGTAGCTATACAACAGGCTTTTCACATTCTGATGCGTAGTTCTACGCAATTATTTCAGGTATCCTGCACGGGTAGTTTCCGTACCAATGCCCGTAGCTTCGCTTTGTGGTTCGGGTACTTTTGTATCGCAAAGAACAAGAAGACGATACATCATGTTACTACCCGAATTATATACCATACCATCCGTTGAAACTGAAAGCAAGAGCCCTATCATCATGGATACTACTCCCTATCATGTATCTATAAACTGGACAATAGGGAAGGCAGCGTGTGGCGTTCCCTCACATGCCACCTATATCATCACTGAAAACGCTATGCGCAGTGCAGCAGTAAAAAGCACTCAACTCATCACCCATCTGTACCCTAATCCCGTGGCCGATAAGCTGCATGTGAATATACAACAGCAGCAACCGGCACAGCTATCTGTAAACATCACCGATACCGCCGGCCGCATGATACGCAGCCAACGCAACCTGCCCCATAGCATACACATTACTACGGCCATTGATTTCTCAACATTGAGCAGCGGCTATTATGGTGTGGAAATATATGCGGGTAACAAAAGAGTATACACTGCGCAGGTGATAAAACAATAAAATTTCCAGCCCCACCCCTTTTGAGCTATTGTAAACTAAGAAGCCTTACAGGAATGTAAGGCTTTGTTTTTCATTTCCGTTCCGCTGCGCGAGGCACACAGAACATTTTTACCCCTATTGAAACGAAAGCATCGTATACAGACCTGCTTGCAATACAAGCAGGATAGTTTATCAAATTATAATAATAAAGTCCACTAAAATATGTAAAATATTCAACCTAAGCATATAAAAATAACCATACTCGGATTGAGTATGGTTATATAATCGGGAAAATATTGACCTGGGGTTATTTTTTTCTTGGCGTTTGCTTCATGCGCTCGGCCTGTGATTTTTGTATTTCCTCCAGCTTTTGTGCCCATTTAGATGGGGTGGCCGGTTTGTTTTTATTTTCCTGTATTTGCGCGTGTATGGCCTTCTCGTTGATAATATACTTCTGGATGATAAACTGTTGCAAAATGCTTATCATGTTTGAAGCGAAGTAATAGAACGTGAGCGCCGCAGCCATTTTGTTAAATACACCGAACAACAGGAATGGGAAGATATAAGGCATCCATTTCATCATAGGGTTGTTCGGGTCTTGCGGTGTCATGTTCTTATTATACAATGCAAGGAACAAGCTTGAGGCCGTCATCAGGATGGTGAAGAGGCTGATGTGATTGCCCAGCACAGAGCTGATAAGTGGTATATTGCCGCTCCAGCTAATGATGCTATCGTAAGTAGATAGGTCATTTGCCCACAGGAATTTTTCCTGCCTCAGCTCAATAGATGCGGGGAAGAAGTAGTACATAGCTACCAGTATGGGCAATTGCAGCAATGTGGGCAGGCAGCCACCCAATGGGTTGACACCGGCAGTACGGTAAAGCTTCATCTGCTCCATGCTGAATTTTTGCTGATCGTCGCCATACTGGGCACGCAGTTCATCCAGTTCAGGTTTCAACACACGCATCTTAGCGCTCGACAGGTAACTTTTATAAGTAAAGAATGATAGCAGCAAGCGTATTATAAGCGTCATCAGGATGATGATAATACCATAGTTGCCTATAAAGCCATTCAGCACATTGAATATCGGGATGATGAGCCATTTGTTTACATACTTTACAAATGCCATGATACCATAGCCCAGTGGCACCATATCATCGAGGTCTAGTTTATAAGAACGCAGTGTAGTGTAGTGGTTAGGGCCAATGTACCAACGCAGGTCTACTGTTTGTTGTGCAGTGTTTGACAACGGCACAGTAAAAGTATTGCGGCTGATGGCAACAATACTGCTATCGGCAGGTTTGGCATTGCCACCAACTGTGGCTTTGCTGAAGCTTTCTTTTTCTGCTATCAGCGCGGTGCTGAAATATTGCAGGCGGAAGCCTACCCAGTGTACCGGTTTATCCAGCGTTTCTTTATCCTTATTGATAAAGCTGAAATAGTCGTGTTCTTTATCGGCATAGCGGTAGTATACCTGGCTATTGGTGCGCTCTGTATTGATGTCTTTCTCGGTATGCTGCGCGCTGGTTTTCCAGTCGAGGTTTAAAGCAGCTGCCGGCATGCCGTTCAATACCATTTTATACCCTATCATATAGCCTTCAGCAGGCAGGGTGTATATTATCTGTACACCTTTACCATTACCCAGATCGGCAGACATGGTAAGGGTACGGTCGCCATTAGGTGCATTGCCTTCAGTTGCTGTGTAGTACAGGTCGGCTGTAGCCGTAGCATTGTTGTTATATGGCAGTACGGCACTTAGTTCGTTGCCCTCACCATTGAAAAGGTATAAAGGCTGCTTGCCCGATGTCTGATATTTTTTAAGCTGCGCACTTACGGGGTAGGCACCTTTGGTGCTTATTTCCAATGCCAGGTCTTTATTTTCCAGCTTCACCTTTTGCACTGCAGTGCTGCGCAGCGCCGGTGGCATAGCAGCGCGGATAGAGTCATTCAGCGTATCTGCCACTGCTGCAGCCATTTGTGCCTTTGTGGCCACAGTATCTATCTTTGGCTTAGGGTGGGCCTTAGCATAGGCTACAGAGTCTGCCTGCTTTTGCTCTAAAAATTTGTTTTGGGAATACTGGTTGTAGGAGATATAGCCTATCAGCAACAAAGCCAGCAAGGAAAACCCAATAATTGAATTACGATCCATGAATGGGAAAAATGAGCCGCAAAGGTAGGAAATAGAACGAGAAGCATGGAAAAAACAGGGATTATAAACAATTTATTTATATATTTATTCCTCCTCCCCGTTGGGGAGCCTACATCCTTGATAATGAAAGGAGCCTACATCCTTGATAATGAAAATGGTAACGGACAGGTAAAAAACAACCGTTATCGCACATGCTATAATAACCCTAATTTGCGCATTCGTATAGGGATTATACCATTTTTTCATTCATTTAAAAGTAACCTTTATGTTTACAAAAAACAGGGATAAACACGGCGCAAGGGCAGAGGGGCCCGCCGGGTCTGTAAGCATGATAGCAATGGGTACTACCCTGACGGGCGATATAGAGTCGGACGGGGACATGCGTATAGATGGCAATATTATAGGCCATGTTTACTGCAAAGCGAGAGTAGTACTGGGCGAAACCGGTATCATACAAGGCGACCTGCACGCCACCAATGCCGATATCTTTGGTACCGTAAATGGCAATGTGATAACTAAAGACATGCTGTGCCTGAAATCGAAATCGAGCATCAATGGCAATATCCAGACCGGTAAGCTACAGATAGACCCCAGTTCCGTATTCAATGGCCAGTGTAAAATGACATCGGACCAGGCACCTCAGGCTGCGACAGATAAGAAGCCAGCCTTTGAAATACACGAAAACTAATATTTAAATTGTTCATAAAAAGGGAGCCGATTTGCTCCCTTTTATTATGTAACTGCCATGGCAAAACTTTTATAAGCCATAGGCTAAACAGGCAAGGATATGAAAACATCCCGGTTATTGACTTATGCCCTTATAGGCATTATTGGCGGTTTGCTCATTGAGAACAAGGCGCTGATATTAAAACAGCTGTCGAAGGACAAAGCGCGTAGAGTGAAAACAAAGATCAATAAGGCTATTACGCACTAGGCAGAGAAATAGGCCCTTTCCTCATCCATATCCAGGTATGGGTGGCGTAGTTGTATATCCGCAACTTTAGCCAGGTAGCCGGCTTTAAACTTTGCATGTGCTTCCGTATCGGGGAAGCGCGTTTTGTGTGCGCGGGCAATGGCTATATCATGCACTTCCTTCATCACCTTTTGCGCATCTGCACTGATGCACGATTTTACAAAATGTTCCCAAACAAAAGAGGTAGCCAGATAGTTGGGGTGCACCATATCAATATCATAATACCGGTAATCGCGCAATATATCTATAATCAATTCGTAAGCAGGAAAGTAATGAGCGAACATGTGTGATTGGCAAAGTGCATGTACTACTTCTATCAGGCGCGCCTTGCTGCGGTTGTTATCTACCACGCCATCGCGTATGTGGCGTACCGGGCTGATGGTGAAAAGGACTTGTGCCGATGGGTTGAGTGTATGTAAGCGTTGCAGCGTTTTCTCAAGGCTTGCGGTTATTTCTTCAATCGTCAATAGCTTTTTCTGAAACCACTGTGCCGGGGCGCGGTGATTATTGGCCACAGGACGATTGCCATCTACCAAATAGTATTGAAATGCCGAGCCGAGTGTGATGATGACCCAATTGGCTTCTTTAATAAAATCTGCCGCCTGCTGCTGCGATTGGTTGATGCCAGCTATGGCAGCATCGGCATTGGTGTGTGAAAAGCGGGTGTGATGGTCCCAGCTATTATATAGTTCGTTCAGGTAAAACAAATCTTCTTTCCGGTACTGTATATTATCTATATAGCTATCCAGGCTGTGTGCTACGCTCAAGGGATTGAACAGGATGCCATGCGGGTTTGACAAGGTTTTGAATTTATGCTGCACCAGGCGCTCGCTCATATTCTCGGTAAAGCAAGAGCCTATCAGCAATATCTTATCGGTATAGGTAATGGGCCGTGGCAACGGCGGTATATCCAGGTTCAGTATCAGTTGCATCACAATAATTTATTCTACCCAGCCTTGTTTTTTATAAGCATCGTAGCCCACTTTCAGTGCCGCTTTTATCTGCTTCATCAATTCCTTATCCGTTGTCTTGATATGAAAGCAGGCTTTACCTTTCAGGGTCTTTAGTAATTCGGGCTGTATCTGTTCCTTTACTTTTTCGCTGCCATATACGGGCATAAAGTAAAAGCCTACATAAGTGCTTTGTAAGATAACAGAAGCAAAAGCCATTGCGGGATATTTTCGGCCATATGCCTCTACCGCCTTTTCACTCCACAGGTCGTATTTCCCTTCTATATCAATGCGTGCTTTTACAGAGCCTTTTTCATAAGGTTTCACTTCTTTCTTCACTGCATGAAAGATATCCAGCAATTCTTCTTGTGTCAGCTTCGCCATTTATGGGTATTTATATAGTCGCAAAATGTCATAAAATGTAAAATAATCATTTCTTATCGGCTGATTTGGCTATTTGTCGTAATTAATATGCCGTTATGGCACTATATTTAACATGGATTGAAAATTGTTTTAACCAAATCATACAATTAAGCAGACTCAAAAATACGATTTATGAATCCAAATGAATTTCAGAAATATGCCGTGAAGCACCACGGTATCAGCAGCGCAACACTGCACAATTACACTTCTGCCCTGTATAAAGCGCCTGCGGCACTTACTCCATATATCATTGAAGAGCGTCCGCTGAACGTAGCTTCTATGGACGTGTTCTCTCGCCTGATGATGGACCGCATCATCTTCCTGGGCGAGGCTATCAATGACTATGTGGCCAATATCGTAACAGCTCAACTGCTGTTCCTGGAAAGCACAGACCGCAACCGCGATGTGCAGATGTACATCAACAGCCCGGGTGGTAGCGTATATGCCGGCTTAGGCATTTATGATACGATGCAAATCATCAACCCGGATGTATCTACCATCTGTACCGGTATTGGTGCCTCTATGGCTGCTGTACTGATGTGCGCAGGTACTAAAGGAAAGCGTACGGCATTGAAGCATAGCCGTATTATGATACACCAACCATTGGGCGGTGCAGAAGGCCAGGCAAGCGATATCGAAATCACAGCACGCGAGATAGCGAAATTGAAGAAAGAATTGTACGATATCATTGCTACGCACAGTGGCCAGAAATTCAGCAAAGTGGAAAAAGACAGTGACCGTGACTACTGGATGACTGCTGCTGAAGCTAAAGAGTATGGTATGGTAGACGAAGTGCTGGAACGCAACCCGCGCAAAGTAAACGAGACAGATAGCAAATAACCCTTTCAAGGGTATATTAAAGAAAATGCCGGCTCAACGCCGGCATTTTTTTATGCGCTTGTTTCAGGTTGCAATACCCATTTCTCTTTATTGAGGTGGGTAACGGAAACCTCGATGTTGTATTTATTCCTGATGTACGCTGCTAACGCTTCAGCAGCATATACAGAGCGGTGCTGGCCACCGGTGCAACCAAAGGCCACACTCAGATTTTCGAAACCGCGCGACAGGTAGTCATCCACATTCAGTGATACCAGGCCATATACCTGCGCTAAAAATTCCGGCATGCGGGTTTCACGCTCCAGAAATTGTTTTACCACTTCGTCTTGCCCTGTAAAGTGCTTGTAAGCCGCATAACGGCCGGGGTTCAGCAGGCCCCGGCAATCGAACACATATCCACCACCGTGCGTGCCTTTATCTTTTGGAATACCATTTTTATAGGAAAAGCTGCAAATATTCACCTGCAGTTTTACAGTTTCGCTTTTTGCGGGTTGTGTGTATCGTTGCTGCATATCTGCCGATGAGATGCGCTCCAGCAGCTTTCGTATCTCCTGATATGCAGGCAACTGTGGATTGTTGGACAGCAGGCCATCCAAGCTTTTCAGTGCCGGGCCAATGCTGCTCAAAAAGTGCGGCTTATGCTGCAGCAAACCACGGAATCCGTAAGCACCCAGTACTTGCAGCAAACGCAGCAATACAAACTGTAAGTACCCTTTACGGAAATGCACTTCTTCTACACGGCTGTTTTGCAACTTGCCCAGGCTGGTGATATATCCGTTGAGCAGATCCTCCTTCCAGTTATCAGGCAGTTTAGCCTTTGCCTGCCATAGCAGGGATGCAATATCGTACTGCGGCGGGCCCTGCATGGCTCCCTGGTAATCTATAAAGTACACCTCGCCATTATGCACCATGATGTTACGGCTCTGAAAGTCGCGATACATCAGCATTTGTGGTTGTATGCGGCCCAGCTCACGGCTCAGTTGCTCCATTTCATCAAACAGCAGGCCTTTATCATACTGGATATTCTGCAGGTCGGCAAAGTAGTATTTGAAATATAACAGATCGGCCATGATGGCTTTTTCATCAAAACGGCGGGTGCTAAAGCATTGGTAAAAATCGGCTTCACGGCCGGCTATCCATTGCAACTTGGCCAGTTGCTCCAATGCTTTATGAAAATACTGGCGCACTTCGTTAGTATGCCCTTCTTTCATCAATACATCGAAGAGGGAAGTAGCACCAAGATCTTGTTGCAGGTAATGCTTGCGGTCTTTGGCCGTAGCATATATTTCGGGCACCAGTATCTGGTGTTTGCGAAAAAGGTCGGTAAAATAGAAGTAGGAATTATTCTCCTGGATATTGGCATTGTAAGTACCAATTGCAGTAGTATCGCCCGATGAAATGCGGTAATAGCGCCTGTCTGAGCCGGACACAGGCAGTATGCTTATGTTCTCGGCTTTCTTTCCAAAATGGTCTTCAAATAATTTTTCTAACGTACTGATCGATTGTGTGGGTTTTACCGGGGTCATATTACATTCTTGGGGTAGTCAAATAAAAATACTGTCTTTTCAACGCTGTTAAACTCATTCCATTCTGTGGCCTGTAAGCGTGCGCCTACTACGGCGCAGGTAGGCATATTATCTATCTTAAATTTATCAGACAGTTCATTTACAAAATCGGTGATGCCAGGGTTGTGTGCTACAATGAACACAGTTTTTACATCATCTGCTACTTCGTGCAGCACTTCTTCAAAAACTGATGGGATGCAATGATACAATCTGTCGTACCAGCGTATCTTTTCCTCATTGTATCCTATTGCAGCCGCTATCTTTTTAGCGGTTTGTTTGGCACGTTTGGCCTTGCTGGATATGATAAGATCTGGTATGATGCCTTTTTGCTTCAGGCGCTCGCCCATCATAGGTGCATCGTGTTCTCCCCTATCGTTCAGCGGGCGTTCAAAATCGCTCTGCAGGGGGTTTGCCCAGCTCGATTTTGCATGCCTTATCATAACAAGGGTACGTTCCATATACTGTTTTATTTCGCTTTATAATACTGTAATGAAAGTTGTTTGCCATCAAAAACGCCGTAGCTATCAAATTTTATCCAGTCGCCGAGGTTTACGTACAAGCTATTATCGGGCAGCGGGTATTCTATAGCGATATGCCTGTGCCCGAATATAAAGTAATCGATATGTTCGTGTTTCAGTCGTTCCAAAGCAAACTGCACCAGCCATTCTTTTTCAGGACCCTGGAACGGGTCATCTTCCACACCGTGCTTAGGGCCCAGTTGGCTAAACCATTCTGCCATGCCTACACCGGTATCGGGATGTATACGGCGATATAACCATTGCGACACTTTATTGCGCAGTACCGTTTTCAAAAGCTTGTAGCCGTGGTCTCCGGGGCCAAGGCCATCGCCATGTGCTATCAGGAATTTCTTACCGTTGAAGGTTCGTTCAATGGCTTCGTGGTGTACCGGTATGTTTAGTTCTTCTTCAAAGTAGCCACGCATCCATAGGTCGTGATTACCGGTAAAGGCTTCTATCTGCAAACCACTATCGCTCAGTTCGGCCAGCTTTCCCAGGAAGCGGGTATAACCCTTCGGCACCACTCGCTTGTATTCAAACCAGGCATCAAAAATATCGCCAACAAGGTATAACTGATGTGCATCGGCCCTGATGCTATCCAGCCATTGGCATATCCGTTTTTCACGCGCAAGACTTGTGGGCCTGTCGGGTATGCCGAGATGAAAATCGGATGCGAAATAAATTTTTTTACCTTCAGGTATATCCATTTTTTATGGGCCGGATGGGGTGCGAAGTTACTGTAAAATGTGGAATTCTATCGGTATTGACTAATGGGTGCCTGCTACCTTTTCTCAGCAACCGGAAAAAAATTTATTTGGAAGTTTGAAAAGTGGGCGTATATCTTTGCACCAGTTCTTTACAACATCTCTTATCAAGAAAGGTGGAGGGTTATGGCCCGATGATACCTTAGCAACCTCCTCAGTGCAATGCATTGAGAACTGGTGCTAATTCCATCCCGCAGCAATGTGGGGCAGATAAGTCAGACGCAATTAGTGATACCGGCCTCATGGCCTTAACATAGCTAAGCTCTTCTGATTTATCGGGAGAGCTTTTTTATTGCACGTATGCAATGCTGAAGCACTCCCGGTAATGTCTTTCCTGGTAACGGATTCGTATCGAAACGATCACAACATTCGTAACAACAAAAAACCAGGAAATAAAATGAGCAACGCAACTAAGATCATCCACAGCATTCCCGTAGATCCACTAACAGGTTCCATAGCTGTTCCCATTTATCAAACATCCACCTTTGTGCAGGATGCACCGGGCGAGCATAAAGGATTTGATTATGCCCGCAGCAACAACCCCACACGCGAAACACTTGAAAAAATTGTAGCCCAACTGGAAGGTGGAGAGAGAGCCTCTGCTTTTGCCAGCGGCCTTGCTGCCATCGATGCGGTAGTAAAGCTGCTGCAAAGCGGGGATGAGATACTGGCCGTAGATGATATATACGGCGGCGCCTTTCGCCTGTTCACACATATATACGCGAAGTTTGGCATCAAAGTGAATTATGTAGACACTACAGATGTAGCCAACGTG
>DASWWE010000108.1:0-4601 GCA_036406055.1 Flavipsychrobacter sp. | reverse complement strand
TAACGAGGAAACAAAAGGAATAATAGATTCCATTTTTACAGATAACGAGGAAACACTTCCTTTTTTTCTTTACAATTTCAACCGCTTGCTGGCCATAGCTGATAAAACTACGGTAGAAGATGCCGGAACGGAAGCAAAAGACTTTATCCTGAAAAACCCATGCTTCTTCTTCAAAAGCCTGCAGGATGCACATTTTTATATAACAATCAAAACCTGGGTGCAGCCCATTGGCTACACCATTGGTACTAAAAAAGCATTAGATGCATGGGTCGCACAGGTAGAGCCTGCGCTACTGGCCAACTGCAAACAATGCCTGGCCGATTGGAATGATTTTAAAGCACAACTGGCAAAAGAAATATCATAAATGCAGCCACGCGTCACATACTACACCATACCACCACCTGCCAGCCTTACTGGATTTGTGCGCATGTTTTGGGTATATGAAATAGAGCGTGGTGATGAGCCATATGTTTATCGATCTATGGCCGATGGCTGTGCAGAAATGATATTTCATTATCACAATACATTTGAAGAAGTTACCGATGCCGGCATTGTAAAGCAAGGCCATGCTATGCTGCAGGCACAGTCGCAAACCTATCGCAGGTTTGTTACCCGTGGCAGCTTCGGCATATTCGGCGCTTATCTCTACCCTTTTGCATTGCCACATTTATTTCGGCTGTCGGCATCTGAAGCCAGCAATCACATGCCGGATTTGCATACACTGCTGGGCGCTGAAGGCCGTATTCTGGAGGAGGAAATGATGATGGCAACATGCAACCGTTCACGTGCTGCTATCCTATCTGCCTTCTTAGAAAGCAAACTAAAAAATATTCCCCTGTCACCTACGGTGTATGCCATCCGGCAAGTGATACATGCCAGGGAGTTAATGCCGGTTAGCGATATTGCTTCGCGTTTCAATTTATCAACGCGCCAGTTAGAACGCAAGTTTAACGAACTGGCAGGTTTCAGCCCTAAAACATACATGCGCATAATACGGTTTCACGCTGCTTTAAACCAATATGACCGCAATGCGAACAGGTCTTTAACAGATATAGCCCTGGATTGTGGCTATTACGACCAGTCGCATTTCATTCGCGATTTCAAGTCTTTCTCCGGCTATCATCCCGGCATATATTTTAAAGGGCAGGCCGAAGGGAAAGAATACCTCGATGCTTAGATGTCGTGTTTATACAATTTCAGTTGTATCGCCCCCTGTACTTTTGACATAATAAAAAGCGAAAAAATGAAAACAGTACAATTGCCCGAAAGGTATCAGCATGTAATGCCTTACCTGATTTTAGAAAATGCTAAAGGCTTTCTGTCTTTTGTAAAAGAAGTCTTCGATGCACGGGAAACACATGTCACCCACCGCGAAGATGGCAGCCTCATGCATGGCGAAGTAATGATTGGTGATAGCACCATCATGTTTGCCCAGGCAAGCGACCAATGGGGTGTAAACACGGCGGGCATGTATGTAAATGTACCCGATGCTGATGAAACCTATAAAAAAGGCATTGCAGCAGGTGCTACCAGCCTTATGGAAGTAAGCGACCAGAGCTATGGACGCAGCGGTGGTTTCAAAGATAAATTTGGCAATACATGGTGGGTGGTTACTCCTTAATGGTCCCGGCCATCAGCCCCGCTGAATCTTTCGGCTTTTCATATAGTCTGTAGAAGAGATATGCAATAAGCAATGCATACAGTGCAGCTATCAGGCGGGCATCAAAAATGAACGTATGAGAGGGCAGGCTAGCCCACTTCATCACCCTTTCAAGGCTAACGAGGTATACGAAACAGAAAACAATATAGGCTAGAAAATGCCTGCTGGCAAAGGCGTAAGCAGTAAGGAACAGGAATGCAGGATGACTGTATCGCTCGTGCATCTGCGTATTGAAGTAAAAGAACAATATGGCCACCAGTGAGCACATCAACCATAGTTGCGCTGCCGTTACCATGCTTACACCTTTGCCTTTTACCAGCCGTTGCCATACACACTTCAGCAATGGCCACATGGCAGCAAAAGAGGATGCCATGAAAAGTAACAAACCGGCTTGCTTGTAGCTAACCCCGGCAAAAAATTTTTGAGCATCGTCAGTAGCTTCTATTAATGAGTTATCTACTACAAAATACCAAAAGTTTGTAGCGCCCATTACCACATACGGATAAATGGTAGAGGCTGCCATTACCTCCTTCCAGAAATAATCAAATCCATGGGGTATAGATATAAACGGCCATAAGAGTACGAGTTGTGTTATTGCTATCAGCCCGATGGCATATGGCAGCGATAACCAACTCTTATTCTTTGCTGCATTGAACAAGTATATGAGCCCAAGTATGGGGAAGAATATGATGGCCTGCAGCTTCATATTCAATGCCAGGATAAACCAGAAAGCACTAACAACTGTTTTCTCCTTATATGCATAGTATAGGGCCATAAAAGTCATGGTACAATAAATACCATCTACCTGCCCCCAAATCAGCGAATTGTAGGAATAAGCCAGGTTGAACATGCTGAACAACAGTAGCAACAGGTAATCAGTCTTTTTATCTATCCATTTGTACACAAACCATAACCCCACGAAATCGAACAGGAAGGTGACACTCTTTAATATGTCGGTATAATGCAGGATGCGGGCTTCGGTGCCCATCAGTTTACCGTATCCATACAGAACGTATTGGTAGAAGGGCATGTAATTATTCCATTCGGTATATGCATTGGGCAATCCCTTTTTAAAAATAAGCAGACTCCAGTTGCGCCAGCATTCCGCATCAGGCCAGAAAGCACCAATATAAATACCCAGTAATGATAGAAACCCGAACAGCCCTACTAGAATAAAAGCCTTGATAATTTTTTGGTTCATAAACTTATTGCCGCTGCAGCATGGCTAAAATATAAAAAGGCATACAATACTGTATGCCTTTCTTATAAACTCATTATAGATATTAGTTCAGCTTGCCCACCATATCTTCAGGCCTTACCCACTCGTCAAATTGCTCGCTGGTTACATAGCCCAGGTCTATAGCTGTTTGTTTCAGCGTTTTGCCTTGTTTGTGTGCTGTTTGTGCTATTTCGGCCGCTTTGTAGTAGCCTATTTTAGTATTCAGCGATGTTACCAGCATTAGTGAATTGTGCAGGTTGTTATCTATATTGACTTGTATCGGCTCGATACCTTCTGCGCATTTATCGTTGAAAGATACACAACCATCGCCTATCAGCCTGGCGCTGTGCAGGAAGTTGAATATCATCACCGGCTTAAATACGTTCAGCTCAAAGTGGCCGTTTGAACCACCTACGCTGATGGCTACATCGTTACCCATTACCTGTGCAGCTATCATGGTTAGCGCCTCACACTGTGTAGGATTTACTTTACCCGGCATGATAGATGAACCGGGCTCATTATCAGGAATAAATATCTCACCGATACCACAACGTGGGCCTGAGCTGAGCATGCGGATGTCATTAGCTATTTTCATCAGGCTCACAGCTACTGTTTTCAGCGCACCATGCGCTTCTACTATCGCATCGTGCGCGGCCAGGCTTTCAAATTTGTTTTCTGCAGTTACGAAAGGCAAGCCTGTCAGCTTGGCTATGTTGCCGGCTACATGTTCTGCATAACCTTCCGGTGTATTGATACCCGTACCTACTGCTGTGCCGCCCAGTGCCAGTTCGCTCAGGTGTGCCAGTGTATTGTTGATAGCACGCAGGCCATGATCCAGTTGCGATACATAACCACTTATTTCCTGGCCCAGTGTCAATGGCGTAGCATCCATAAAGTGTGTACGGCCTATTTTCACGATGTGCATGAATGCTTTGGCTTTCTTATCCAGCGTATCGCGCAGTTTTTTGATGCCCGGTATCGTTACATCTACCAGCATTTTGTATGCAGCTATGTGCATAGCAGTAGGGAATGTATCGTTTGATGATTGTGATTTGTTCACATCATCGTTAGGGTGTACGAATTTTTCTTTATCTGTAAGCTGACCACCATTGATAACATGGGCGCGGTAAGCTACCACTTCGTTCACGTTCATGTTCGATTGTGTGCCCGAACCTGTTTGCCATACTACCAGCGGAAACTCATTATCCAGTTTACCTTCCAGTATCTCATCGCACACCTGGCCTATCAGTTGCGATTTTTCAGCAGGCAGCACACCCAGGTCGGTATTGGTCATCGCGGCTGCTTTTTTCAGGTAAGCAAATGCGCGGATGATCTCTTTCGGCATCTTGTTGATGTCCTGTGCAATTTTGAAATTCTCGATAGAGCGCTGCGTTTGTGCGCCGTAATAAGCATTGACGGGTACTTTCACTTCACCCATCGTGTCTTTCTCAATACGGTATTCCATTGTTATATGAGATTTATTATTGGAAAAATTATGAACGCCGCAAAGGTATTAAATGAACTATTATGCGAAAGCGTATATTATTTATTTTAATTTTGCACCTGTGAAGCAGGGTTTTATTATTTCTAGCATCTTACTGGCTGTACTTATTGGTTTTTCTTTCAGCAAAACACCTCATAAAATAACTGAGGAAAAGCTGGGCGAAATGTTGTTTTTCGATCCCATACTTTCTGAAGACAGTAGTGTGAGTTGTGCTTCCT
>DASWWE010000107.1:0-13590 GCA_036406055.1 Flavipsychrobacter sp. | reverse complement strand
TGAAGGGTTGGGATGTGTTTCTATAAATATTCCTTCGCTACCAATTGCTACTGCTGCTTTAGCCAAAGTTTCAATGAACTGAGGGCTGCCTCCACTAACACCATTCTTTTGATTGGGCTTTTGCAACGAATGTGTGCAATCTACTATCACCGGCACATCATTTGCTTGCATGGTGGGTATACCTGTAAAATCGACAACTAGGTCGTGATACCCAAACATAGTGCCGCGCTCGGTAAGCATTACCTTATTATTTCCAACGGACCTAATTTTTTCAACGATAAATTTCATAGCATCAGGAGAAAGAAATTGTCCTTTTTTTACGTTTACCACTTTATTTGTTTTAGCCGCGGCGATTATTATATCTGTTTGCCTGCTTAAAAACGCGGGTATTTGCAAAATATCTACATACTCTGCAGCTAATTCTGCTTCTTCTACTGCATGTATATCTGTTATAACCGGAATATCGAAAGTCCTTTTTATCTTTTTCAGTATTTTAAGCGCCTGCAAATCACCTATTCCTGTAAAGCTATCTAATCGAGTACGGTTTGCTTTTTTGTAGGAGGATTTGAATATCAATGGTATTCTGTTTTTTTCACAAACAGCTTTCAACTTTTCTGCCGTTTTCATACCCATCGTCTCATTTTCAATTACACATGGCCCTGCAACAAGAAAGAAAGTATCTTCCTTAGCATAAAAGGGGAAAATTTCATTTAAAAAAAACCTCATTAATCTAATTTGCGGTATCAGTTCCGCGAATCAAAAATAGTAATTCAATGCTAATGTTTTAAAAATTAGTGCGATGCCTGACCCTTACAATTAATCTATTATAATATCTAACTGTAGCTGCCATCAATAAGGTCTGTAGTGTTACTGTTCTGCTTCGGCATTACGCCCAAGCTTATCCAAGATGTTAACACCATTTCAGCTAAATCCGTACAATAGCACCTTTTTGCTACATGGGCATGTGTAGCTGCACCTACACCACCTATAGCGTGCAGAGTAAATATAGAAGCTAACTTTGGCAGCTACTCTCCACCACAGTGCCATTTCCTTTTGCCACCACCTACTTTCCGCCTTGCTACCATACCAACATACGGGAACTGCAAGGCAGATGTGATATGATTTATACAAATAATAAAGGCTACCGTTTGGTAGCCTTTATATATATCCGTACTTACTAAAATACTTACAGGTGTATCGCTTCGCCCAGTGCTACTTCTATCGCATCTTTCACCGCCTCGCTCATAGTAGGGTGCGGGAAGATGGTATCCAGCTGCTCGTGGTAGGTAGTTTCCAGTTTGCGAGCTGTTACGGTTTCAGCTATCACTTCGGTAACGTTGGCACCTATCATGTGCGTACCCAGCCATTCGCCGTATTTGGCATCCAATATCACTTTTACGAAACCTTCACCGGCACCGGCAGCCGTTGCCTTACCCGATGCTGAGAATGGGAATTTACCCACTTTTATTTCGTAACCGGCTTCTTTAGCTTGTTTTTCCGTCATACCAACAGAAGCTATTTCAGGCGTGCAATAAGTACAACCCGGTACGTTGCCGTAATCCAGCGCTTCCGGAGCGTGCGCAAATTTGCCATCTTTATTAGCGAAAGCTTCCACACATATCACCGCTTCTTTCATAGCCACGTGTGCCAGTGCCTGGCCGGGAACGATATCGCCGATAGCATAGATGCCTTCTACATTTGTTTTGTAGTATTTATCTACTGCTACTTTATCTTTTTCAGTTTTGATGTTCAGTGTTTCCAGACCGATACCTTCGATGTTGGTAGAAACACCCACAGCGCTCAGTACCACATCTGCTTCCAGGGTGATGTTGCCGGTAGCTGTTTTTACCGTAGCTACTACGCCATTGCCTTTACCTTCTACTTTCTCTACACTTGCATTGGTCATTACCTCTATACCTTTCTTCTTGAAAGATTTTTCCAGTTCTTTAGAGATATCCTCGTCTTCAACCGGAACGATGCGCGGCATGAACTCAACAATAGTAACCTTAGTGCCTACGCTGTGGTAGAAGTAAGCAAACTCAACACCTATGGCGCCTGAGCCTACTACTATCATGCTCTTAGGCTGTGCAGGCAGGCTCATAGCCTCGCGGTAGCCAATTATCTTCTTGCCGTCGATAGGCAGGTTTGGCAGTTGGCGCGAACGTGCACCGGTAGCCAGTATGATATGCTTAGCAGCATGCGCAGTAGTTTTACCATCTGCACCTGTTACTTCCACTTCTTTTTTACCATTCAGTTTTCCCATACCTGCCAGCACATCTATCTTGTTTTTGCGCATCAGGAACTGGATACCTTTACTCATTTTATCGGCCACACCACGGCTGCGTTTTATCATAGCAGCAAAGTCTGCTTTTGCCTCGCCGGCTATTGTTACACCATAGTCTTGTGCATGGCTTACATATTCAAATACCTGTGCTGATTTCAGCAGCGCTTTGGTAGGGATACAACCCCAGTTGAGACAGATGCCACCCAGGCTTTCGCGCTCTACGATAGCTGTTTTGTAGCCCAGCTGTGCGGCACGAATTGCAGCCACATATCCGCCGGGGCCGCTACCTACTACGATTACATCATATGCCATAAAATGGAAATAATTTTAAAGTGTTAATGGTTGTTCTAAAAAGACGGACAAATGTAGCTAAATAATCCAATTGCTCAATGGGATGATGCAATATAGCCGTAGCACCGCTATATAAAGCAGATTCCCCGTAACTAACAGCTACGGGGAATCTTTATATAAAAATAAATCATTTCACTTATGCTACCTGTTTACGACCCTTACGCATGCTCATGAAATATATGAGCGCATGCAGCAGGGCAAAGCCTAATGAGAAATAGTACAGGCCCGTATCATCCACATCGGGGTCGCTATGGTGCAGCATAGCTACAATGATAAGTATAACCACCATTGCCAGCCCCGTAAGTGATACGGTACGATAGCTGTTGCTGGTAAACTTACCTGCATTCAGCACGCTGTTGCGCATACCGTAAAACAGGTACACATCAAAGCCTATCATCATCCACACCACCAGGCGTATCCAGGTATCCAGCGGCAGGAATACCATCATGAACAGGCAGGTAGCAATACCCAGGATAGGTACCAGCGGTACCAGCGGCGTACGGAAAGCACGTGGCGCATCGGGCATTTTTTTGCGCATCACCATCACGCCCACACATACTAATATGAAGGCGAAGAGCGTACCGATACTGGTCATTTCCCCCACTACCCTTGCCGGTACGAAAGCCGCAAATACGCTTACGAACAGCATGAACAGGAAGTTATTGCGCGCCGGTGTGCGGAACTTAGGATGTACTTCAGAAAATACTTTAGGTATCAGGCCATCGCGGCTCATAGAGAAGAACACGCGCGACTGGCCCATCAGCATCACCATGATAACCGAAGAATAACCGGCCAGTATCGCCACAATGATGGCTTTATTCAGCCATGGATAATCGGGCACGATGGCACCGGTTGCATCCGGGTGGCCCATATTGTCGATGGCTACGGCTACCGGTGCAATACCATCTTTACCGGCAAACAGTTGGTAATTAGCCACCCCCGTCATTACATGAGCAAACAGGATATATAATATGGTACAGATAAGCAGGGAAAGGAGGATACCTATCGGCATGTCGCGCTTGGGGTTCTTGGCTTCCTGCGCGGCAGTAGATACGGCATCGAAACCGATATAAGCGAAGAACACAATAGCCGCAGCACGCACAATGCCACTGAAACCAAACTCACCAAAGTTGCCTGTATTTTCAGGAATATAAGGTGTGTAGTTAGTAGGGTTTATGTATTGCCAGCCCAGTGCTATGAACACCAGCACAACGGCTACCTTCAATGCTACGATGATACCGTTTACAAAAGCAGATTCTTTCGTTCCCTTCATCAGCAGCAGCGACATCAGTATCACGATGAATACGGCAGGTATATTGATAATACCGCCATCGAAAGGCGATGCGGTGAATTCCGGCCCAAGGTTAATACCAAAGTATTGCAGGAATTTCACCAGGTAACGGCTCCAACTGATAGCTACGGTAGCGGCACCTACTGCATATTCCAGCACCAGGTCCCAGCCTATGATCCAGGCGATGAATTCGCCCATGGTAGCAAAAGAGTAGGTGTAAGCACTACCTGCTATAGGTATCATAGATGCAAACTCTGCATAACACAGGCCTGCGAAGGCACAACCCAAAGCGGCTACAATAAAGGAGATGGTAATAGCGGGGCCGGCATTGGTAGCTGCCGCACCACCCGTAATAGAAAAAAGGCCTGCACCTATGATAGCACCAATACCCAATGCCACCAGTGCCGAAGCGGTGAGCGTTTTCTTAAGCCCTTTCTCCGATTCGTCGGCTTCTGCCAATAGTTTTCCTAATGGCTTCCTGATAAATAAACCCATATACTGTTGTGTGATATATAACGTTCAAACCTAAAGATAAAATGCGGGATGTACAAACAACTACCCTCAAATGGGGGTAAACCTAAAATGTTAGGGAAAACAAAATCTTATCTTGCCGGGGCAATACTTTTAGTTTTTTCAGTAGGTTTGGCAGATGTTTCAGAGTAAGGTTTACTATTTTTTATTAATACTATTATTTACACTCTCAAGTTCTATAACGCTGGCGCAACCTATACTGCCCGATATAGCCGGCGCATCAGAAAAAGGCATCAATGTACTAAGCTGGACCTGCCAATATGATGGCATTAAATCTATCGCCGTACAGCGTTCGGCCGACAGTGTGTATAATTATAGTACGGTAGGCTATGTAAAGAATCTGAAAAAAGGATTGCAGGCATTTATTGACGGTCATCCTGCACCGGGCAAAAACTGGTACCGGTTGTACATCGTCTTCAATTCAGACCTGACATGGTATAGCAACCGCCTGAACCTGGTGGTAGATAGTGCCGATATACGCAATAAACGTGTGCTGCCGCCCAATGATTCCCTGCAAAAACTGGCTGCTAACATAAAAATCGAAGCAAGGCCTGTAACCTCTGAAAGACCTGTAACATCCACACCGGCTGGTACCACAACCTCCGGCACAACAACAACTACGACGACAACAACAACCAGTGCCAGCAGCGCACCTGCGTCTACCACACCTGCCGTAGCGCCGAGGATAGTATTAACAATACCTGACGATGGCTCCGAAATAGAGGGCGTTTCTTATATCAAATCGCAGCATGTATTTACCAATCCGTTTACAGGGCACGTGAACCTGGAACTGGAAGACTACAACCGCCATCACTATTCGGTGAATTTTTATAACGATAAAGAAAAGCGCGTGCTGGAAATACCCAGAGTTACTGAACCGCAAATCATTATAGACAAGCGCAATTTTCAGCGAAAAGGCATTTACAAATTTGAACTGAGGCAAGACCGCAAAGTGCTGGAGACCGGCTATATCACGATATACTAAAAGTCATCCTCAAAGCTTTGCCAGCTTTCCTGTATCATGCGTTTCCATTCGGGGCCCAGGCGCAGGTTGCTGCCTGCATATATGCGCATCATACGCACCATTTCCTCTGCATCCCATGAATAAACATTGCGGGCAAAGCGAACAGAAAAACCGCCATAATTGAAATACAGGTTGCCCTCCTGGTGCAGGTCTTGCACCAAACGCTCCTGTGTTTCAAAGCCAAAATAATCGTAACAATTGCCTTTCAGCGGATGGTCGGTTTTTGAGGCTTTACCGGTATAGTGCAGCGGGCCTATGGCCGACCATTCGTAACGGTTTATCCTGCGTTTGAAGGGTGTACTGGTAACAAGTGTAAGGTATTCCATATCCAGCCACACCTCTTCCCTGAAAAACATACGTGATATAAACCTGTATGATGCCAGCGCGTATAGTGCGGCTGCGCCCAAACTGGCCAGTACATGCCACAGGTTGGAAGAAATAGGTAATGCCTGCAGCAAAAAGATGGTGGCCATTCCTGTTGTGAAAATAAATTCACCCCAGAACAAAGCCTTGATGCGCGTTTCTACACGCCTGCCCAATTGTATTTGCAGGTGGTTATCGCCCCAATTATAAATGATACGGTCAGGCATCGGTTAAGAGTAAAATCATTCAAAACGGACAACTAATATACGATTTTTTCGTTATCGAATGTTGCTTTATCATTAACAATGCTACACTCGAATAGTTCGGCAAAGGCATCCCTTAAACGCACCTTCACTTCCTCCATATCTACAGGGTGCCCCAGCTCTTTTGCAATGCTGGTTACCTGCTTATCAGTGATACCACAAGGCACGATATAGTCAAAATACTTCAGGTCGGCATTTACATTCAGGGCAAAGCCGTGCATGGTTATCCAGCGGCTGCTGCGCACACCCATGGCGCATATTTTGCGCGCGCGTGGCGTATCGGGCTCCAGCCATACACCGGTAGAACCGGGCAGCCTATCGCCCGCAATACCATAGTGTGCCAATACCCGGATGATCACCTCTTCCAGGTTGCGCATGTACTTACCCAAGTCGGTATAAAACTGCTCCAGGTCCAGTATGGGATAGCCAACCACCTGCCCGGGGCCGTGATACGTAATATCCCCCCCACGGTTGGTTTTGTAAAAAGCTACATTCAGTTCCTGCAGGCGGCTATCATTTACCAGCAGGTTTTCCATATGCCCGCTCTTGCCCAGCGTATATACATGCGGGTGGGTGCAAAACAACAGGTAGTTGCGAATACCTAAATCGGCAGGCCTTTCGGCAGCAGGTGTGTTATACCAAGATGCTTTTATATCCAGCCCCTCTTTCATCAGCCCTTCCTGCAGTTGCCATGCGGCACCGTATTCTATCTCTCCGAGGTCGCTGAAATGTAATGTTTTACTGCCTGCCATAAGGCAGCAAAGTTACAGATTTATCACGCCCTAAATCACCCTGCCTATAAGGCTATAAGCACAATCTGATTAGCGTTTTATTAACATCAAAACAATTACATTTGTTATTACCCTAATTTTAAGAGTAGATTATGTTGAGATTCATGAAGAATAAAATATTGATACCACTGATGATAGTGGCCGCATTGGCCACCTTTTTTTCGTTCAGGTATAGTGCTGAAGGCAATTCGGCCGACGAAAAGAAGCGCGTGGTAATAGAAACGGTGATGAAAGCCATACAGCAAAACCACTTTTCTCCACGCGAGGTAAATGACTCCTTCTCTTCCAATGTTTACAAAAAGGTGTTGACTAACCTTGACTTTGACAAGCGCATCTTTACACAGGAAGATATCAGCAAGCTATCGCGTTACGAATTTGTGCTGGATGAAAATGGTGCCGACAATTTCGTGTCTTTTTTCAACGATGTAAATACCATCTACAGCAAACGCATCAACGAGATAGAAGGCTACTACAAAGAGGCATTGAAAAAACCTTTCACTTTTACAGGCAATGAAGAAATAAACCTGAATGGCGAAAAAGTGCCGTACGCAGCTAACAGTGCCGACCTGAAAGATCGCTGGCACACGTATCTGAAATATAGGGTACTGAGCCGTTATGTAGACATGAAAGACGACCAGAAAAAGCGCCAGGACAACAAAGACACCAGCCTGAAAAAAATAAAAACAGATGCAGAACTGGAAGCGGAAGCGCGCGAATCGGTAACCAAAAATATGGATTACTACTTTAAGCGTATGCGCAAGATGAAAGACGATGATCGTTTTACGCTTTTTGTAAACAGCATAGCCGGTACGGTAGACCCGCATACCGACTTCTTTCCACCTGCAGATAAAGCACGTTTTGACGAGCAGATGTCGGGTACCTTCTTTGGTATAGGCGCTACGCTGCAAAACGATGAAGGTAAAATAAAGATCGTATCGATAGTGCCGGGCAGCCCCTGCTGGAAGCAAGGCGACCTGAAAGCAGGCGACTACATACTGAAAGTGGCACAAGGCAATGCAGAGCCTGTAGATATACAAGGCTACGATACCGAAGATGCCGTAAAGCTGATACGTGGTAAAAAGGGCACAGAAGTGCGCCTGACAGTGAAGAAAGTAAGCGGCGCGATACAGGTAATACCCATCATCCGCGATAAGGTGGAGATAGAAGAAACATTTGCCAAATCGGCCATCATTAATACAAAAGATGGACCTGTAGGTTATATATACCTGCCGGAGTTTTATTCAGACTTCCAGCATGTAAATGGCCGCCGCAGTGGTGAAGATGTAGCAATAGAAGTGATGAAACTGAAAAAATCGGGCGTAAAAGGTATCATCCTCGACTTGCGTTATAATGGTGGTGGTTCCCTAAGCGATGTGGTGAGCATGGGTGGCCTGTTTATAGACCAGGGCCCGATAGTGCAGGTGAAAGGCAGCAACACATCGGCAGTGCAGTTGGACGACCAGCAGAAAGGCACGCTGTATGATGGCCCGCTGGCTATCATGGTGAACTACGGCAGTGCATCGGCATCTGAAATACTGGCGGCTGCCATGCAGGATTATAAGCGCGCCGTGGTTGTAGGTTCTACAACCTTTGGAAAGGGTACGGTTCAGAAAGTGTTATCGCTGGATGAATACCGCAGTTGGCTGGCAAGCATTGCTGGGGGCAATGCCTCCACCGGCGATACACTGGGTGCCATTAAGCTGACCATACAGAAGTTTTACCGCATTAATGGTGGTTCTACACAGCTGAAAGGCGTGACACCGGATGTAGTACTACCCGACCCATACAGCGAAATAGAAATAGGCGAACGCCGCGACAAAGCTGCGCTGAAATGGGATGAGATACCCGCAGCAAGGTATAGCGCGGTGCCCAATGCTGTAAATGCAGCACAATTGGCTGCACAAAGCAGCAAGCGCGTAGCCGGCAACCCTTCTTTTGAACTGATAAAGCAAAGTGCTGCCAAGATCAAAAAAGCGGAAGAAGAAAATACCTATTCGCTGAACGAGGCCAAATACCGCCAGCAACTGGAAGAAGCCAACGCTACTGCCAAAAAGGTAGAAGACATAGAAAAGAAAGCTACCCAGCTGAACATAACCAATGTGAAAGATGACCTGGCACGCATCAACCTCGACAGTTCTTCTATCAATAAAAATGAGAACTGGCTGAAGGCGCTGAAAAAAGACATCTATCTGTCTGAAACCGTGAACATCGTAAATGATATGATGCACATGGACAGCCGCGTGAATCTGGGTACCGGCATGAAATAGCCGCTATAATAAATTGTAAAAAGCCCTGTTTATAACGCAGGGCTTTTTTATTGTAACTTTGCCATCCGTATAAATGCAAAGATTTTTTTCTTCATACATAAGTATTACACTGCTATTGACTGCGTTGCTTTGCAGCCCTGTATCGTTGCAGGCACAGGTAGCTACCGATAGCAGCGTTACCGCAAGGCCGGGGGCAGACACCGGTGTTGTAAATACCAACGTAGCCGCTGCCAACCCCAGGATAGATACCACCCGCCGCACGGAAGACAGCATGCGCGCTGCCATAAAGAAGCTGCCCTTTGAACCCAAGCCCAAAAAGGCGGGCATGTATTCGGCCATATGCCCGGGATTGGGACAGATATACAACCGCCAATACTGGAAAGCCCCGGTGATATATGCAGGTATGGCGGTAGCAGGTTACTTTTTTATTGACAACCTGAATAAATACCAGCGCTACCGCAAGGCATACATAGCCCGTATAGATGGCGACCCAACCACTACCGATACGGAACAATATGACACCGATGGCCTGCGACAACTGCAGGATGGCTATCGCGGCTACCTGGATATGACCGTGCTGTTCACCGCCGTGGGTTATGCAGCGCAGGTAATAGATGCCGTAGCGGCTGCCCACCTCAAAAACTTTGATGTATCGCGCGATATTTCTATGCGGTTTCGCCCCGTGGTGGATAACAACCTGGTGGGTTTCGGGCTGGTGATGAACTTTAAATAACACATTGGTACACAATCCATTTTTACAAGTTTTATTTACACATATCCTATCCTAACTTTGTAGTATGCTGCACAGCAAACCAAAAGAGGATAAACACTTACATAAGGGATTACGTAAGCAACTGGTACAGTCACTACGAGAGAAAGGGATTAAAGACGAACGTGTGCTGGCAGCCATAGAAGCCATACCCCGCCACTTCTTCCTGGATCCCGCATTTGAACGTATTGCTTATGAAGACCGTGCATTCCCCATCACAGCGGGGCAAACCATTTCGCAGCCCTATACGGTAGCTTACCAGACAGAACTGCTGGAGATAAAGAAATTTGACAAGGTGCTGGAAATAGGTACGGGCAGTGCCTACCAGGCATGTGTACTGGCAGAGATGGGTGCTATGGTATATAGCATAGAACGCCAGAAAGCATTGTACGATTTTGTAGGCCAGTTTTTCTTCATCAGTAAATATCCCAATATCAAGCGCTTTTATGGAGACGGTTATTTAGGCCTGCCCTCTTATGCGCCATTTGATAAAGTGATAGTAACTGCAGCTGCACCCTATGTGCCACCTAAGCTGATAGAGCAACTGAAACCCGGCGGCATTGCCGTGATACCGGTAGGCGATGATCAGGGCCAGAAGATGATGCGCATCACCAAAGATGCCAATGGCAATGTGAGGGAAGAGGAACTGGGAGACTTCAGTTTCGTGCCCATGCTGGGTGGGAAGAATCAGTAACTTGAAGCAATGCTAAAGCTGGAAGCAGCAGACCTGCAACTTTTCAAAGACGTTTTAGGGCAATCTTTATTGTCTTGTTTCTCTTATCGAATAGAAGGCAACAATAACTCTGTGTCTTATTGGGATGGTGCCGTTGGCATGCATTTCAGTGGGCGTGCTAAGATTTACTTTTATACAACACCGGGATTTGTAGAAGATGAAATGGGTATTGTATTTCACGACTATAAAATATTGACAGAAGCCAACCCCCAAATGACTGAAGAGCTAATATGCAACAATACCCCCATTTCAGAAATACTTATTTATGGTAGGCCTTTCAACCCTGAAACGTTTAAAGCATGGCCAAATATATACGAAGCCTTCAAGCATGAGACGCATACAGATGATGTATTTTTATTCAAGTTTGAAGATGGGAACCAGATGTTAGTGTTCTTTGACTTAATTGGCCCCTGCATGGGAATAAACATAAATGAGCGCATTAGAGACTTTTGGGAAAGCGTAGAAGCCCATGACCTGTCTTATTCACTACATCATCATCTGAAGGCCTAACTACTTTTTTTCACTGCCTGTATATTCCGCAGCATGCCTTGCCATTTGCTGCGCTTGATGGGAGAGTCTTTGAATACTCTTCTGAAAGTTTCTTCTCCCAGGTTTTCCCATTCGGCAAGGGAAAGGTTCAGCACCTCGGGGATGGGTGTGAAGGGCTTTTCGTGGTTAGGTTTTGAAAAGCGGTTCCAGGGGCATACATCCTGACATATATCGCAACCAAACATCCAGCCCTGCATTTTGTCTTCCAGCCCCTCGGGCATCAACGCATCTCTCAGTTCTATAGTAAGATAGGATATACATTTGCTGCCATTCACAATAGCAGGCGATACAATGGCTTCCGTAGGGCAGGCATCTATACACCTGGTACAGGTGCCGCAATAGTCGGTAGAGAAAGGCGCATCAGGCGTAAGGTCGAGATCAGTAATGAGCGTGGCGATAAAGAAGAAAGAGCCGCTATGCTTGGTAAGCAGGTTACCATTCTTCCCTACCCAGCCCAGGCCGCTACGTACCGCCCAGCTGCGTTCCAGCACCGGAGCACTATCTACAAATCCACGGCCATTTACTTCACCAATGTTTTCTTTTATGAATGCCAATAATTGATTTAGTTTCTCGCGTATCACATAGTGATAATCGGTACCATAAGCGTACTTAGCTATCTTCGGCGCATCTGGTTGCTGCTGTTGCTCTGGATAATAATTAAGCAATAAAGTCACAACCGATTTGGCACCGGGCACCAGCTTGCGCGGGTCGGTACGCAGGTCGAAGTGATTTTCCATATACTGCATCTTGCCATGAAAGCCGCTATTCAGCCATGCTTCCAGCCTGCGGGCATCATCATCCAGTTGCACGGCAATGCTTACGCCGCAGGCATCAAAGCCCAGGCGCTGCGCTTCCTGTTTTATAAGGCTGGTATGTGTATCCTGTACAGACAAGTTTCTACTCCTTCACTTCTTTTACCGTTACAGCACGAATTTCCGAAAGCCTGCGGATATATTCATGCGCTACTTTTTTAGGAATGCCGGCAGTAACGGCACAAAACAATTGCAGGTCTTGCTTGTAGATGGTAGCCTCACTTTGTTTCAACAAGTACAACACCTCACTCATAGTAGGATAGTCGAACTGTACCTCGACCACCTGCTCTACCCATTTCTCTATAAAGCTACCGGTTTGCAGGGCATCAGCCGTTACGGTTTTATAAGCATTGATAAGGCCGGGTACACCCAGCAGCGTACCACCAAAATAGCGCACTACTACCACCAGCGTATTGGTGATCCCGATACTATCTATCTGCCCCAGTATGGGCCTGCCTGCACTACCCGATGGTTCCCCATCATCGTTTGCGCGGTACTGTGTGCCATCTATGCCTATGCGGTAGGCATAGCAATGATGCACCGCTTTGGGATGTTCTTTCTTCAGTAATTGTAATTTCTCCTTCACATCGGCAGGGGTACTAATGGCATAGCCATAGGCAATGAACTTACTACCCCTGTCGCGGAATTCAGCCGTTACCGGCTGTTCCAGTGTTTTATATTTATATACCTCGTTGCTCACAATGCTATCAGTATAATGGCGAGGATGGATAATGCAATACCCACAGCCCGCCATTTGGTAAACGGTTCTTTAAAGAATATAATGGCCGCCAATGCGCTGGCCACTACAATGCCAATATTATTAACAGGTATGGCAGCAGAGCTTTCCAGCCAGTCGCTATTCAGCAGGCGGATGAGATAGTAGATGGAAAAGAAATTGGGAATGCCTAATATTATACCCGCAATAACATTTCTCCATTGCAGTGTTGTTTTGCCCAGCGCCACCTGTACACCCACCAATGCAATCCCCAATATGGCTGCTATCGAAAACACATGTATCGGGAAGATAGCCTGCACCTGCCTGTTTTCAAGGTAAGTATGCTCTGCATATTTCATTAGTGTATCCAGCATACCACTAGCCAGAAAGAGTAATGCAGGTATCAGGATATTGGTAGCATGCTTATCTTCCTTCACCCTTGTGCTGAAATACACAGCGGGGAATGCCAGAAGGATGCCGGTTATGTTTACGACAGTCAGTTTTTCATTGTATAGAATTACTGAAAAGATAACAGGGATGACCAACGATAATTTATTGGCCACCGATGTAGTAGTAATACCAAACCGGCGCGTGCTATACCCTATAAAATTGAAGATGCTGATGAACAGGAAACCCATGAACACTGCAAAAGGAAACCAGTTGTACGAAATACTTTGCGCTGAGACAGGAAAATGCCCGATGAAGATACTACCTGTTATAACACAAGTAATATAGTTCACCACTATGGCCTGCAGCGTATCAATATTGTATTTGGGGTACAACTTGAAACATATGAACAGCACGGAATTCAGCAATATAGTAAGCAGCAGGTATATCATGGGTTACA
>DASWWE010000106.1:0-8591 GCA_036406055.1 Flavipsychrobacter sp. | reverse complement strand
AGAGCCATTACCATAGGTGCTGAAATGCCCGACCTGTATGTGATAACAGAAGGCCTTGCCGAGAATGATAAGATATTATTGGAAGGTCTGCGCAAGGTGCAGAACAATGACAAGATATCTTTTAAATACGAAGAGCCTAAGTCTGTAATAGCGCACCTGAAACTTCCATCTGAATAAACCAAATATTCAACAACAGAAAGAAACACAATGTTCAACATATTTATCAAAAGGCCGGTACTTGCGATAGTGATATCTCTTGTCATTATCTTCATGGGCGTACTGGCCATCAATACGCTGCCTACATCGCAGTTCCCCTCCATTGCCCCGCCAAGGGTGATAGTGAGTGTGGCTTATCCCGGCGCCAGTGCCGATGTATTGGTAAAATCGGTGCTCATACCTATGGAAAAAGCCGTGAACGGCGTACCGGGTATGAAGTACATGACATCTGATGCCGTAAGTGCGGGTGAAGCTAATATACAAGTGGTATTCGACCTGGGTACCGACCCCAACCAGGCGGTTGTAAATGTAAAGAATCGTATAGAACAGGTAACCAACAGGCTGCCGGTACTGGTGCAGCGTGAGGGTATCATTGTAAATATACTGCAAGCAAACATGCTGATGTATGTGAACGTATACAGCAAAGACCCTAAAGCTGACGAGAATTTCCTCTACAACTTTGCTAATGTAAACATCCTGCGCGAGCTGAGCCGTGTAACCGGTGTAGGTAGTGCGCAGATATTGGGTAGCCGTCAATATGCCATGCGTGTATGGCTAAAGCCAGACCGTATGCGTGCCTATAATATTTCTACCGAAGAGGTAATGGAAGCGCTGGCCAACCAGAGTGTGATAGGTTCTCCCGGCAGAATAGGACGTAGCGACGGTAAACGCTCAGAAGCACTGGAGTATGTGCTTACCTACCAGGGTAGATACAATCAGCCCGACCAGTATAAGAATGTTATCATCCGTTCCAATGCCAATGGTGAAATACTGTATCTGAAGGATGTAGCAGACATAGAACTGGGTAGCGAGTTTTACGACATCTATTCTAATCTGAATGGCCACCCATCTGCGGCCATCGTACTGAAGCAAACCTATGGTAGTAATGCCAACGAGGTTATCAAAAATATCAAATCGAAACTGGACGAGATCAAATCCACATCCTTCCCTCCCGGAATGGATTATGAAATAAGTTACGACGTTTCCAGCTTCCTCGATGCTTCTATTGAGAAAGTGGTACATACGCTGGGCGAGGCTTTCATACTGGTAGCCATCGTGGTCTTCCTGTTCCTGGGCGATTGGCGTTCTACGCTTATCCCCACGCTGGCCGTCCCCGTATCACTGATAGGTGCGTTCTTTTTCATGCAGCTATTCGGGTTGAACATCAACCTTATTACACTCTTCGCACTGGTACTGGCCATCGGCATTGTGGTAGATGATGCGATAGTGGTGGTGGAAGCCGTGCATGCTAAGATGGAAGAGGAACATCTATCTCCATATAAAGCAGTGAAGAAAGTACTGCGAGAGATAAGCGGTGCAGTTATAGCTATCACCTTATTGATGACTGCGGTATTCGTGCCGGTTGCCTTTATGTCGGGCCCTGTGGGTATATTCTATCGGCAATTTGCTATCACGATGGCCTGCTCGATAGTGCTTTCAGGGGTTGTAGCACTTACCCTCACGCCGGTACTATGTGCTATGATATTGAAGAACAATCATGGCAAACCCAGAAAGAAATCACCGATGAACAGGTTCCTGGATGGGTTCAACCATTTGTTTGATAAATTGACCGGTAAATATGTAAGCTTGCTTACATTGATAGTGAACAGACGCGTAGTAACCTTTGGTATCCTTATCGTATTTGGGTTAGGTATTTTGGGTATATCCCGTGGCTTACCTTCCGGCTTCATTCCCAATGAAGACCAGGGTATGATATATGCTATTATTCAAACACCTCCGGGGTCTACGCTGGAGAGGACCAACGCTATCTCACGTGAATTGCAGGAAATAGCAGAACATGTCGAAGGCATCCAGTCGGTATCAGCACTGGCAGGTTACGAAGTATTGACGGAAGGCCGCGGTTCTAACGCTGGTACTTGCTTGATAAACCTGAAAGACTGGTCGAAACGTAAGCATACGGTTAACGAAATCATCCGCGAACTGGAAGAGAAATCGAAGGAGATACCCGGTGCCACTATTGAGTTTTTTGGTCCTCCGGCGGTACCCGGTTATGGTGCTGCAGGTGGTTTTGCCCTGCGTTTGCTGGATAAGACGAATAGTGACGATTACCGCGACCTTGAAAAAGTGAATGATGAATTTATGGCTGCGCTGCACAAGCGTAAAGAGCTGACAGGTCTTTTCACTTTCTTTAGTGCTAACTATCCGCAGTACGATCTCGAAATAGATAACCAGGCTGCCATGCAGAAGGGCGTATCTATTGGTAAGGCTATGGATAATCTTTCTATTATGATAGGCAGTACCTATGAGCAAGGCTTTATCCGGTTTGGCAACTTCTTCAAGGTATATGTACAGGCATCCCCTGAATACCGCAGGTTGCCGGAAGACATCCTGAAACTATATGTAAAGAACGACCGTGATGAAATGGTGCCTTATTCGGCATTCATGAAGATCAAAAAGTCGCATGGCCTGAACGAGATAACGAGGTATAATATGTACACCTCTTCGGCCATCAGGGGTGAGCCTGCTCCGGGTTATAGTAGTGGTGAGGCCATAAAAGCCATACAGGAAGTGGCTAAAACATTGCCACGCGGCTATGATATAGACTGGGAAGGTCTTTCTAAAGATGAAGTAGGACGTGGTAATGAGGCACTGTACATCTTCCTCATCGTATTGGGCTTTGTATACCTGGTACTGGCTGCGCAATACGAAAGCTTTATACTGCCTCTATCGGTCATCTGCTCCTTACCGGCGGGTATATTTGGTGCCTTCCTACTGATAAAGTCTTTAGGGTTAGCCAATGACATTTATGCACAGGTAGGCCTGGTAATGCTTGTAGGCCTGCTAGGTAAGAATGCCGTACTGATAGTAGAGTTTGCCGCACAGAAACACTTACAAGGCGCCACTGTATTGGAAGCTGCCATTGAAGGTGCTAAAGTGCGTTTCCGTCCTATCCTTATGACTTCCTTTGCGTTCATAGCCGGTTTGATACCACTAGTATTTGCCCATGGCCCCGGTGCTATTGGCAACCGTACCATTGGCGCATCTTCGCTGGGGGGTATGTTGTTCGGTACTATCTTCGGTGTCATAGTAGTTCCGGGCTTATACTATGTGTTTGGCACATTAGCCGATGGCCGCCAGCTGATACGCGATGAAGATGAGAACCCATTGACGGAAGACTTTACCAGCAACAAACGCAAAAAGAAAAAGCTGGGCTTCTTCAAAAAATCGGCAAAGCAAAACCCAATGGAAGAGGACGATTCATTAATTGAAAAAAATAACGACAATGCTTAAAAGCACTCCATATAAATGTATAGGCATCGCATTCCTGTCGCTTACCTACACGGCATGCAAAACACCGGGACTGGCAAAGCGAACAGAAAATAAAAACGTACCTGCGAGTTATAATGACTCGCAGGATAGTACCAATACAGCTACCATCAGGTGGAAGGATTACTTCACAGATCCTTACCTGAATGCACTAATAGATACCGCTATAAAGAATAACCAGGAGCTGAACATAACGCTGCAGGAAATTGAAATAAGCCGTAATGAGATAAAGGCCCGGAAAGGGGAGTACTTACCTTTTGTAGGCCTGCGAGGTGGGGTAGGGCTCGACAAAGTAGCACGCTACACCAATATAGGGGCGATGGAAGCGAACACGGAGATAAAACCCGGCAAAGAAATGCCTGAGCCATTGCCCGATTATATGATAGCTGCGCAAGCCACCTGGGAAATAGATATATGGAAGAAACTGCGCAATGCCAAGAAGGCAGCGGTATCTCGTTACCTGTCGAGTGTAGAAGGTAAGAACTTTGTTGTGACCAACCTGGTAGCTGAAGTAGCTAGTTCATATTATGAGCTACTGGCACTGGATAATCAACTGGACATTGTAAAGAAAAATATAGATATTCAGAGCAACGCGCTGCAGATAGTAAAACTGCAAAAAGAAGCCACACGTGTTACAGAGCTGGCAGTTCGCAAATTTGAAGCAGAAGTATTAAAGACGAAAAGCCTGCAATACGATATTCAGCAAAGGATAACAGAAACAGAGAACCGATTAAACTTCCTGCTGGGCCGTTTTCCACAGCCAATAGCCAGGAATAGTAAAGAGTTTGAGAACCTGCTGCCACAGAATATTCATGCGGGTATTCCTTCGCAATTGCTGGCCAACCGCCCGGATATTAAACAGGCTGAGCAAGACCTGGCCGCTGCCAAGCTGGATGTAAAAGTAGCTAAAGCAAGGTTCTACCCTTCTATTGGCATATCTGCTTCAGTAGGCTACCAGGCTTTCAATCCTTCGTATCTCTTGAAATCGCCTGAATCCATTTTGTATTCTTTGGCAGGTGACCTGATGGCACCACTGATAAACCGTAATGCGATAAAAGCTACTTACTACAGTGCCAATGCCAAACAAGTACAGAGTGTGTATAACTACGAGCGCACCATACTGAATGCTTATATAGAAGTAGCTAACCAACTTGCTAAGATCAATAACCTTGAGAAAAGCTACGACCTCCGCTCAAAACAAGTACAGGCGCTCAACCAATCCATCAATATCTCAAACGACCTGTTCAAATCAGCGCGGGCCGATTATATGGAAGTATTGATGACACAGCGCGATGCCCTGGAATCAAAGTTTGAATTGATAGAAACGAAAAAGCAGCAAATGAATGCATTGGTAAATATATACCATGCATTAGGTGGAGGGTGGAAATAACATTCTCACGCATTAGATAAAAAACGCCACCATCTGGGTGGCGTTTTTCTTTATAGTAATGTTATTAATACCTATTAGTATTCAGCCATTCAATTTGCTAATTTCGTTTGTATAATCTTTCCTTATGGCAAAAAATCAAATTGGCCTCGATAAGCAAAAAAGCAAACTATTGGCAGATAAGCTGAACAACCTTCTGGCCAACTATATGATATTCTATCAGAATACACGTGGGCTGCACTGGAATATCAAGGGTGAAAAATTCTTTGAACTACATCTGAAATTTGAGGAACTTTATACAAACCTGCTTTTAAAAGTAGATGAGCTGGCAGAGCGCATCCTTACGTTAGGTGGTACACCGCTGCACACATTTGCCGACTATAAGAGTAATTCAGAAATAAAGGTAGTGAAAGACGTATCTGATGGGAAAGAAGGCGTTAAATCAATCCTCTCCGCTTTTGAACTGGTGTTAGTTAAACAACGTGAAATATTATCACTTGCCGGTAATGCGGAAGATGAAGGTACAACAGCATTGATGAGCGATTACATCCGCGAACAGGAAAAGCTGGTATGGATGTATTCTGCGTTTATGAAATAACCTTAAAACAATTTTCATGATAGCATACTTAGGCACAGGATTACTTGGCAGCAACTTTGTAAGGGCCATGCTGCGCAATGGCAGGCAAGTACAGGTTTGGAACCGTACCGAATCAAAAGCTACTGCACTGGAACAATATGGAGCAAAAGCATTCAAAAATGTAGCAGATGCCGTGAATGGCGCTGACACCATACACCTGACGTTAAAAGATGATGCTTCCGTAGATGAGGTACTGGCAGCAGCACTACCTGGCATCAAGCAAGGTGCAACTATTGTTGATCATACCACCACATCTGTAGATGGGTCGAAGAAACGCACTGAGGAATGGAAGGCAAAGGGTTTTACATACCAGCATGCGCCTGTTTTTATGGGCCCGGCAAATGCATTGGATAGCACCGGCTTCATGCTTATTTCAGGAGAGCAGCAGGTAATTGCAGGACTGGAACCTTCCTTATCTCAAATGACAGGTAAACTCATCAACTTTGGTACAGAGGTAGGAAAAGCTGCGGGTATCAAACTAATAGGCAATTGTTTCCTCGTAGGTTTTTCAGCTGGTTTGGCCGATTCCTTAACACTGGCTGCTTCGCTGGATATATCCGCCGATGATGTTGCATCGCTTTTCGAGCAATGGAATCCCGCCACAATGTTATCTGCGCGCATGAACAGGATGACATCAGGTGTATACAACAAGCCATCGTGGGAATTATCAATGGCAAGAAAAGATACCGGACTGTTTATAGATGCTGCACAAAAGGCAGGACGACAATTGGCTATAATGCCGGCGATAGCGGAAGAAATGGACAAGTGGATAGAAAAGGGCCATGGCAATGACGACTGGACAGTAATAGGAATGAATGCACTGTAATAACAAAAAATAAGGCCACTTACTTTAAGTGGCCTTATTTTTTATGGTTTAGCGTTTTGTTTTCTTACATATTTTGTAAGGATAACAATCAGTTGTCCTTCAATTCGTCCCTCTATTTGCTCTGTGTTATTTTCCACAAGCCTTATATTCTTTACTACGGTTCCTATTTTAGCATTTAAAGTGGTACCCTTTACATCCAGCGATTTGGTAAGAACTACTGTATCACCATTTTGCAATATAGCCCCGTTAGTATCTTTGTGCAGATCAACACTGGCATCGTTTTCGTGATCACCTGTAGCTTTTGCCCATGCCAGCCTCTCGTCATCCAGGTACATCATATCCAGGCTTTCTGCTGCCCATGCTTCATTTTTCAACCTGTTTAGCATACGCCATGTTACTACTTGTACACCCGGCACTTCGCTCCACATGCTGGTCGTCAATCCACTCCAATGTTTATTATCCAGCTCTTCTTTCTTTTCTATTTGTGCCAAACACTTATTGCATATAAGTATAGTATTTTCTTCATATCCGCCTGTTTGAGGTGGCACTTCGTACGCACTTAGTTTAGCTTCAGCAGCACACAACTCACATTTACCTTCACTACGGCCAAGTAATCTTTCTTCAAGTTTCATAACATTTGTACTAATTGGCCGCAAAGATAACCAAAGAAAATACCTTCATGTACTAACTTTACCGCTATATGTACTCCAAGCAAGAGATATCAAAACAAAAGCAGGTATTCTGGACAACATTCGGAAAATACATGCAACCTGTTTTATCTGCCGATGGGGAAGAAATAAACTGGATAAATTATAAAACGGGGATAAGTGGCATAACGTTTAAAATGGATGTAGATAACGGGCAGGCAGCCATTCAGATACGCTTATCGCATGTTGATACCGCCTTACAACAGAAACACTATGATCAGTTTTTGCAACTGAAATCAATGCTACAAGCAGAGCTGAATGAAGAATGGCAATGGCAACCTATGACTACTAATGAAGATGGCAGAATCGTCAGTACCATAGGCAAACAGCTTTCGGGGGTTTCTATTCACAGAAATGAGGATTGGCCGGCAATTATATCTTTTCTGAAACCCAGGATTGTGGCGCTCGATGCATTTTGGAGCAACGCTAAATATGCTTTTGAAAGTATAATGTAACAATGTATATGCTGGCTTTATTTTTATAATGCTATTTGTCTATGAGAATCGCTACATACAATGTAAATGGGGTAAATGGCAGGCTGCCTGTACTATTACACTGGCTACAGGAAACAACACCCGATATAGTATGCCTGCAGGAACTGAAGGCTCCACAGGAAAAATTTCCGGAACAAGCGATTGCAGAATTGGGGTATAAAGCACTATGGCACGGACAAAAAAGCTGGAACGGTGTAGCCATATTGGCAAAAGATGCTGACATAACAGAAATACGAAGGGTATTGCCGGGCGACCCTGAAGATACACATAGCAGGTATATAGAAGCAGAGGTAAATGGGCTTATTATTGGTTGTCTTTACTTGCCCAATGGCAATCCGGCACCGGGACCTAAGTTTGATTATAAACTGAAATGGTTTGAACGGTTACATGTACATGCAGCAGAGCTTATGGCATCTAAAAAGCCTGTAATACTTACGGGCGATTATAATGTAATGCCTACTGAGATAGATGTATATAAACCTGAGAGATGGGTGAACGATGCCTTATTTCGACCTGAAACAAGAGACGCATTTCAAAAGTTAATGTCTCAAGGCTGGACAGATGCCGTCCGCACTCTGTATCCGGATGAAAAAATATACACCTTCTGGGATTACTTCCGCAATGCCTATGGCCGCGACGCCGGACTGCGAATAGACCATTTTTTATTGAGCCCCAAACTGGCAAAAAAATTGACAGCCGCAGGTGTGGATAAGCATGTTCGTGGCTGGGAAAAAACCAGTGATCATGCACCTGTATGGATAGAATTAAAAGATTAATTTTTAATTAACATTTTAAATGCATTCATCACGGCTTGATGTCCTATAGTAGCATGATCTTCATCAGGCAGATAATCAAAATAACATTTGATATGCTTGTTGTTTGATTGCTTCAGCTTGTCAGCCAGCACATTTGCGTCTACTTCCATCACATGTGGTGGGGTGCCGGGTGTTAAACCCTCTTTACCTACAGCTATATACACACTTATAGGTTGTGAAGTATTGGGCATTTTTTTATCTAGCAAAGATCCATTATCCCA
>DASWWE010000105.1:0-16404 GCA_036406055.1 Flavipsychrobacter sp. | reverse complement strand
ATTTGGGACAAAAACATAATCCTTCGCATATGCCCAAACCCGAGGTTAGAGACAACCTGGATAGCAGGAAAAAGAAAGAAGACAACTATAAAGACAATAATAACAAACAGGGAAGAAAACCCAACACTAAGGATAAGAATGAAGCCGGAAACTAATGTTACCGGGCAAAGCGAAAAGGTGGCATGTTGCCACCCTTTCTTTATACAAAATATTATACGCCGCTGTGCGTTAATGATGTATGCGAAAGTCGTGTGCCCTGTTACTGGTGGCTGTTTTATTTAATATAGATGTAAGTGCCCAATCTTTAAGTACTTATTTAGGTGGTGGTGTTAGCTATGACCCTTTTCTGCGGAACAAAGAAGTAATGCCCAACAAGCCTGACAGCCGCATCTTATTATCGCCGCAGTTTGTAGCAGGGCTGCGTTACTATACGGCACAAAATTTCAACCTAATGGTGGATGTTACCCTGGGCATATCGCGTTTCAATATGCCGGTAAAAACGCCTAACACTCAAAAGTTCTATTATGAACAAATTCGTTCTCTCATTACTGTAGGAAGTGGCTTATATATGGAGATGGATGAGGAGCAGAGTTTTATGCCGTATGTTCAATTAGGAGTAGGGTTTTACGATTTCAGTGATATGACAGAAAAAGTACCCACGGGCTATGTAGGCATACAAACCGACTATAATAGTAAGCGTTTTATCCCAGTTTGCGGTGCTGGCTTTGAATATACCTTCCGTATGATAGCTATGTCTGCCATTAATGTCAGGGCACTCTATACGCCTGTCGATATCTTCCCTGAACCGGTTAAATATGGCGTAGACGGCATTAACAAAACAGGCCCGTACGCGCTTCAGGGGAAACTGCTTCAGTTTCTGGTAACCTACCAGATAAACATACCAATTATAAAAAGGCAGTACTACTGATCTTATATATTCGTGAACAGGGACATATCCGTTCCGGGTATCTTTGTTTCCCCTACCTGCCGCAGCATGGTTACCAGCTGCCCCCTGTGGTATGTATTATGATTGAAAGCATGCATCAAAGTATGTCCCACTTGCATTTTATACGGCTGCTTATCCCTGTAAAACCGGAATTCATGAGTGAAGGCGTTATCATCAAATTGCCTTTCTGTAAAGGCTATAAAATCCTTCCCGCTTTGCAGCCACATATTGCATAGCTGCTGCATAGGTCTTTCGGCATCATCCATCCATACGGGGTTTTCTACCAGGTTCAGCCTTTGCAGCCATATATCCTCTGCACGCACGCAGTGCCATACCGTTTTACGAATGGTAGGAAAGCTGCTTACTATTTCCGTATCCAGCTTTTCATCGGGCAGCTTAGCCAATACCTCTGTCATTCTGCTATTTGCCCATAAATTATACTTAGCATATCCCAGCAAGGTCTCTTTCATGCAATAATGTAACTTTGCATACGAAATTACTAAAGCCACCAAATGTCTGAACAAAATAATTCTCAGGGCTTTGAGACCATCTGTATACATGGTGGACATAGCCCTGAAAATAAGAGGGCGCACCTAACCCCGATATACGCTACCAGCACCTTCACCTTCGATAGTGCAGAACAAGGTATTGCGGTTTTTAAAAAAGAGGAAGAAGGATACATCTACGGCCGGTTTGGCAACCCCAATACCAATGAGGTAGAAGAAAAGATAGCCCTGCTGGAAGCCTATGGCTTGAAAGATGCATCGGGCGAGCAGATGGAACTGAAAGCAATACTGCACGCTTCGGGCATGGCAGCGCTTACTACCATGCTAATGAGCAACCTGAAAGCGGGCGATAAAATGATAACCCACGAATCGCTATACGGCGGTACACAGGAGATGATAGATAAGATTCTGCCACACCTGGGCATTACGGTTACCATTGCCGACTTTCATGATTCCGCAGCAGTAGAAGAAATCATAAAAAACGATAGCGATATAAAGCTGATGCACATAGAAACACCTGCCAACCCCACATTGCAGTGTGTAGATATGGAAGCGCTGGCGGCATTGGGCAAACGGTATAACCTGGTAGTAACGGCAGACAATACATTTGCTACGCCTTACCTGCAGCAGCCATTTAAATATGGCGTAGACTTTGTAATGCATTCTACTACCAAGTTCCTGAATGGGCATGGCACGGCTGTAGGCGGCATACTGATAGGAAAAGACCTGGAGCTGATGAATGGTGTGGTAACCAAAACCCACCGCCTGCTGGGTGGCAATAGCAATGCTTTCGATGCCTTCCTGCTCAATAATGGCTTGAAAACATTCAGCCTGCGTATGAAACAACACTGCAGCAATGCAGAAAAAGTAGCTACTTTCTTAGAGCAACATCCTGCAGTATCACAGGTACACTATCCGGGACTTACTTCCCACCCCGATCATGCCGTTGCACAAAAGCAAATGAAGCATGCGGGCGCAGTACTTAGCTTCGAGCTCAAAGGTGGCTTTGATGCCGGTGTATCTTTCATCAATAAACTGAAGACCTGCGTTAGCGCCGTATCTCTGGGCACTTGCGATACATTGATATCGCACCCCGCATCTACTACCCATGTAGGTGTACGCCCTGAAGACCGCATACGCTTTGGCATAACAGATGGCCTGATACGCATGAGTGTAGGCATAGAAACAATAGAAGATATTATTAATGATCTGCAGCAAGCACTAAATTAGCTAATGTGATAATTAGCTGATTAGCTAAATCCATAGAATATGCAAACAGCGTATAAAAACAATAATCCTATAGTAAAGCTATCATTTGATTTAGCAGTGGATACTATTGAATTCTGCAATCGTTTGGGCGATTTAAGAAAATGGTCGCTATCAGACTTTATCCATAAAATGAAAATTGCTGCAAAAGAAACTGATGAGTTAGAGTTTTACTTTGAAGTATGCAATGCTTCACCATCTTTACCGTCAGCCGAAAACCTATTGACACAAACACAATCTGCTTGCAAAATTTTAAACAAGATAATTTCAACATCAAAGAATAATAATAAGCAACCTGCTAATTAGCCAATCAGCTAATCAGCTAATTAATTAAGTTATGAAGACAGTATATGTAATAGATGCGGTACGCACTCCTATCGGTAAATATGGTGGCACACTCAGCACCGTTCGTCCTGACGATTTGCTGGCACATGTTATCAAATCATTGGTACAGCGCAACCCCTCTATAGATGTAAACGAGATAGAAGATGTGATAGCCGGTGCTGCCAACCAGGCGGGTGAGGACAACCGCAACGTAGCACGCATGGCTGCTTTGTTGGCAGGCTTACCGGTTACGGTAGGTGGCAATACGGTAAACCGTTTATGCGCATCGGGCCTGCAGGCTATTATGGATGCATCACGCGCTATCATGTGTGGCGATGGTGAATTGTATATAGCTGGTGGCGTGGAAAGCATGACGCGTGCACCATTCGTAATGGCGAAATCAGAAAGTGCTTTCGGTCGCGCACCTGAGATGTATGATACTACTATGGGCTGGAGATTCATCAATAAAAAGTTCAATAAAGACAATTACTACCCATATACCATGGGCGAGACAGCAGAAAACGTAGCCGAGCGGTATAACGTAAGTCGCGAGGCGCAGGACGCCTTCGGGCTGCGTAGCCAGCAACGTTACTTTGCCGCGAAAGCCGCAGGTAAATTCAATGACGAGATCGTACCACTTACTATAGACCTTGGCAAAGGCAAAACAGTAGTGTTCGATACAGATGAACACCCACGCGAAACCACACTTGAAAAAATGGCTGCGCTGAAACCTGCCTTCAAAAAAGACGGTACGGTAACAGCAGGTAACTCAAGCGGCATCAACGATGGCGCTGCAGCACTGTTGCTAGCTAGCGAAGACGCGATGAAGAAATACAACCTGAAACCGATAGCTAAAATAAAGAGCATGGCCATAGCAGGCGTAGACCCTGCAGTGATGGGCATAGGCCCTATACCTGCTACACAAAAGGCACTGAAGCGTGCAGGCATTGAGGCGAAAGACCTTGACCTGGTAGAACTGAACGAAGCATTTGCCGCACAAGGCATACCATGCATGCAGGAACTGGGGCTGGATGAAGAGAAAGTAAACGTGAATGGTGGGGCTATAGCTATAGGCCACCCATTAGGCTGTAGCGGTGCGCGTATATCTGCTACCCTGCTGCACGAACTGAAACGCCGTGGTGGCAAATACGGCCTGGCTACTATGTGCATAGGTGTAGGGCAGGGTTCTGCTATTATTTACGAAGCGGTATAGGCCGAATGTAATTTGTTTTCATAATAATTTATTGAATTGAGAAAGATAGACATACACACGCACATCATGCCCGAAAACATACCTAACTGGTTTGAAAAATTCGGGTATGGGGATTTTATACGATTGGAACATCATAAGCCTTGCTGCGCTAAGATGATAAAGGGCGACAAGGTTTTCCGAGAAATAGAGGAAAACTGCTGGAACCCACATGCGCGCACCAAGGAAATGGATATGACGGATGTAACCATGCAGGTACTTTCTACCATTCCGGTATTGTTCAACTATTGGGCAAAGCCTGCACATGGTTTGGAAACATCACGCTTCTTTAACGACCATATAGCACAATGCGCTGCCGATAATCCTAGTCGCTTTATCGGGCTGGGCACGCTGCCCCTGCAGGATATAGACCTTTCTATAAAGGAAATGGAGCGCTGCGTGAAAGAGCTGAAAATGCCGGGTGTGGAAATAGGTTCTAACATCAACAATAAAAACCTGAACGACCCTTATTTTGAACCCTTCTGGAAGACTGCGGAAGAACTGGGCTGCTGCATATTTGTACACCCCTGGGAAATGATGGGCGAGAATGATATGCAAAAGTATTGGCTGCCCTGGCTGGTGGGTATGCCTGCAGAAACAGCACGTGCTATAGCATCTATGATATTTGGTGGTGTGTTCGAGCGCCATCCTAACCTGCGTGTAGCTTTTGCGCATGGTGGCGGTAGCTTCCCATTCACTATAGGCCGCATAGAGCATGGCTTTAATGTGCGCCCCGACCTGTGTGCGATAGACAATAATGTGAACCCACGCAACTACCTGGGCAAATTCTGGATAGATGCACTGGTACACGACCCGAAGGCGCTGGAATTTGTGGTAGATGTAATGGGACACGATAAGGTGTGCATGGGTAGCGACTATCCCTTCCCGTTGGGCGAACACCACCCGGGCAAACTGATAGAGAGCATGGAGAACTTTTCTGCTTCTCAAACAGAACAGTTGCTTTATAAAAATGCGCTCGATTGGATGAACATTAAACTGTAATATTTAAAATCTAAATAAAAGCCCGGCGTTGCCGGGCTTTTACTTTTCTATATACGTGCAACACCTTATGGCACAATTTTTTACGTACCTTAAAACACAATCAATGACATGGATCAATTACCACTAACCGTACGCCGGTCTATAGAACTGCTGGGACTTTGCGCAGTCGCTGCCGTTATTGTAACGGGACAAAGTGTTATCATGCCGCTGCTGACAGCATTTTTTATAGCCTTGTTGCTGCTACCGGTATTCCGCTGGTTCATGAAAATGAAAGTGCCGGAAGCTCTTTCCATCGTACTGTGTATTGTACTTTTCTTCCTTGTCATAGCAGGTATTGCCTTCTTTCTTTCCTGGCAGATAAGCGGTTTTGCCAGTGATTTTGATACCATCAAAAAGAACCTCACCATCCACTGGAACAACCTTAGCCAGTGGATCAGCAATAAAACACACTATAGTGTTGACCAGCAACTGGCCATGATAAAAAAACAAGGCTCCAAGCTGGGCAGCAATGCTGGTGCCCAGTTGCAGGGGGCTGCAGTGTCGCTTAGTGGCATTTTTGTATTCCTTGGCTTGTTGCCCATTTATATATTCCTTATCATGTTCTATCGCAACCTGCTATTACGTTTTGTATATCTATGGTTTACTGAAGCGCAGCATCCTAAAGTAAAAGAGGCGGTAGAAGAAACGGAAATAATGGTAAAATACTACCTGCTAGGCCTGATGATACAGATAGCGTATCTCACTGTTTTACTAGGTGGCATACTCATGATATTTGGCATCAAGCATGCCATACTCATCGGCATCACGTTCGCCATACTCAATCTTATACCCTATTTAGGTGCATTGATAGGGAATCTTATAGGCGTACTGCTTACATTAACTACATCACAGGAATTATGGCAGATATGGGCCGTACTCGGTACCATCGCCTTTGTACAGTTTTTGGATAACAATATTCTTATGCCGCGCATTGTAGGCTCTAAAGTGAAAGTTAATGCACTGGCCAGCATCGTAGGCATTGTAATAGGTGGCACATTGGCGGGCATTTCGGGCATGTTTCTCTCCATACCAGTCATGGCGCTATTAAAGATTGTATTTGATAAATCTGCCCACCTGCATCAATGGGGAGTATTATTGGGTGATGCAAGGCCCAAACTGAGCCCAGGCAGCAACAGAATGTTTCGTATTAAAATAAAGCAGGAAAACAAAAGAGATGATGAAGTAGACAACGATATAGAAAAGGCCCAGGAACAATAGAAGATATATATACAAGCTTACTATTGCTCCTATTTATTGATAGTAGCAGTTTTCTTTTTTTACCTTTGCACCTTTTCGATACCCGATGGAGATTATAGGTTATTGCGCGGCTATAATGATAGGAATTTCTCTGGGCCTCATCGGCGGAGGAGGTTCTATTCTTACTGTGCCGGTGCTTGTTTACCTGTTTCATATAGATGCCACGCAAGCTACCTCCTATTCCTTATTCATTGTAGGCCTTACCAGCCTTATTGGTGCTTACCTTAACTACCGCAAGCAACAAGTAGATGTACGAACCGCTTTATTGTTCGGGCTTTCATCTATCACCACCGTTTTTCTTACACGCAAATTCCTAATACCGGCAATACCAAATGTACTATTTTCAATAGGCGACATAGAAATTAGCAGAGCGATAGCTACGATGGTGTTATTTGCAATTCTTATGGTGTTAGCTGCTGTTTCCATGATACGAAACAATAATACCAAGCAAACCGGCACCTCATCGACCAATGCCTTATCAAAGCTGCTGCTATTTGGGGTTGGCATCGGATTAATAACAGGCTTATTAGGTGCCGGTGGCGGATTTCTCATTATCCCTGCATTAGTATTGGTGCTCCATATACCTATGAAAAAAGCAGTTGGTACATCACTGCTTATTATTGCGCTCAATTCTTTGATTGGTTTTACAGGCGATATAGGGCAACAAAATATCGATTGGGCATTTCTGCTGCTAATCGCGGCTGTTGCTATTGCCGGTATTATCATTGGAACATGGCTAAGCAGAAAAATAGCAGGCACTAAACTGAAAAAAGGCTTCGGATGGTTTGTACTGACTATGGGTACTTATATTCTTATAAAAGAATTGCTGTTAAACTAAATGGCGGCTATTTACAGTCACCATCTATTTCACAGCTCTCTGCATCGCCATCTATCATCGTCAGCGTTGGATTCTCTTTTTCATATTCCTTCCAGGCAGCATTCAGTGCACCAAGGAATGTTTCGGGCTGTTGGGCACCACTTACAGCATATCTATTATTAAAAACAAAGAAAGGCACGCCATTGATACCTATTTGTGCGGCACGCTCTATATCGGCATCCACAGCATCTTTATAGGCATTGCCTGCCAGCATTTGTCTCACCTCTTCACCATTCATGCCTGTTGCGGCAGCCATAGCTACCAGTGTTTCATGGTCAGATATATCCTTGCCCTCTGTAAAATACCCTTTAAAAAGCTGTTCTTCCATCTCATCACCTTTACCATACTTTTTTGCCAGCTGGCTTACACGGTGTGCATCATATGAATTGGCAATTATCGCTTTATCAAAATTATATTGCAATCCTACATCGGCTGCCATGCGCACCACATTACCATGCATTTGTTTGCTTTGTTCTACGCTTAAGCCCTTACGCTCTGCCAGGTAGCTATAAATATCTGTACCTGGTACCGATTGCACAGTAGGATCAAGCTGAAAGCTGTGCCACTCTATTTCTACACGCTCCTTATTAGCAAACTGCGCCAGTGCATGCTCAAATTTCCGTTTACCTATATAACAAAACGGGCACATCACATCACTCCATATATCTACTTTCATCTTTGCGTTTTTACTACTGATTGATTTGGAAATTAATAGCGTTCCATGCAGTGAACTTATTGTTTCAACTGCATACTATATGCAAAGGTATTGCACCTGTCTATGAAAATAATATGGTATACTTAGGTATACCACTACACAATAAATAAAAACTGATATTATTTATGCGCAATAAATATCGGCAATTTGTACTCTGCGATTATCTCCTGTAGAAAGTGCTTCTTAAAACTTCCTGTGAATGTCCTTTTACCATACGCACCGGTTACCAACATAGCAGCACCTTTATTTTGTAGCCATGTTTCAAAATATTTGTTCGGATTTGCTTCCAGTTTTAAAAAAGTCAAATCTGAAAAATGGCGAGACGCATACTCTTTCAGCATAGGCAACTCAGGAATATCATCGTCTTTATCGGATGCATAAACAATAGTGGTTGGCACCCCTACCCACTCTTTCATTGTATAGGCAAACTGTTTTATTGCATGTATTGAAGACGTAGTGCCATCGTAGGCCATTATTACACTAGCAGGTGTTTTATAGTTCTCCGGCAAAAGCAGCACAGGGCATTCTGTAGCTTTCAATGTATCTTCAATATATTCCTGCTTAGATATTTCACCAAGATTTTCATAAAACAGATCACTACTTAATAGTATCAGATCCGCATACCGGCTTTCATTTCTCAATACTTCTACAACACCTCCGTTAATCGTGTCATGCACCCTATGTTCGATATTGTACTTAATACAGTATGCCTTGAATTTTTCAACATTGGCGAAAATATCATTTGCCTCAGTGTCAATACTGGGCACATATAATGGGCCGGCTATACCGGCACTATAAAACGTCAACATTTCTGCGTAGTCTATCGAAGGTAAAAACAACCCAATAGCTAATACCGGTGCTTCGTTATTAATAGTATTTACATAGTTCATAGCCCCTTCCGCAAAATGTGCGCCATCAAAAACTACTATAATCTTCTTCATAGAATAAAGTTTGTACAAATCTACCGATGCAAACGTTGCCCGATATATGATATTAATCATCTGTATACTCTGACACCGGTCATTGATTGGTTATAGAATCAGGTGTTCCTTTGCCATATAAACTTTCAGATCACAATAAAAACAATGAGGTATGGCAACCAACACACTAACAAAAAAAAGGGATTTCCTGGCCTCTTCATTTGATGATTTTTTCAAACCATGGAATGAATGGCTTGAAACAGGATTTAAAAGAATGCTAACTATACCTGCCGTAAATGTTACAGATAAGAAAGATCATTATGAGGTATCAATGGCAGTACCGGGTTTAAAAAAAGATGACTTAAATATAGATGTTTACGCAAACCTTATGACCATCAGCGCTGCGAATGAAGCAGAAAAAGAAGATAATGATGACGGTTATACACGCAAGGAATATAACTATTCATCTTTTTCCCGCAATTTTTCACTACCTGAAGACGTAAATAAAGAAAAGATAACAGCCACCTACACTGATGGTATTCTTTGTTTGCGCTTACCTAAAAAAGACATTCCCAAACCTACTACCAGCAAAATCACAGTTGACTGATTTTTAATTGGGTGTGTGGTACATAAAAGGGAGTGTTTACTCCCTTTTCCTATTTCTTCAAATATACCACTACAGGAAAATGATCACTGTAACCATTGTTCCAGAATTTGCCACGAAACGAACGCCGCGGATAGCCAATAAACTTCCCGCCCGTTTGCCGCAGAAAAGGACGGTCATATATTTCACAGGCATCATACCGCAACCCTTTATTTTGCATAAAGCCATTTGAAACAATTACCTGGTCGAACAGGAACCATACGCGCTCGAACACGCCAGTACCCTTCCCGCTTTTAAAGATGTCTATCCACGGATTGTAAAGATTGCTGTTTCTGTCTGCTTTGGCTCCCAGTGTTTGCTGCACACTGCCATCCGTGGGATTATCATTCAGGTCGCCCATTACCAGTATGCGAGCCTTAGGGTTTGCCTGCAGTATGCCATCTATTTTCTTCCGGTTCACCATTGCCAATATATTCCGTTTATCTGCCGTTTCCTCTTTGCCTTCCCTGCGCGAAGGCCAGTGATTTACCAGCACATGGACGGTATCGCCTACCAGGGTGCCCATTACATACAGCACATCGCGCGTAGCATCGCTGCCATGCAGCGATACCGGTAATGGCTTTGACATCAGCGGCTTGAAGAACTTAGGATTATACACCAGCGCCACATCTATACCCCGCTCATCCCGGCTGTTATACCACACATATTTATAACCTCTGCTTCTTATTTCAGGCTGAGAAAGCAAATCATTCAATACGCGGTTGTTTTCTATTTCAGCCACACCTATCAATATGGCACCATCTGTCACTTTACCCGTACCTATGCTCTGAAATACGCTGGCTATATTATGCAGTTTCTGTCTGTATACTTTATCTGTATACCGATAACTGCCTTTGGGTGTAAAATCCTCGTCATGAGCATGTGGGTCATCCAGCGTATCAAAAAGGTTTTCAAGGTTATAAAAAGCTATAGCATAATGCTTGCCCTGCGCATATCCAGCTGTGGCAAGTATCACAAAGCAAAAAGTGAGTAATAATTTTTGAAACAATCTACTTAGTATTAAGAAGCTTTTGTTAGATTTTAGCATTCAGAAATTAGCATTTCCAACTACACTGCCAGCACTCTTATCATGTCTATCATATCCTTACTGAGGCATACATTTTCTTTAATAGCTTTTTCAAACGGTGTGTACACTATTTCTCCATTTACTATGCCTGCCATTACTTGCGTTTGGCCCACTCGCAGTGCATCTACAGCGGCATAACCCAATCTGCTCGCCAGTATCCTGTCTGCACATGTAGGAGACCCGCCGCGTTGTATATGTCCCAGTATGGCACTACGTATATCCAGCATAGGGAAGCGTTCCTGTACTTTGGCCTGTAGTTCTTTAGCGCCGCCAAAATCGTCGCCCTCTGCTACCACCAATATATGCACGGTTTTCTTACGGCGTTCGTCCATATCTATTCTATCCAGCACATCGTTTATATTGGTCACTGTTTCAGGCAGCAATATATCCTCTGCACCACAGGCCAGGCCACTGTGCAATGCTATATACCCGGCATCGCGGCCCATTACTTCTACAATAAATAACCTATCATGCGCTTCTGCAGTATCACGTATCTTATCTATTGCATCTACTGCTGTATTTACAGCTGTATCAAAGCCTATGGTAAAGTCTGTACCTGCCAGATCTTTGTCTATCGTACCCGGCAAACCCACTGCCGGTATCGTATATTTTTTAAAGAAGGCAACAGCACCTTTAAAGGTACCATCACCACCTATCAGTACCAAGCCCTCTATACCATGGTTTTGCAGGTTGTCATAAGCTTTTTGCATTCCTTCATCTGTCATAAATTCTTTACTGCGTGCCGTTTTCAGTATGGTACCGCCACGCTGTATGATATTCGATACATCCTTCGCCTCCATTTTATATATATCGCCATCTATCATGCCCTGGTAACCGCGCCTGATGCCATGTACTTCTATCCCATGATAAGTAGCGGTACGTACTACTGCACGTATAGCCGCATTCATGCCGGGGCTATCGCCGCCCGATGTCATTACTCCTATTTTCCTGATTGTGCTCATAGTTTACTTTTATAATAGCTCAACAAATATGCAAAGGTGTGCTTCTTAATTAAAAGGTACGCCAAAGATGTTACATAGAATTAACAAAAAAAAACCGCGCCCTTACAGGCAACGGTTCCATAAAATAAGCCTCTCTCAATATGATCAACCGGCAAGCGCCATACTCATATCCTGGGGTTGCGCCATGCGGATGGTTTCTTCCAGGAATTCTACCCTACCTGTAGCTACATTATACATAGCACCTATGATGCCTACTTTACCATTGTTTACCAGTTCATTTATAATGGTACTCTCAGCCAATATCCTGTCTACAGAGTGGTGTACGTTCAGCATTGCTACCTCGTTTACAAATTGTGCATTTTTACCATCGCGTTGCGTATGCTTTTTCTCCTGTTGCACGGCAGGCTGTATTTTTTCCAGCAACGATGTTAGGTTACCGAGTTCTACATGATCGCAGGCGCCTTTTATAGCACCACAACCTGTATGGCCCAATACCACTATCAATGGGGTTTTCACCGCAGCAGTGGCATATTCCAGGCTGCCTAGTATGTCATTATTTATCACATTACCCGCTATACGTATACTGAATATATCGCCTAAACCCTGATCAAACACCACCTCTGCCGATGTACGGGAATCCATACAGCTAACAATGGCAGCAAATGGAAACTGGTCATCTTTTGTTTCATTTACCAGTTCCAGCAGGTCGCGGTTCACTTTCAGATTATTAACAAACCTGAAGTTGCCGTTCTTCAATAGTTGCAATGCGAGCGATGGCGTGATATTTGCTTTGTCTATATTTTTTAAAGTATGCATTTTAAAATAGTTTTTGTGGTTGAATAATTATGATTTTTAGTCATTCCCCGTCAGTTGTTTCAGCAGTTTTTTATAAGTACCAGCGCTGCGTTTAGGCTCTTCATTGCCATTTGCCAATTCAGATACTACATCCCACTCAGATGCTGCCGAGGGCACTTTATACGTATTTTTAAAGCCTATCAGCGATAGCTTTATATTTCTATCCGGAGCTTTACTTTCATGAAAATCGCGTATCAGTTCCAGTACATCATAATCTATATATTCTGTCTGGCTGGCATCTACAATAATGCTGGTGTTTTCAGGTAGTTTTTCCAGTGTTTCTTTAATACTTGCTTTGTTCAGGAACGACACTTCCTGTGCCAATGTCAATTTTACAAGTTCTCCATTGCTGAAGCTGCTACGCTGGAAGTAATAAGGGATACGCATATTGGCACGCAGAGTGTAGAAAACTGCCAGTACCAATCCTATGCCCACACCTTTCAGCAGGTCTAATGATACTACACCTATTGCAGTAGCTACAAATGGTATAAACTGTGTGGCACCACCTTCTTTCCATATGTGTTTGAATACCGATGGTTTACACAATCTGTATCCGGTATATATCAAGATAGCAGCAAGGGACGCCTTGGGTATCAGGTTCAATATTGTTGGAATGGCAGCCACACATACCAGTAACAACGTACCGTGTATAATTGTTGAGAGCTTGGTACGTGCACCTGCATTAATATTGGCCGACGAGCGTACGATAACAGATGTTACCGGCAGGCCGCCTATCAGGCCGCTTATCATATTACCTATGCCCTGCGCACGTAGTTCACGGTTGGTTGGGGTATATCGCTTCAGCGGGTCCAGTTTATCTGTTGCCTCTATACACAGCAGTGTTTCAATAGATGCTACAACTGCTATTACTACACCTATCTGCCATACTTTGGGGTTAGATAATGCAGTAAAATCAGGCATCATAAAGTTGCCAATGAAGCTATTGAAGTCTGTAGCTACAGGCAGGCTCACCAGGTGTGTATTGTCCAGGTAAAGGTTGCCCGCAGTCATTTGATACAGGCCATTCAGCAATACGCCCATTATTACTACAACCAATCCACTAGGCAAAAACTTCAGCCTGCTAAAGGCTTTGGTCTGCCACATAATAAGGATCAGCAACCCTAGCAAAGCGATGATGGCGGCGCCCGGTTCTATATGCTTCAGGCTGTCGCTTATGATGTTCATAGAAAAGCCATCTTCCGCATCTACCATGCTGTCATGGTTTTGCTTGGTATAGCCTACGGCATCAGGTATTTGTTTAATGATAATTGTCAATCCAATACCTGCCAGCATGCCTTCTATCACACTGCTGGGGAAATAGTTGGCTATAGTGCCCGCTTTCAGTATGCCAAGTACAAATTGTACTGCACCTGCTACCATTACCGAACATAGAAAGACATCAAATGCTCCCAATTCGCCAATGGCGCTCAGTACTATAGCCGTCAGTCCGGCAGCCGGTCCCACTACGCTTAATTGAGAGCCGCTCAGGAAACCAATAACAATACCACCTACTATACCGGCCACAATACCCGAGAAAAGTGGTGCGCCAGATGCCAAAGCAATACCCAGGCATAATGGCAGGGCAATGAGGAAGACGATAACACCGCCAACCAGATCGTTCTTAAAATATTTAAATAAGCCTTCTTGTTTCATAAAATTGATCATAGCTGTAAAAACGCCTGTATGTACACATGAATACTACACACGGGTTTAAACGGTGCACACTACGAACAGTGCTTGTTGGTTTTTAAAAATAAAATGGATACAATTGGGCATACGATGCCCATAGATGCGATAAAAGCTTAGCAGTTGGGAGGCGGCGTAAAAATATCGGGGACGAAATTATTGGGGAGCCGTTCGGCTTCGTGGATGGCTGTTTCTATAGCCCTATCCAGGTATAAAATCTGTGCGGTAAGGCTGGCTTCGCTATGAATAAGTTTGAAGGGTTCGGCACCTTTTTTCAATTTGCTGCCGGGTGTATCGTCTGCGCTGTGGCAAGTTTCGTGTATCTCTTCTGTCATCATGCCTTTGAACAATATCTTCCCTATTTCCTTCACAGGAAGCACCTGGAAGGAAAAGATAGTGAGAAAGATGTATGCCAGCAGTTTACGCATCGTTGGCAAATTAACACTAAATATGCTGATGAACAGCGCTTAGCATCAATAATAAAATGTTAAACCCATAGATAAATATTATTATTACTACATTTTTATCCTTTCCATAGCTATTTCTCAATACTTTTGCGCTGTTTTTACCAGTATTTTCTAAGCGTGAAATTCACATTCATATTTTTATTGCTGATGCCTTTGGGCCTGTTGGCGCAAGATACAGACTGGCCTAGTCCTGAAGTGGCACAGATGTATAATGCTGCCCGTGGCGATTTGATGCGGGGCAATATCCAGCAGGCCATCATTACCTATCGAAATGCCATTCAACTGGCTCCGGAAAAGATGATACTGTACCGCGACTTGGGACAGGCATACTACCTGGCCGGTGAATATGATGAAACACAGAAGATACTGGAACCTATTATTAAAAGCGGCGAAGCCGATGCTCAAAGCTTCCAGATAGCGGGTTCGGCATACGTAGCACAAAAGGAAAAGAAAAAAGCTAAAAATATATTGCAGAAGGGATTGGAACGCTACCCACATTCGGGCCTGCTGTTTCATGAGCTGGGCAGGATGTATGAAATGGATGAGCAACCGGTATATGCCCTTGAAACCTGGCTGGATGGCATTGAAGCCGATCCTGCCTATCATATAAACTATTACGAGGCCGCCCGCATGTATATGGGCACTCAAAAACCGGTATGGGCGGTTATTTATGCCGAAATGTTCCTGAATATAGAACAGCAAACACCACGTGCTAATGAAACCCGCGATATGCTCTTAGGTGCCTACCAGCGCCTGTATAAAATGCTGGGTACCGGCGAGATACCCAAATTCAAAGGTGGCAACAAGCAAAAACTGGCAGCCACCGCGGGGAATAGTTTTGAAGAAGCAGTAGAACATACCTATCTCAAGTTGTCTCCTGTAGTGAGTGATGGTATTACTACCGAAAACCTCATCATGCTGCGTACCCGGTTTCTGATGGAATGGATGAACGCATATGCCGCCAAATACCCCATCAGCCTTTTCAACAGGCTGGACGATATGCTTCGTAGTGGCTATTTTGATGTGTATAACCAATGGGTATTCGGTAAAATAGATAACCCGCAGCAGTTTGATGCATGGAAGAAGTTTCATCCCGATGCCATTCCTAAACTGGAGGCTTGGCTCGGCGAACATCCATACCGCCCGGTAGCGGCCGATTTTTACAACAGCAAAAAGGTAGATGGTATCTTTATAAAAGAAAAGAAGGCTAAATAAGTCAATACCTGTATGAATCAGGCATTTAGTTTAACGTTTCGCTTATAAATAATAATCTACATTTGCCAGCCATATCATAACGAGCCAATGCTTAATAAAAAAATATATAATTATCTGGCAGCAGCTTTGCTGCTGGGTATTAGTGCTACTACAGCTACCGCGCAGGTTGCCGATAAGATACTAGCTGTGGTGGGCAAAAACCGTATTGTTTTACAATCCGAACTGGAAGTACAGGCGGCTCAGGCTGCCCAGCAAGCAGGCCAGGAAGCATCCGATAAAGATAAATGCGGCTTGCTGCAGCAAATCATCCTGCAAAAAATGCTGGTAGAACAGGCTGAACGGGATAGTCTTCTGGTAAGCGAGGAAGAAGTAGAGGCTGCTTTGGAAA
>DASWWE010000104.1:0-28122 GCA_036406055.1 Flavipsychrobacter sp. | reverse complement strand
ACCGTTTTGCATTAATACCCATACAGTATGTTGAAGACAGATTTCCTTATCATAGGCTCGGGCATTGCAGGGCTTACGTTTGCAGCTAAAACAGCACAACGTTTCCCAAATAAAACCATAACCATACTCACCAAAGCTAATACAGATGAAACCAATACCAAGTATGCGCAGGGTGGTATAGCCGTGGTGAATGATACGGAGAACGACAGCTTCGACAAACATATAGAAGATACGCTGATAGCAGGCGATGGGTTGTGCAATCCGCAGATAGTAGAGATAGTAGTGAAAGAAGGCCCCGAACGGGTCAACGAGATAATAGACTGGGGCGCGCGCTTTGATAAAGAACCGGATGGCGCATATATGCGTGGGCGTGAAGGTGGCCACTCAGAGTTTCGCATTCTGCATCATAAAGACATTACGGGCTTCGAGATAGAACGCGCACTGGTAGCAGAGGTAAAGAAATATCCCAATATACAGATACATAATCACTGGTTTGTGCTCGATATCATTACACAGCACCATATGGGTATGCTGGTAACCAAGTCGGCGCCAGATATACAATGCTATGGTGTATATGCACTGAACACACAAACCAATAATATAGAGAAGATACTGGCCAAGGTAACGCTGATGGCATCGGGTGGTGTAGGGCAGGTATACCGCACTACTACCAATCCTAAAATAGCTACGGGCGATGGCATAGCGATGGCCTACCGTGCCAAGGCGAGGATAGAGAATATGGAGTTCATCCAGTTTCACCCTACGGCATTGTATGAAGCGGGTATTAGTCCGTCTTTCCTGATAACAGAGGCTGTGCGTGGCGATGGTGGCATACTGCGTAATAAGCAGGGTGAAGCTTTTATGGCCGGCTATGACCCGCGGGCAGACCTGGCGCCGCGCGATGTAGTAGCACGTGCCATAGATAATGAAATGAAGCGCACGGGTACCGAGCATGTGTACCTCGACTGCCGCCATATGGATGCAGAGAAATTCAAAACGCACTTCCCGAATATCTATGCCAAATGCAAGAGCATAGGTATAGATGTGATGAAGCAGATGATACCCGTAGCACCTGCGGCGCACTATTGCTGCGGCGGTGTTAAAACCAACGAGCACGGGCGCACCAGCATACAGCATTTGTATGCCTGTGGTGAATGTGCCAGTACCGGCTTGCATGGGGCCAACCGTCTTGCATCCAATTCACTACTGGAAGCGTTGGTGTTTGCACATCGCTGTGCTGAAGATGCTGCCGCTGTGATAGGCACGCTGGAATTTAACGATGCCATACCCGACTGGAATGCAGGAGGCACTACACAACCACGTGAGATGATTTTGATAACCCAAAGCCTGAAAGAGATACAACTGGTAATGAGCGACTATGTAGGCATTGTGCGTAATGATGTGCGCCTGCAGCGCGCCCTCAGCCGTATAGACCTGCTGCATGCGGAAACGGAAGAACTGTATAAAAGTGCTACCGTATCGCCACAGCTATGTGAGCTACGCAACCTGATAACTACGGCCTACCTGATAGTTAAGAGTGCACAATTCCGAAAAGAAAGCAGGGGGCTGCACTATAATACTGATTATCCCAATAAAAGTGAATTATTGCAAAATATTGTGCTGTAGAGTATATGCTTAAAAATCGGTCTGCTCTACAAAAATGGTGTAGCGCATGGTGCGTACATCCAGGCGTTCTCTGCTCCAATCTTGGTAGGTAGCGTATTTTTTCTTGCATTCTTTACCATCCTGCGTAATGCTTTTCAGCCCCGTATTGGTTGGCTCGCCTGCATTGTCGTCATCGCCCTTACCTACCCCAGATTTCTGCGTTACATCATACTGCGCATGGGCCGCTACAGTGCGTGTTTCGGTTTCTGTGGTCACTACTATTTCTTTGTCAGTATTGTTCTTCACTATAAAGTATTCCGTACCGGAAGGGTCGCACGATGATACGGTAAATAAAGTAACAGCCGCCAGTAGTATTGTAGATATATGCATAGTGATACCAAGTTAACGAAGTATTATGATTTGTTGAAACCCGCTACTATAGCCATTCTATATACCGAATCTTTTATCGGTTATTTTCTGGTTTGCATGGTTAAAGGATGTTTGCTGCAAAACAAAGGATCATGCAAACATGGAACACAGACAAGAAAACATTCCGTCTCGATAAGAAAGACATACTGCGCATGCTGCTATGGGGTGTACTCTTTTATTTTACCTGGCTTTTCATGCACGGTGCCGATAGGCTACTGGCTATGACGCCGGAGGCTATGGGTAAATACTTCCCGGTGCGCTATGCTATCATCCTGCACATTACCGCCGGTGGCGGGGCATTACTTTCAGGGCTGATACAGTTTTGGCCAATATTGCGCAACTATAGCTGGAAGTTACACCGGTTGATAGGCTTTCTGTATCTGCTGGCTGTGCTAACTAGCAGTGTAACGGCTGTAATACTCGCCTTTACTACTGCGTATGATGTGAACTGGGCGTATGCCTTTTCCGTTCAGGTATGGGCTATGGTATGGATTACATCCACCTTCATTGCCTACTATGCGGCTATCCAAAAGAAATTCAACCTGCACAGGCAGTGGATGGTACGCAGCTATTTGGTAACGCTGGCGTTCATGGTGTCGGGACTTTTATTGAAAACAAGCATGGTGCAGCAGCTCGGCAGCTTCGAAGATATATCACCGTCGTTCTTCTGGCTCGGCTGGTCGGTACCGCTGTATGTATATGAAATGTGGCTGAGCCGCAAGGCTAAATCGTAACGGAAACCGGTAAGGCTGCCTGCGCAGGTGTTACACAATTCCTGCCCGGTTTACCCTGGTTCGTTTGTATATAGTTCATCCCCCAGCTATCTATCGCCGTAACGATGGGTACAATGCTTTCACCCAGTTCCGTCAGTTTATATTCACTTATCAGCGGGAAGCCCGTACCGGTGGTTTTGCTTACTACACCCATATCATACAGCTCGCTCAGCTGCATATCCAGTACACGTGGTGGCGCTTCGGGTATGCGGCGGTGTATCTCACTCGGTCGGCCATAGCCTTTGGCAATACAATCTATTATACAGGGTTTCCACTTGGCACCAAAAACTTTCATTGCTACTGTGATGCCGCAATCCATATCTTCCTTTATCTTTTTCTCGTACATAGGTTCATAATTAGGTAGCTTAAAGTTAGCAAAATGCAGGCAAGAAAAAGCCCCCTTATTACGGGGGGCTAATGATACAGTGTCTATAGTTAAACCTAAACTTCTTATTTGGCAGTGCGTGGCATAGCAGCCATGCCGTTGCCTGCGCGTACCTCTTTACGTTCGCCTATCTGCTGGCGCCACATAGCATAGTACAGTCCTTTTTCTTCTATCAGGCTCATGTGCGTGCCTACTTCTACTATATTACCTTTTTCCAGTACAAATATCTTATCGGCATGCATGATGGTGCTGAGCCTGTGGGCTATCATAACGGTAATATGCTGCCTTTGTTGTGTTATCTCCCGTATCGTCTGGCTGATATCATCTTCCGTCAGAGAATCGAGTGCAGAGGTAGCTTCGTCAAATATCATCAGCCTGGGATGGCGCAGCAGGGCGCGGGCTATACTCAGCCTTTGGCGTTCCCCGCCACTCAGCTTCAGGCCGCCTTCACCTATCATGGTATCTATACCGTTCTCGGCACGGGCCAGCAGGTTGTTGCAAGATGCTTTGGTCAATACTTCCAGTATCTGCTCATCGGTAGCCGATGGGTTTACGAATAGCAGGTTTTCTTTAATGGTACCGCTGAATAGCTGCGTATCCTGCGTTACAAAACCCAGCTGGCGGCGCAGCTCATCAAAGTCTATATCGCTATCTGCTATATTGTTGTAGTATATCTTTCCTTTGTTAGGGTGATACAAACCTACCAGCAGTTTCACCATCGTGGTTTTACCGCTACCGCTGGGGCCTACAAAGGCTACGGTTTCGCCCAGGTTCACATCGAAGGATATATTCTCCAGTGCCGGGCGGTTAGCCGTATTATGTTGGAAGCTGACACCTTCAAAACGCAGGTGTGCTATATCGTTCAGCGTTTGCGGATTGGCAGGTTTGCGTTCCGTTTCTTTGCTCATTAGGGTTTTCATATTACCCAGCGATGCTTCTGCCTCGCGGTACGCCATTATCACATTACCCATCTCCTGCAGCGGACCAAAGATGAAGAACGTGTAAAACTGCATGGTTACCATCTGGCCCAGGGTCAGCTCGCCACGGAAGATGAAGTACAGCAATGCAAACATGATACACTGGCGTAGGAAGTTGACAAACGTACCCTGCACAAAAGATATACTGCGTATGCTGCGCACCTTCTTCAACTCAAGACCCAGTATTTTGATGGTCGTAGCGTTCAGCCTGTCTATTTCCTGGTTGGTAAGGCCCAGGCTTTTTACCAGTTCTATATTGCGCAGGCTTTCGGTAGTGCTGCCGGCCAGTGCCGTGGTTTCGCCCACTATCTTTTTCTGTATGCCTTTTATCTTTTTGCTTAGCACATTGGTAAGCCAGCCCAGTATGCCTGCGCCTGCTACATACAGCAGTACTATCCACGGGCCCGCATCCAGCCGCAGGGCATATACCACTACGAACACGATACCCACTATAGTGGTAAACAGGATGTTTACAAAAGCATTGATGAACTTCTCACAGTCGGCACGTACTTTTTGCAGTACGCTGAGGGTTTCACCACTGCGCTGGTCTTCAAATTCCTGGTAGGGAAGCTGCAGCGCATGGCGCAGGCCGTCTGTATACAGGCGGGCACCAAATTTCTGTATAATGACGTTTACCGCATAATCCTGGAAGGCCTTGGCTATACGGCTCACCATAGCGGTGCCTATCAGCAGCAGCAGGCCGGTGATGATGCCGGAAATAAACTGCTGTTCCGTCCACTTGTCGGGCTGTTTGGCATAGGGGTCAATAATGTACTTACCAAATATGTACGGGTCGAGCAGGGAGAATACCTGGTTGATGGCCGCCAACAACAACGCCAGAACAATAAGCCATTTATACCGAGCTAAATACTGTAACAATAATTTCATAGAACATGCAAAGGTAGGGGGAAACCATCCATCGCATATATAGGTATTTGTGATTTATGCTTTAAATTTTATGATGCTACTCCTTTACAAAACTACCAGTAGCCACCCCGTCAGCCCCCGAAAAGCGATAGAAATACACTCCCGATGCCAATAGCCGTGGCTGGGCGAGTAGCAGTAATGCTAATTCATTTGCCATGTACTTTAAGAAAATATTTACACGGTTGGCATAGCATTACTTATAAATATGCGAGCCCCTGTATAAGGAGACCGTGAAACAACAGCGCAGCCCTGTGGCTGCGTTCGTTTTGTATAAAAAAGTAGCCTCGGTGTGCAAATCATAACCCCACTTGGCACGAGATTTTTTTAGCATCCCGTAACGGCAGGTTACGCAATACCCCAAAAAGCCGTTACAGTTATGAAGAAGAAAAAGATAGCACTCAGCATTCCGCAGCCGGAAGAAGAAGTAAAAGAGCCCAACCTGGTAGAGATCATCCTCTATACCTTCCTCACCGTGCTCATCATCTGCCTGCCCATAATAGCCACCATGAAAGGGTAGTGCTGGCTATGCAGCCAACGGCCTATCTTTACACTATGCTGCTAACGGTAACAGATACCAACTTTAAACCGGGCAAAGACTGGATATTCCGCCTGTCAGATACGATGGGCGAACCTGTCTATATCATGGACGATGACTTTTACCGCGCACACGGTATGGAAAGCCCGCTCACCCATCATCACCTCGACCGTTATAAAAAAGGCACCCTCGTTATTGCCGAAGCTGTGTATATAGACGACAGGCAGGTTGTCATTTCCATTCGCTAAAGTTTCTCCACCGGCATAAAATAATGCATCCTTACGAGGGAACACCACCTCGCGTCATTGCGAGGCGGCACGACGAAGCAACCCCACGATAACTACGGACGTATCTGCTTCAGTATATCCCACCTTCTTCTATGCAGCAGGTGCATACTCTCTACCAAAAACTGCTGCCAGTCTCTATGCTCGTAAGGATATATAAAAATGATAGGTATCCGGTTCTTATCATAAATACTTTTTCGCCAGCTATAGTTAGGGTTTTCACCATCGCCCACCACCTCTATATAAAACCCCAGTTCGGGCAGGTAATAGTCGGGCGTCCACACGCGCGGCCGCCCCTTATCGTCCAGCAGGTACACCGCCTGCTCATATTCCCAATATAGTTTCACCTCATCCAGAAACTCGCCCACCATCTTCTCGGCACGCGTCATTTCCAGGTTATCATATTTACTGTTCATGGATAGTATGTATAAACAAATCAGTTGGTAATTGTACAACAAAAAAACGTCATTTTCGAACCAGCACAGCAGCAAAGCAATCTCGCGCGAACACAACACCACGCGCGTCATTACGATGAGCGCAGCGACGTGGTAATCTCACGATAACACCACCCGCGTCATTGCGAGGAGGCATGACGAAGCAACCTCACGATAACACCAACCCCCGTCATTGCGAGGAGGTACGACGTGGCAATCTCACGAGAACACGGAGAAAAGAAATGGTTGCCCAAGCTGCAGTGCTACTATGCAGCAAGACGGCGTTAGCACCGTTCATCGTTCGGGATTACTATGAAGCACCTAATAGTGTTACTGCCGATTGTTATCTAAGCGAGAAAATTATGGGCGCGTTGTACATGCTAATTTTATGCTCGCTTTCATAATAAAGAATATTTCTCATGGGTCGAGTAAAATAGGCTGTGCGCTTTAATGCGGCATTACTTTTTTGCCCGTGTTCTTTTAATACTTCGTCGATAATCTCAGTTACATTTTCTTCTAAATGATACTCATTAAGTAGGCTATTTGCAAATAATCCTTCAGAACGTTTATACACGAGTATATTCGTTTTACTTAAAGGCTTTGATTGCAAAGTAGGGATAGCTTTTTTAAGCTTAAAAATATTTAAATCTGTACAATATGGACCATCCTTTTGGCGTACTATATATGCATTGGTTAATCGATGGCCAAACTTTTGGAAACTCTTATACTCTATTAGATAAAAGAGCTTGTGCAACGCGAAGTAGGTGTACTCATTTTTCTTTGAAAAAAGATACTCAATAATTAGAGATGTAGCAATGGATGTTTTACCAGCTGTGTTTGATTTAGTCGGTGAATCTAATTTCTTAAGATAATCTGCAATAAATTTATAATCTGACCTTTGATTGGCCATGCTCCTACTCATCATGGCTCTTTGGCCTGGGTGATACAATGGGATTACTATTCGACCATACCAATTATTTGCAGTTCTTACATACTCCTTTAATGAAAAATTATGCCGTTCTATTGCCGATATGCCATTGAGTGCATTTGCACCTAATGTTACTATCACTTTGGGTTGTATTAACTCAATTTGCTGTTTTAAAAAATTAGAGCAATTACTTAATTCGGTATTATTTGGAGTTGCATTATTGCCATTTTCATCTTTGGGATTACATAATACGGCATTAGTTACATAAACATCTTCTCGATTCAGGCCAGAATATTCTAACAATTCTTCAAAATTATGTCCAGCCTTATCTCCATGAAACGGTATACCAGACCCATCAGCCCCAAGTCTGCCTGGGGCTTCTCCTATAAACATAATATCAGCACTCAATTTTCCAACCGATCTATTTAAAATTCTCTGACTATCTTTCATTCGACTGCATAAAGTACATTTTTGTACTTTATAGCATAAATCGTCAAACGTTTTCTCCAACTCATCCATCATGCAAATATAGCAGAATGTTATTGGGCTAATGATCGCAAATTTTTCGGAGAAGTTGCACTATAGGCTTGAATTGAATGAATTACTAATTCACCCATCGGCCTATTGGTTTCGCGACAAATGAACTCTAAAAGTTTAGCTAGACCAATAAAATTACCCAACCCTTTGTTGAAGTAATCGTGTAGTCTATAGACAGCTATTAAATTAAGAGATCTATCATCGTTAATTGTAATTTGACCGAAATGCCAGCACGGAGCCCCCATGGGTCTTGTATTAGATTCTAAATTTCTTGCGGACAAATGAAATACAATGTAAGCTCGCTGTGGGCTTCCACCATTTAAGGCATTTATTGCTCCTTCTAATTGATTAATACCATTATTCTGAAAATGATTATCAAATGATATTAATCTTTGGAAATACGTTCCCCAACTTCTATTTAGCCCCCGCTGATAAATAGTTCTGTATTTATTATACAAGTCATTCCTATTCGGGAAATAGTTTGCTAATGTATAAGGAAATATTGTACGAATAACCGAAAGCAGATTATCAGCACCTCTTATTATTGACTTAGGATTTCTATCAGACAACCAATTTTGCAGATTTACAAAATCACCGGGCTGCTGTATAGTTAATATCAAATTATTTTGAGCTCCATGATTCGCAATAAGTTGGGCTGCGGATTGCCAAGCATCAAAACAATTGTTGCCGTTTATAGTTTGTGCCATATTATTTCTTACCTATGTATAAGAGCTTGCGGTTTTTGATACTCACAAGAACTCTACCGCCTTGATTTTTTTGTAATTCATGCAAAACTTTATATGATTCTATAATTGCCGTTTCCCATTGTCTAGTGGTAATATCTTTAACTTCAATTTTACTTACTAGCCTTTGAATGTCACGAAGTATTTCAGAATCTACTCGATCTGAATATTTGAACAATTGATGATTTTGAGCGTGAGAATATACGAACAATGAAACAAGTTCTTCTATAATCGCTGCCCTTGCTCCATCTTCAACTTCATCAATGTTAGCTTCACTTTTCCTTTTTATTTTCAGAAGCTTTCTAACTACAGGTGACCACCCCAAAAAGGCAACATATCCAAAATGAAAAATATCATGATATCTATAGCCATCATCTTCATGTGAATTATCTGTTATTGGATCTCCAATCTGTTTACCCTCAATCTCAATTTTTAATTTGGTTTTTCCTCCTTCATTATATTCTATGAAGCTCACTTCAAATTCACGAGGAAACTGTTCTTCAGGAGGATAGTTTTCATCCAATATCGAATATTGGCTTGTATCGTCCTCAACCCACCTATCCCTAATTTTTTTAAGATTCTTTTCTGCTATACCATCAAGTGATAATTTATAGTTTGAGGCTAAATTAGAGATATACCATAATACGTCTCCTAACTCTTCTTCAAGTTGTTTTTCAAACCCACTGTAATTTTCACCATCCCTTATTCTCTTTTTTAATTCAGCAACTACAGATCCTGTTTCTCCAATTAAACCCAAGAATGGCACAACTTGATTTATTTTATCATCTTCTTTATATACTTGTTGAGTTTTTACGGCTTCTGTTTGATAGGAATTAAAGTCCATATTATTTGTTTTTAAGCTGAATAAACATTTGACAATTATACAAATAAGCATTCATAAAAACACCAGTGTTTTTCTCAGTATTCCGTGAGATTGCCACGTCGTAATTCCTGGCAATGACACGCATGTATAGTCACGAGATTGCTTCATTGCAACACTGCCTCGCAATGACAGGTGTATGGAGACAACATAAAAAAAGCCTGTAATCACTTACAGGCCTTTGCAATGAACTATAGTCTCTACCTAATTATCAATATGCAGGTTAGTGCCGTTAAAGTGTACATGGGCACCTAAAATATTTACGTTACATGCGCATGTACCCATATCCTCATGTGCATTAATCCCGCAGGCAGATGGGCCAAAGTTATGGTCAATTACCGTTACAGGTGTATTGGTGCAACCTGTGCTGCCGGCGTCGTATCGTACTTCATATCCTACCACTTCGCCCGGGTTGCAACGTAAAATTGTAAGTGGCAGATGTGAATTAGCGGGTACTGACACCCATGTAGTACTAGGGTATGAAACCGTGCACGTGGTAAGGTCTATGCATATTTGCCTGTATTCAATATCACAGCTTGAAGCGTTGGCAGCCCATTGCGCTTTTGTAGTAAAGCTTGCTATTGCCATTATGGCAACCAATAATAAATGTTTCATGTTTCAAGTGATTTTTTGGTGAACAATAAACCTACAAAACACATATGTGAAAAACACCCGTGTTTTTCACAGTATAGATAAATACTATAGTGCATCCCGCCAATATAAAACCCAACCGTTTTCAAGTTCAATAATAAACTATTTAGCGTATATTTGCTATAATAAAGTACAGATGAAGCCCAGCAAATCCTTATATCAATTACTGCAACACACCCGGAAACAATCCGGAACAAATGTTCCACTCAACCCATTGATAATCAACCAAACCCAAAATGTTTCATTTAAAAACTGCATGAAAACTATCAAAAACTATCAACACATATAAAAATATCCATAGCGTTCTGCTGCGTAAAAGCCACGCCCAATAATTTAAGCTACTTTTGCAGCTATGACTTTTGCGGAACTGAACCTGAATACCCCCTTGCTCAACGCCCTGGCCGACCTTGGGTTTACCACGCCTACCACCATCCAGCACAAGGCCTTTGCGCCCATCATGAGTGGGGTAGACATTGTAGGCATCGCCCAGACGGGTACGGGTAAGACATTCGCCTACCTGCTGCCCATCCTGCGCCAGATGAAGTATTCAAAGGAACGCAACCTGCAAATGCTCATCCTCGTACCCACCCGCGAGCTGGTAGACCAGACCGTTACCGCCGTGCAGCAGCTTACCAAGTACATGAGCGTCAGCGTAACGGGCGTATACGGCGGGGTCAGCATGAGCCGCCACGTCAATGCCATAGCCGATGGGGTAGATATACTGGTAGCCACTCCCGGCCGCCTTTTAGACCTGGCCTATCACGGCATCCTCAAGCTTAAAACCATCAAAAAACTGGTGATAGATGAGGTGGACGAGATGTTCAACCTCGGCTTTCGCAAGCAGCTCAACGATATCTTTACCATGCTGCCCCCCAAGCGGCAAAACATCCTCTTCAGCGCCACCATCACCCCCGAGGTAGAAACCCTGATGCAGGAATACTTTGAAACCACCACGCGTATAGAGGCAGCCCCCACAGGCACCCCGCTGGAAAACATAGAGCAAACGGGTTACGAAGTGCCCAACTTCAATACCAAGGTCAACCTGCTGGAATACCTGCTGCGCACCGACGACAGCATGACCAAAGTGCTGGTATTTGCAGGCACCAAGCAACTGGCCAATCAACTATACGAACGCCTCGATGCCGACTATCCCGAACAGGTATCGGTGATACACAGCAATAAGGAGCAGAACAACCGTATCCGTACCGTAGCGGGCTTTAAAGACGGCACCTACCGCATCCTCATAGCTACCGACCTGATAGCCCGTGGCCTGGATGTAAGCGAGGTAACCCACGTCATCAACCTGGACGTACCCGAAGTGCCGGAAGACTATATACACCGTATAGGCCGTACCGGCCGTGCCGATAAAAAGGGTATTGCCATCACCTTCATTACCGAGAAGGAAGCCGCCAGGCGCGCAGCCATAGAGGCGCTGATGCAGTACACCATACCCATACAGCCATTACCAGAAGCCCTTGAAATATCTGCCGTGCTTACCGATGCGGAGATAGATAAGCCCTACATGCCCGATAGCCTTATAAAACTGCCCGATATATATGAGGGTGGCGGCGCCTTCCACGAAAAGCTGGCGAAGAATAAGAAGGTGAACATCAAAATAAGCCATGCCGATAAGATGATGAAGAAATACGGCAAGCCTAAAAAACGCCCCAAGAAAAGATAACCGTCAATAGCCGATAGTGCTGTAATATCGTACCCCGTTTATGAGCAAGTGGATCGTCCCTTATATCTGTGGTTGTGTAGCCGTCCTGTTTTTGGCAGGTACGTTGCTGTGGCAGCGCTATAGCACCCGCCAGCGCTTTTACGATTTCGAGATAAAGGGCAAGATAATGGTGATGAAGCACGGCAACCCTGCTATTGTAATGGTGAGCGATAACTCCGTATTCTGGTTTCGCCCTGCCGATGATGCCCCTTATGATTTTGCACAAGTAGTGCACCGCGGCGATATGGTACACAAACCTGCAGGCTCTTTCACGCTACAGGTATATACCCCCCGTGGCCAGTATAGTTTTGAAGGGCAATAAAAAAATGCCCCCTTATCGGAGGCATTGTATCACATGGCGATAGAGTTGTGATGCGGTGTTGTTGGTCAAAAAAAGCGTTTCATGGCTTTTCTTAAGCTATAGGTGCTTTCATGGTGTTAGGGTCGTGTGCGGTATTTTTGTTTATTATTGTATATGGAAAAGGTGTCGGCAAGATATTGTCCGTAGTAATGGTTGGTGTTCTGGTTCCTCGTGTTCATAATCTCTCTCTGTAAGTAGGAACGTAAAGGTAAATGGAAAATAGTATTCAAAAAACCCGTTAAAACACTGGACTTTTTAAGTTTTTTGGGTAGCAATAATACATTTTTACATACTTCATGTTGCCATAATGTTATGGTTGGGTTACCTATCTCGATTTCAAACGGTTTTAACATCTGCGTTAAAATTGCGCCAATTACTAATATGATGGGTGCAACCGGCATTTCGCCAGTATATCTTTAGTCCTGTGCTGTGGGGCAGTGTGGTATAGGTCATCTGTCTAAAATCATCTCCATATCATGCAAAGGTTTTTATTCTTATTGCTGCTATTGCCCGCAGGCATGTGGGCGCAGGGTTTTTCCGTATCGGGTACGGTAAAGGATAGCACAGGTGCAGTATTTCCCGGTGTACTGGTGCAACTGCTGCGCGATGCCGATACCCTTACACTACGCACCCATACCGATGATAAGGGGGCTTACAACTTTAAAGAAGTGGCAGAAGGGGTATACAACCTTCGCGTGCAGGCCACAGGCCACACCATGCCCGAACGTACACTATATGTAGATGCCGCCATAGATAACATGGCGCTGGTAATGCAGCAGGGCGCCCAAATGCTAAAGGAAGTGATAGTAAGCAGTAAGAAGCCCTATATGGAAACAGGCCTTGGCAAAACGGTGCTGAACCTTGATGCTGCTACGGTAGCTGCGGGCAGCAATGTGCTGGATTTGCTCCGCAAGTCGCCGGGGGTAACGATAGATGGCGATAACAATATAAAGCTGGAAGGCACCGGTGCACTGGTGCTGGTAGATGATAAGCAAACCTACATGAGTGGCCGGCAACTGGCCGATTACCTACGTGGCCTTAGTGCCGAACAGGTAGCGCAACTGGAACTGATAACCCAACCTTCCTCCAAATATGATGCAGAGGGTGTAGGTGGCATCATCAATATTAAGACAAGAAAGCTGCGCAAGCGTGGGTTCAATGGCAATCTTTCTACCAGTGCGGGCAGGGGTAGGTTTGGCAATACGCACAACTCGCTCAACCTTACCTGGCGCAGGGATAAATGGACGGTATATACCAATGCAGGCTACTACGTTGCATCGGGCTTTTTGACTGCAGATGTGAAACGTGCGCTACGCGATGCCAATACCCATACGCTGCAAGCGACACAAAAGCAGCATACCTATATGCAGGAAACCTTTGAAGATTATAGCCTGAGAGCCGGTGCTGATTATGATGTGAATGATAAGCTGACTGTGGGTGCCAGTGCCAAAGGTATTTATCACCCCAACAACCAGGTAGATACCAGCATTGTAGCCATCAACGATGCTACTACAAGTACACATACTTACAACCGTGCAGTCAACAGGCATGGCTTTAAACGGTACAATGGCATTGTCAATGCTTATGCTAAATACAAGCCTGCACAAGACCACGTGATAGACATCAACGCTGACTACCTGCTACGCGACCATAACGAATACGTAAACCTGGAAAGCTATAATTACGATGCACAAATGCAGGGTATGCCGGGTAATGTATTGCTACGTGGCAATCAAACATCTTATATAGCACCGGTAGCGGTAAAGGCTGACTATAGCGGTACATTGAATAAAGACTGGAAGATGGAAGCCGGTGTAAAAAGCAGCTATGCCTATATCAATAAAGTAGTAGCACTGCAACAGGAACAGAATAGCAATTGGGTTTATGATAGCACACGAAGTAACAATTTTACATACAAAGAAAATATAAATGCGGCATACGCTAATGCTACCTGCCAGCTAAGCAAGCAGTGGGTGGCACAGGCGGGCTTACGGGTAGAACAATTGCAGGCTACGGGCTACCAGCAGGCGAATGACCAAAGTATAGAAAGGAACACCACCGATGTATTCCCCACGGCATTTGTAAGCTATAAGCCTACCGATAAGCACAGCTTCGAGGTGAACTATGGCCGCCGCATACAGCGCCCCACTTATGTGGAGCTCGACCCGTTCGTTCAGTTCATATCGCAATACCTGTACCAAACGGGCAATCCTTTCCTGCAGGCATCATACAGAAACTATGCAGAGGTAAAGCATAATTATAATAACATCCTTTTCAGTAGTGTGAGTGCCAGCCGTATTCGGGGTATTGCCAACCCTGCAGTGGTGTACGATGCCATTACCCAATCGTTATACCACAAACCCTTGAATAATGCTAACCAGATAGTCTTACATGCATCGTGCGCAGCACAGCAAAAGATAATAGACTGGTGGCTGCTGGGCTGGGGTGGCGATTACTACTACAATGAATTTGAAGACCTTTTAACAGGCAGATATGTTTCTTCATCGCATGGCTTTAGCGGGTATATCACCAACCAGTTTACACTGGGTAAGGGCTGGACGATAGATACACTTTACCAATATGCCAGCGGCGACCTGCAGAGTATGATAGAGCGGAATAAATCTAACCATTACCTGAGCTTTAATGTGGGCAAGAAGTTTTGGAAAGATACCACTACTATCAAGCTATCGGCAGAAGACCCTTTTGCCATGTATAGTTACCGGTCGGTATTGCGCTATAATGGTGTAGCAGGCGATGCAGATATGAAGTTTGCCACGCAGATGTTCACCCTGGGCTTTACGTATAACTTTGGTAAGCAGGCAGACATACGTACCCGCGAATATAGTGCTGATGAGGCAAAGCGGATGTAATGGCATACCTTTGCAACTTATCAATATATAAGGCCGCGTGGCAAAAGTGTATGAAACCAACCTGCAGGTTATAGCAGAGATAGCAGCAGGTAAAGAGGAAGAGAACGACCATTTTATGCGGTCGCTGAGGAAGTATGATGGTGCCGAATTGGATGCACGTGCACAGAGGCTAAACACGGAAGTAAGCGCAGCCGTAAGCTGCACCGATTGCGGCAACTGCTGCACGCACCTGATAGTGAACATTACCCAACCCGAGATAGAAAGGCTGGCCGTATTTCTTGAAATGCCCGAGGCTGAACTGAGGGAGAAATACATAGAAGAAAGTATGGCGGGCAATTGCTTTATCAATAGTGTGCCTTGTCATTTCCTGTCGGGCTCTATATGCAGTATATACAGTGAAAGGTTTACCGAATGCAGGGATTTCCCACACCTGCACAAGCCTGGTTTCCGCGAGCGTTTTTTAGGCACCCTGCTACACTATAGCAGTTGCCCCATCATCTACAATGTGGTAGAAGAGATGAAGCAGGAACTGGATTTTTTCCAATAAAAAAATGCAACCTGATAGGGTTGCATAAAAACTGTGGGTTATATGGAGGTGTGGAGGTGTCTTGCTATGCGGTACGTATTACCGGGTTGCGATTGATGAAGTATTGCTTTTCGCCATCCTGTAGCAATACGCGCACACTACGCAGGCCATTATCATCAAAATCGAGCAGTGCCTGTACCGGTTCATTATCGGTAGGTTTGAAGATGTATTCCAACCCGTCTATCAATACCGTTTTATTGGTGATGATGATGCTGCCGTTGGTTTCTTCCTGTATTACATGTTCCGATCCGTCTGATAAAAAAGAAAGCACCTGTGTGCGGTCGTAGGCGTAAGTTTTGCCGCCACGGCTCAGCATCCTGTATAAGGCTACCGATAGCACACCTGCAACAACTAATAATATGGGGCGCAACATTATAATTCCTAATTAGTTACCAATATATAATCTTCGTGCGAAATAATCTAAAATTATACGCAAAAAAAATTGATTGTCAACGCAGATACATCTCTCAAAATGTATCTTTTGTTCCGGGTGGGATAAGCAGTTATTATTATTTAGTTCCCTCTATATGCTTACCTGTACTGCAAAGAAACGATTTTCACGGCTGTTTTAAAAGCCTAAATTACGGAGAGCGCTAAGTATTACATTTTCAATTATTTCTGCACCGTAGTATTTCGCTCTTTTAAAAGATACAGTACCGTACCCACTACGATGATGCCGATGGCAAACGCTACATATACTACCTCGCTGCTAAAGAGGATGAACAGCCATATGGCTATAGATACAATGGCAGGTACGGGGAACAATGGCATGGTGTAGGGACGTTCATCGCTACGTTTATTATAATGCCAGAGTATGACCCCTACTGCCTGCGATACAAACTGGATAAGGATGCGCATCACAATGATGGCGGTAATGACCTCTTTCATTTTAAACAGCAGGCTGAAAACGAATGCCAGCCCGCCCAGTGCCAGCAGCGATACATGCGGGAAGTGATATTTGGGATGCACCTTTGCAAACACCGCAAAGAAGTCGCCATTCTTGGCCGCTGCATATGGAATGCGCGAATAGCCCAGTATCACCGAGAACAATGAAGCTAATGCAATGCACAACACCAGCAGGGTAGCTACCTGGGCTACAGTATGATTATAGATATGCTCAAAATAAGTGCTCACTACAAAATCGGAAGCGGCAATGCTTTGCCAGGGTAGTACCCCCAGTATGGTGGTTTGCATGCCCAGGTATAGCAGGGCAATGCCCGTGATGGATATAAAGATGCTGCGGGGAATATTCTTTGCAGGGTCTTTTATTTCTGCACCCAGGTGGCATACATTGTAATAGCCCAGGTAAGAATATACCGCCTTGAGCGATGCCTGCCCTACGGCTACAAAGAACAGGGCATTGAAACCATCCTTTGGTATATGAAAATCGAAAGCCTGTGCAGCGCTGAAATGCCCGATGGTTAAGCCCGAGAAGATGAGCCACAGGATAGTGCCACCCGTAATGAACCACAGCAGCACCGATATTTTACCGATGCTCTTAATATTGCGGTAGAGCAGTATGATGAGCAGTATGATAAGGCTGCCGCTCACTATCTTCTTCTCCACATCGCCCAGGGGAATGAGGAAGGATAGGTATTGCGCAAAGCCGATGGCACCACTGGCTACTACCAGCGGGGCTTGTATGCTGGTTTGCCATATAAAGAGGAAGGGCATCAGCCGCCCCCACTTACGGTTGCCAAACAGCTTTTGCAGGAATACGTAGCTGCCGCCTGCCTCCGGCCATTTAGCGCCCATCTCTGCCCACACCATGCCATCCATATAAGCCAGCAGTGCGCCCAGCAGCCATGCCAGCAGGCTCATAGGCCCCTGTAGCAGCCCTACTATAAATGGGATGGTAATGAACGGGCCGATGCCCACCATATCTATCATATTGATAGCCGTGGCCTGTGTAAGCGAAAGGCCCCTTTCCAGTGATGCGGATGGTTGCTGTTGTTGCAATGGGTACGATTGTGGCGGTAAAAATAATATTACGCCCCACGTTTTGGGTAGCTTTTAGCTGATACGGATATATAAACAGGTTATAGGCCATAGAAAAAGGCGCCTGGAAAAGCGCCTTACTTGCCTACTTATATATCTATTACCATTACTCGCTTTGTTCCATAAATATATCCCCTATACAGAAAAAGCCCTCTCAGGCGTATATACGAAGGACATTTGCCGACGGTTTTCAAAAAGGATAAAAAATAAAAAAAACCGCTTTTCAGGCGGTTTTATCTATTAAGCTGTTGATTATCAACTGTAGTGTTGCTAAATAAACTTATTGTCCTTAGCGGTCTTTATGGCATCGGCCTTGCTGTGTACGTTCAGTTTGTGGTAAATATTTTTGATATGGCTCTTTACCGTTTCCAGGTCTATAAATAATTCCTGTGCTATGCGCTTGCGGCTTTTGCCCGTGGCTATCTGCTCCAGTATCTCGGTTTCCCTGCGGGTGAGGGGCGATGCCTCGTTTCGCTGAAAGGAGGAGATGACCATGCGGGCTATATGGGCGCTCATGGGGCCGCCACCTTCCATCACCTCGTGTATGGCGCTGATTATCTTTTCGTGCGGGGTATTTTTGGTAAGGTAGCCCGATGCACCATTGCCCAGTGCGCGGAAGATGAGCATATCCTGCTCATACACCGTTAGTATCAGTATATAGGCTTCGGGTACCAGCTTTTTTATTTTGGGTATGGCATCTATGCCAGATATGCCGGGCAGCTCTACATCCAGCAGTATCACATCGGGGTCGTCGGCAGCTATTTTTTTGGCGGCATCTTCAAACGAAGGATAATTGCCCACCACCTTGTAGCCGGGGGTATTGCCTATCAGGTACACATAGCCTTCGCGGATGGTTTCGTCATCTTCTATGATGCAAACACGTATATCAAGGTCGCGCGTCATACAGTTGAGGTTTCAATAAAGTTCTTATTAGTATGTGTAATTTCTATCACCCCTAACAGGTTATTTTAAATTTTTAACAAGTTTATGGCAAAGGGGGTGTGGAACGGTGGAACGGAACGGAACGCTCCGTTTTTGAAAAACGCGTTTTTACATTTTCATGAAGCAGGTAGAATGGAACAATGGAACGGTGGAACGTGGAACGCGCCCGACCTTCTAAAAATGCTTTTTTTACATATGCTTATTATAATATACTCAACGCCATTGCTCACCCCCACTCGCGTCATTGCGAGGAGGCACGACGAAGCAACCTCGCGATAACACTTTATTACATAATACTTATTTACAACTCTTCATTTTACAATACACATATATCTCGAGGTTGCTTCGCTATCGCTCGCAATGACGGGTTGTGGAGCTAATATGGTTATTGAATAACACTTATTTACTAGTCTCATTTTATAATATACTTATACCTCCAGGTTGCTTCGTTGCTGCGCTGCCTCGCAATGACGGAGGGGGAATAATATGTTTAATAAATAAACAAGTTATTACTACCCTTCATTTTATATACCCTTATTTCGTGAGATTACCACGTCGCTGGCGCTCCTCGTAATGACGCGAGTGAGGAGAGGTTGCTTCGCTATCGCTCGCAATGACCTGAGAGCAATTATTTAAATATTTGTAATATTGTTATAGTTAAAAAGGGAAAAGTGGTTTTTAAAGAATGGAGCGTTCCGTTCCGTTCCATCGTTCCACAATCATGCAGCTAAAAAATGCGTTTTTTGAAACATAGGGCGCGTTCCACGTTCCACCGTTCCATTGTTCCGGTTTTTACATCTTTGGCGGCAGGCGGAAGCTAAGGCTGATGATGGTACCCTTGCCGATGCGGGTATCTATATATAGCTTGCCGTGCAGGCGGTTGGCACGTACGTTCATATTGTTTACTCCGTGGCCTTTCTTCACCGTATCCATATCAAAGCCCTGCCCGTTGTCCTTTAGTTCTATATGCAGTATATCGGGGGCTTTCAGTTCGGCCAGCATGCTTACGCGGGTGGCTTTAGAATATTTCAGGCAATTATTCAGTGCCTCCTTAAATATCATAATAAGGTTGCGGCTGCTATCCAGCGGCAGCTTATAGTGCTGCCAGCGCTCGTCCGTACCGTTGAAGAAGAAGTCTATATCAGTATCCTGAAACAGTTCGCCCCCAAAATCGCGTATGCGGTGCAGTATCTCGTACAGGCTATCGTTCGATGGCTTTAGCGACCACAATATATCGCGTGTGCCGCTATATAGCTGCCCGGTATTATCCTGTATCTGGTCGAGGATGCGTTGCGTATCGGGTGTTACATGGCCTATCTTATTCTTCAGCACATTGGTCAGCACATTGATGCGTGTCAGCTTATTGCCCACCTCATCATGAAAATCTTCTGCCGTCCGTTCGCGCACTTTGTTTTGCTCTTCGCGGCGCAGGCGTTCCAGCAGGGCCATGCGGTTTTGCTTGCGCTTGTTTACAATGTACTGTATGGTAACACCCAGCAATATGCAGCCCAGTAGTATTACCAGCCGAAACCAACCTGTTTTATGAAAAGGCGTAATGATTTCGAAAGGATAAGAGAGCTTCGCCACTTCGTTATTACCGGCTATCGCTTCTACCATCAGCGTATACTTGCCCGGTGGCAGCGCGCTATAGGTTACAGTGTTGATGTTAGACCAGTCTGACCATGGTGCATCGAGCCCCGCTATGCGGTAGCGGTAGCGCACCTGCTCGCCACCCGTAAGGGTGATGGCCTGAAAGTTGAACGTGATATTATTTTTACGATAGGGCAGGCGCAGGTGATGCGGCACATTATACCATGCATCGAGGCTATCGTAATAGCTGCTATCGCCAATGTTTTCACCAAATACTTTTACCGACTGCAATACGATACTGGCAGGCTTTGGCGTTACAAACTTCGATTGCGGATTGTAGTGCACAGCGCCATTGGTAGTGCCAAACCAGATGCTGCCATCGGGCATTTTGTATACCGCATTGTGGTTGCTTTCCATGCCTGTAATGCCCTGTCCCCGCCCGTAGAACTGTATGATGGGCGTATTATCGCGCATGGTTATTTTATGAATGCCATAGCCGGTGCCTGTCCATACATTGCCATCGTTATCGGTTATGATATTGTAAATGAAATCAGACTGCAGGCCATTGCCTTTATTCAGGGTGAAAGACTTTCCCGTTTTCAGGTTGTAGCATATAGCGCCGTTATCACTGGTGCCTATCCACAGGTTATGGCCGCTGATGGTAAAGCACTGTGGTGTAGCACTGTCGGGCGCTGCATTGGTTTTGTAGTTGATGGTTTCATCATTGAGCATGCTGTATAGCTTCAGCCCATCGTTGGTAGCAAAGAGTATGCTATCGCTGCCCAGGGTAATGATGTCTTGTATTGTAGTGTAAATGCCCCGCACCCGGTGAAAGGTATCATTCTGGTAATACACCGCACCATTATCAAAGCCCACCCACATGCGCCCACCCGCATCGCGGTACAGGCAGGTAACGAAGTTGGAAGGCAGCGTAGGTTTTGTGTACGATTTGAAAATGATACCATCATAGCGCCATAGCCCACCACCACGGCTGCCTATCCACATATCATACATGTTGCGCGGCTGCAGTGCTGTTATGGTGGTATTTACAGGAATGTTCACCTTATATACCCCACCATTTTCATAGGTGTATAATCCCGCATCGTACGTGCCGAAATACAGGCGCTGCCCCTGGGCGGCAATGCTCATCACCTGTGCACTGGGTAGCCCCGTGCTTTCATCTACTACTGAAAACTGCGCACCCGAAAAACGGAATACCCCCTGCCCGTCTGATGCCATCCATATATTACCTTCAGCATCGGCCAGTACCTGGAAAATAGTATTATCCGTAAGGCCATTGCTTTTACTGCAATAAGCCAGCGTGCTATCTTTTATACGGTAAGCGCCCGATGAAGCCCCCAGCCATATATTGTTATACTTATCTTCTGTAATGCTGAAAATGGAAGGCAGCCCATATAGCGGCGTATTGCCTTTCAGCCGCGCTATTTTTATACGGTTGCTATCTATAGTATACAGCCCGCCATTGGTGCCCAGCCACACACGGCCTTTGCTATCTTTATACATAGCCCATACATGCGGTGTGCCTTTCAGTTGCGGTTCGTTGAATGCCAGCCTTTGCCACTTGTTGTTTTGATAACTATATACAATGCCTTTGGTAGTAGCTATCCACAGGTCTTTACCACTGGCCAGTATAGATGATACGGAGTCTTCTGCACGTGGCAGGTTCAGCGGCTGGCTTTTGCCGTTTACAATGCTGTACACTTTATTGCCCGCTATACAATATACCACACCATTATCCGCCACCTGTATAGACGATACCGAATTGCTACTGGGGTTTTCGGGCGATTGGAATACAAAGTGGCGAAACGATTTGCCATCATACTTCGATATGCCTTTGGGTGTGCCCACCCATATATTACCCATATTATCTACCGCTACTTTGCTAACGGTATTAGTGGTCATGCCATTGCGTACGGTATAGTTGGTAAATACCCTGCCATCGTAGCGCGATAGCCCCCCCAATGTACCTATCCACAGATGGCCGTATTTATCCTGCGCTATGCTGGTAGCCTGCGACTGGATGAGGCCGTTCTCTACATTCAGGTTATAAAAAGGGTAGCGTTGTGCTATAGCCGGCACACAGCATAGCAATAATAGTATGGTATAAAAACGTGTTCTCACTGTTGCTGTGAAGTTACACTATTCAAGGCATACGCTAAATTCCCCCAATCAGGGTGAGGGGTAAAAAGGGCAAATCCCCCGCGGTGGGGGACAGCTTGCATACCCACCAACGGTACTTTTGAAATATAAACGCCCGCAATGCAGAACAGGTATCTTTTTCTTACGATTTTAAGTTTTTTTGCTGCCATAAAAATAGCGACTGCTGCCCCCGGAAATATTACGGGTATAGTGAAAGATGATGCGGGCAACCCGGTAGCTACGGTAAACATCGTACTACTGAAAGAAGATGGCAAGACACTGGAGAAGGCCGTTATCAGTAACGATAGCGGGGTATATATAATGGATGATATTGCGGATGGCACCTACCTGCTGAAGGCCAACCTGATAGGCTATGAACCGTACACATCTGCCAAACTAACTGTAGCAGCAGGTAATGTATCGCTGCCCGATATTGTATTGAAAGCTAAAGCCAATACACTGAAAGAAGTGACCGTAGCGGTACAAAAGCCACTGATAGAAATAAAGGCCGACAAGCTGGTGGTGAACGTAGAAAATAGTATAGTAAATGCAGGCAGCTCGGTACTGGAAGTGATAGCCCGTTCGCCCGGTGTGCGTGTAGACCAGAATGATAACATCAGCCTGAAGGGTAAAGCAGGTGTGAACGTAATGATAGACGGCAAACGCACTACCCTGAGCGGCAGCGACCTTGCCAACCTGCTGAAAAGCATGCCATCGAGTGCGGTAGACCATATAGAGATCATCACCAACCCATCTGCCCGTTACGATGCAGCTGGCACTGCGGGCATTATCAACCTGAAAATGAAACGTGATAAACGCATGGGAATGAATGGTAGTGTGAATGCTTTTTATGCGCAAGGTGTGTACCACAAAGCAGGTGGCGGCTTTATGCTCAATTATCGAAACAAGAAAGTAACCGTGAATGCGGGTTATAACTATTCATACCGCAAAGGCTTCAACCACCTGACACTGTACCGCAGCTTTTATAACAATGGGCAGTTTGAAAATGCCTATGACCAGGATAATAACAGCATCTTCAACATATTTCTGAACAGTGGTAATGCCAGTATAGATTATGCAGTAACGAAGAAGACCACAATAGGCATCAGCGGGAATGTGGACATGAGCAACTTTGATGTAGATGGCAGGAACTTCTCTAAGATACTGGATGCAGGCCGCAGCCTGAGCTCTTACTTTACCACCATCAATACATCTGAAAATGCAAATACCAACTATGCGGTGAACATGAACCTGCGCCATAAGATAGATAGCACGGGTAAAGAACTAAGCATAGATGCGGACTATGGACGGTATAACAACCAGCGCGACCAACAGTTTACCACCCGGTATATAGATCTGCAAGGTGCCGACTATCTGCCACGTTATCTATTGGTAGGCGACTTATCGGGATATACAGAGATACGCAGTGTAAAGGCCGACTATGTGCATCCGCTAAAGAACAACCTGCGCCTGGAAGCTGGTTTGAAAATGAGCTATGTAACACAGGATAATGATGTGCAGTTCTTCGACCGTAGTAATGGTGGCAACTTGTTTGACACTACGAAGAGCAACCACTTCATCTATAAAGAGAACATCAACGCAGCCTATGTAAATGCAGCCAAAGACTGGACAAAATGGAGCGTGCAGGCAGGCTTGCGTGCTGAACAGACATTGGCAAAAGGGGAACAGGTTATCAACGCACAAAAGTTTGACAGGAACTATACACAACTCTTTCCCAGCTTTGCCGTGCAGCGCCACATCAATGCCAATAACGATCTGGGCATTACACTTAGCCGCCGCATCAACCGGCCTAACTATGAGCAGCTTAATCCATTCAAATATTATTTAGACCCCAGTACCTATCGCACAGGCTATCCATTCCTGATACCGGAACTGATATACAATGCAGAACTATCATACACCTACAAGCAGCGCTTTGTTACCAGCTTTGCCTATAGCTATCTGAAAGACCCGATAACAGAAGTGATACAACCCAGCGATGATACCAACCAGCGCCGCGTAACGGTGCAGACGAACAAGAACCTGACGAAACAATTGTTTTACAACCTGAGTGGTTCTTACCAGTTCCAGTTCTTTAAATGGTGGAGCAATGTGACGAATTTTAATTGTTACTACAGCGAGTTTCATGGTAACATCGCCAACTCGATGTTGAGTAACGGGCGCGTAACTTTTGAGCTGAATACCAGCAATAGCTTTATGCTGCCCAACAACTGGTCTACAGAAGTTGGATTGTTTTATCAAAGCAAACAAGTGTATGGCTACATGACGATAGAACCACTGTGGGGATTAAGTGCGGGGATACAAAAACACCTGTTTGATAAACGGGCTACTATAAAACTGAATGCCACCGATATATTCTGGAAGAGCTATCCACGTGCCACATCCGTCTACAGCAATTACACAGAATCATTTACCGCCCAGCGCGAAACAAGACAAGTGTCGCTCACATTCACCTATCGCTTTGGCAAGCGTAGTGTAGCACCTGTAAATCGTCGCAGAGGTGGTGCAGAAGATGAGAAACGCCGGGCAGGTACCGGGCAGGCATAAAATATGTACAGTTGAAGTAAGTCCCCCTGAGTTGCATTCCTGCAAACAACCAAATGATCAGGGGGCCTTTTCTTTTTTAAACGTTTTGTTAGTTGACTTCACTGCTGGACGTAAGAAAGCATCATCATGCATCTATCAACCTGATGCATACTAAGAAGGCTTACATTATTTGTAAGCCTTCTCGTGTTGTTGCCAGCAGTATGTTATAGCTTGCCTGCCTTTATTTCTTCTACTACCGATGGGTCTAATAATGTAGACGTATCACCAATGTTATCTAAATCGTTCTCTGCTATTTTGCGGAGGATGCGGCGCATTATCTTGCCGCTGCGTGTTTTAGGCAAGGCCGATACGAACTGTATCTTATCGGGCTTGGCTATCGGGCCAATGATGCGCGATACGGTTTGCATGATGTCCAGCCTTGTAAGGCTTTCATCGCCATGCGTGTTGCTGTATACAATGTAGGCATAAATGCCTTGTCCTTTCACATCGTGCGGGTAACCTACTATGGCACTTTCTACCACACCTGCATGCATGTTGATGGCATTTTCCAGCTCGGCAGTGCCTATGCGGTGGCCGCTTACATTCAGTACATCATCTACGCGGCCTGTGATGCGGTAATTGCCCTGCTCATCGCGGTAGCAGCCATCGCCGGTAAAATAGAGGTTAGGGTAAGTACTGAAATAAGTAGTTCTGCATCGCTCATGGTCACCATATGTAGTGCGGATAATAGATGGCCATGGAAACCTGATACAGAGGTTGCCGCTTACATTGTTCTCTGTTATTTCATTGCCATTCTCATCTGCCAGCATGGGTTGCACGCCGGGTAGCGGCAGGGTAGCATAAGAAGGTTTTGCAGGTGTTACCCCTGCCATGTTCGATATCAGGATGCCACCGGTTTCCGTTTGCCACCAGGTATCTACTATCGGGCATTGCTTTTTGCCGATGTTTTCATTCAGCCAGTGCCATGCTTCTTCATTAATAGGTTCGCCCACAGAGCCCAGCACTTTAAGGCTGCTAAGGTCGTGGCCATGCACCGGCCCTAAACCATAACTCATCAGGCTGCGTATGGCAGTAGGTGCGGTGTATAGTATGTTTACTTTGTATTTATCTACAATATTCCAAAACCTGCCGGCATCGGGCCATGTAGGCACACCTTCAAATATCAATGTAGTAGCGCCGGCACCCAATGGCCCGTACAGTATATAGCTATGCCCCGTTATCCACCCAATATCTGCCGTGCAGAAATGAATATCGCCCGGTGTGTACTGAAATACATTCACGAATGAATACGTGGTATATACCATATACCCACCGCAGGTATGCACTACGCCCTTAGGTTTGCCTGTAGAGCCCGATGTGTATAATATGAACAGCGGGTCTTCTGCATCCATTTCCTCTGCAGGGCAATCGGGGTTGCCCATCGTTTCTACTTTCTTTATTTCATCTTCCCACCATACATCGCGGCCTTTTATCATACTGACAGGTGTATGGGTGCGGGTAAGCACAATGACCCGTTCTACAAACCTGCATTGTACCAATGCATCATCTATAACATTTTTGAGTGGAATATCTTTATTCCCGCGGTATGCACCATCGCAGGTAATGATGCATTTAGCCTGTGCATCCTGCAGCCTGTCGGCGATGCTTTGTGCGCTGAAGCCACCAAATATTACAGAATGTACGGCACCAATACGTGCGCAGGCCAGCACGGCAACAGCCAGCTCAGGCACCATGCCCATATAGATGCATACACGGTCGCCTTTTACCACGCCGTTGTTCTTCAGCACATTGGCAAATTGTATTACTTTATGATGCAGGTCGCGGTAGGTTATCACCCTATGGTGTTCTTCAGGGTCGTTAGGTTCCCATATAATGGCAGGTTTATTGGCCAGGGTGCCCAGGTGCCTGTCAAGGCAGTTTTCTGTCACATTCAGTTTGCCACCGGCAAACCATTTAACATCTGGGCCCGTAAAGTTCCATTCCAGCGTGGTGTGCCATTTCTTTCTCCATAAAAATGTAGATGCTACAGCTGACCAAAAACCTTCGGGGTCTTCTACACTTTTTTTCCATGCGGCATGGTATGCTTCCAGCGACTTGATTTGATATGGATACGACATGATCTGCGTTTGTCCATTTAAGTTACATAGTTTATCTGTATGTACATGTATAATGCGCCCAAAATATTTTTACTTACTTCTAAACGGGATCTATTACTTTCTTTTTCCTGCCGGATATAAATTTGATGATAACAGGGGTTGTAGTAACTACCACAATTCCGATGACGATTTTTTCCAGGTTGTCTTTTACCCATGCATTTTCGCCCAGCAGAAAACCAGCCCCGGTGATACTGCCTACCCATATAAAGGAGCCCAGTATATTATACCATGAAAATTTACGCTTATCCATTTTTACCATGCCGGCTACTATAGGGGCAAATGTTCTGACTATGGGTAGAAACCTGGCCAGTACAATAGCACTACCGCCTTTTTTTTCATAGAAGTCGTGCGCCTGCATTAAATATTTGCGTCTAAACAAACGGCTGTCTTTATGCTGCAGCATGTCGCCAAACTTATTTCCGAACCAATAGCCCAGGTAATTGCCTAAGATACCTGCCAGTGATATCAGGAAAGTCCAGTATAACAGGGAGAATAAAGGGGCACTATCCGGCATAACGGCATTGGCTATGAGCATTCCGGCTATAAATAAAAGCGTATCCCCCGGCAGAAAAAAGCCAATAAATAAACCTGTTTCCGCAAAGACGATAAATAATATGATGTACAGGCCACCATGTTGTATGATCCAGTCGGGATTCGTCAGGTTATGGAATAGTGCTAACAGTTCATTCATAGTTTCATTTTTTTAGACAGGCACCGCCTATAGGGAAAGACCCAGCCTGCAGATGTTTGTATGTTTTAAATTGATATGATGTGGAATGCAAAAGGATTCCTTTGCGCAATGACGCTGCGAATAAAGTTTATTGTCTGTGTTTAGGAAGGTTGATTATATCAACCGAAATGAAGACGTGGATCTGCCAAATCAGAACAACGTGTATCTGAAAAGAAACAGGTAGTAGGCCGGCTTTGTCATGCCCGGCCAATTGGTAACTGAATATGTATTGGTAATATTTGCAGATGGCTGCAGCAAATGGTTTGTAGTGGGGGCAGCATGATCTTTCCTTCCCTGGGCCTTTACCTTTATCTTGCTTAAGATGCGTGCATGCAAATCTACATGGCCGCTTG